>NZ_DLMU01000015.1:0-112192 GCF_002479375.1 Comamonas sp. UBA7528
CCACGTTCACGTGGGGCTTGGTACGTTCAAATTTTTCTTTTGCCATTGCAAATTCTCCAGAGAAAAGAGCAAACCTGTGTGATGTTTAAGGTCTGCACCGCATTGCTGTTTCGCCCCGCACAGGTGACAGGGCGGCATGCAGTCGCAGACCGGCAACTTGTTTCAATCCGAGTTCGCCCGAAGACAGCGTCAGCTGTCTTCGGGCGAATTTCGGATTATGACCGAAATGCTTACTTAGCGCGAGCGGCCACGATGGCTTCGGCCACGTTACGAGGAGCTTCGGCGTAGTGCTTGAATTCCATCGTGTAGCTGGCGCGACCTTGGGTCATCGAACGCAGCGACGTGGCGTAGCCGAACATTTCCGACAGAGGCACTTCGGCCTTGATGGCCTTGCCGCCACCGACCATGTCGTCCATGCCTTGCACCATACCGCGACGGGAAGACAGGTCACCCATCACCGTACCGGCGTAGTCTTCCGGTGTTTCCACTTCCACAGCCATCATGGGTTCCAGGATGACGGGGTTGGCCTTGCGGGCAGCTTCCTTGAAACCGAAGATGGCGGCCATCTTGAACGCCATTTCGTTCGAGTCCACATCGTGGTACGAGCCGAAGGTCAGACGCACCTTGACGTCCACCACGGGGTAGCCAGCCAGCACGCCGGAAGTCAGGGCTTCGATCACGCCCTTTTCCACCGCAGGGATGTATTCGCGAGGAACCACACCACCCTTGATTTCGTCGACGAACTCGAAGCCCTTGCCGGCCTCTTGAGGCTCCAGCGTCAGAACCACGTGACCGTACTGACCCTTACCACCGGATTGGCGAACGAACTTGCCGTCCACGTCCTTGACCGTGTTGCGGATCGTTTCGCGGTAGGCCACTTGGGGCTTGCCCACGTTGGCTTCCACGTTGAATTCACGCTTCATGCGGTCAACGATGATTTCCAGGTGCAGCTCGCCCATACCGGCGATGATGGTCTGACCGGATTCTTCGTCGGTACGCACGCGGAAGGAAGGATCTTCTGCAGCCAGACGCGACAGAGCGATACCCATCTTTTCCTGGTCGGCCTTGGACTTGGGTTCCACAGCCTGTGCAATCACGGGCTCGGGGAAGACCATGCGTTCCAGCACGATGGGAGCGGCGATGTCGCACAGGGTTTCGCCGGTGGTCACGTCCTTCAGACCCACGCAGGCAGCGATGTCGCCAGCACGGATTTCTTCGACTTCCACGCGGTCGTTGGCCATCATCTGCACGATACGGCCGATACGTTCCTTCTTGCCCTTCACGGCATTCAGAACGGTCTCGCCCTTGCTCAGAACGCCTGAGTACACGCGCACGAAGGTCAGCTGGCCCACGAACGGGTCAGTCATCAGCTTGAAGGCCAGGGCCGAGAACTTCTCAGCATCGTCAGCCTTGCGCGACAGCTTCTTCTCTTCGTCATCGGGATCGGTACCGGTAACGTCAGGAATGTCCACAGGCGCGGGCAGGTAGTCGATCACGGCGTCCAGCATGCGCTGCACACCCTTGTTCTTGAAGGCGGTACCGCACAGCATGGGCTGAATTTCGGTGGCCAGGGTACGGGTACGCACGCCGAGCTTCACTTCTTCTTCAGTCAGAGTACCTTCTTCCAGGTACTTGTTCATCAGCTCTTCCGAAGCTTCGGCAGCGGCTTCCACCAGGTTTTCACGCCACTTGTTGGCGGTCTCCACCAGCTCGGCGGGGATGTCCTGGTATTCGAACTTCATGCCCTGGGAAGCTTCGTCCCAGATGATGGCCTTCATCTTGACCAGATCGACCACGCCCGTGAAGTTGTCTTCAGCGCCGATGGGGATCACCACGGGCACAGGGTTGGCCTTCAGGCGCAGCTTCATCTGGTCGTAGACCTTGAAGAAGTTGGCACCGGTACGGTCCATCTTGTTCACAAAGGCCAGACGAGGCACCTTGTACTTGTTGGCCTGACGCCACACGGTTTCGGACTGGGGCTGCACGCCGCCCACAGCGCAGTACACCATGCAAGCACCGTCCAGCACGCGCATGGAACGCTCCACCTCAATGGTGAAGTCCACGTGGCCGGGGGTGTCGATGATGTTGAAGCGGTGTTCGGGGTAGGACAGGTCCATGCCCTTCCAGAAGCAGGTCACAGCAGCCGAAGTGATCGTGATGCCGCGCTCTTGTTCCTGCTCCATCCAGTCGGTCGTAGCAGCACCATCGTGCACTTCGCCCAGCTTGTGGGTCACGCCTGTGTAGAACAGGATACGTTCGGTCGTGGTGGTTTTGCCTGCGTCGATGTGCGCCGAAATACCGATATTGCGGTAGCGCTCGATGGGGGTCTTGCGAGCCATGATGGATCCTTGATTGATCGTATGGGAGATCTGCTGGACCCCGCCTTGTGTGCAGGACCAGCAGTTCAATATGGGGACGCTCTAAATCGAGACAAGGCCGCAGCAAATTTTTGCGTGCGGCCCCGTTCGCGAGAGCGAAATTCCGATTAGAAGCGGAAGTGGCTGAAAGCCTTGTTGGCTTCGGCCATGCGGTGCACTTCGTCACGGCGCTTCATAGCGCCGCCACGACCTTCGGTGGCTTCCATCAGTTCGTTGGCCAGGCGCTGGGCCATGGACTTTTCACCACGCTTGCGAGCGGCTTCCTTGATCCAGCGCATGGACAGAGCCAGACGACGGACAGGGCGCACTTCCACGGGCACCTGGTAGTTGGCGCCACCCACGCGGCGGGACTTCACTTCCACCATGGGCTTCACGTTGTTGATGGCGGTGGTGAACACTTCCAAAGCGTCCTTCTCGGGCGACTTCTTGGAGATCAGTTCCAGAGCACCGTAGATGATGCGTTCTGCAACAGCCTTCTTGCCGCCTTCCATGATCACGTTCATGAACTTGGACAGCTCGACATTGCCGAACTTGGGATCCGGCAGAATTTCACGTTTGGGGACTTCGCGACGACGTGGCATTTTTTACCTCTATCTTTGCTTCAGTTGGCATCTTTTCAGACACCGCGAGAGCCAAAACTGGACTCCCACTTACTCGACCCACACAAAACATTTGTGCTTCGGGTCACTACGCTGAATCTCGCGCCACGCGGGATACAGCACCTACTTGTCTTTTCAAAAAACCAGGGCTTACTTGGCCTTAGGCTTCTTGGCACCGTACTTGGAACGGGCTTGCTTACGGTCCTTGACGCCTTGCAGGTCAAGCGAACCGCGCACGATGTGGTAACGCACACCAGGCAAGTCCTTCACACGGCCGCCGCGAACCAGCACCACGCTGTGTTCTTGCAGGTTGTGGCCTTCACCGCCGATGTACGAAATGACTTCGAAACCGTTGGTCAGACGCACCTTGGCCACCTTACGCAGAGCCGAGTTAGGCTTCTTGGGCGTGGTGGTGTACACACGGGTGCACACGCCACGGCGTTGGGGGCAGTTTTCCATAGCAGGGCTCTTGGATTTGACAACTTCGACCGTGCGGCCCTGACGCACGAGTTGGTTAATGGTTGGCATTAAAAACGTCCCTAAACGTGAATTTGCTTTTCAAAGCGAAAACGTGAAACCCTTCGGAAATTCCGAAAAGCCCTCAAATGTACCAGCTTGGTCAAGTGCAAGCAAGGGACGCTGCATAACCCCTTGCTAACCACCGGCTGCACAAGCCCCGTGGAATCAAGCACTTGCGCGCCGGCAGCGGCACGGGCCGCCGGCACCCTGCCCGGGTGGTTTACATGATCCAGAGGCGGATGGCATCCCACAGGCGGCCGAAGAAGCCGGCTTCCGGCACATCCTCCAGGGCCACCACAGGCACTTCAGCCACGGTGTCCGCACCCAGCAGCACCTTCAAGGAGCCGACGTTCTGCCCCTTGGCGATGGGTGCCACCAGCGGATCCTTGCGCACCACCTGGGTGGTCAGCTTGCCTGCGCTGCCGGCCGGCACGGTCACCACAATGGCGCTTTCCTGGCCGATCTTCAGCGTGTCCTTCTGGCCCTTCCACAGACGGGCTTCTTCCACGGGCTGGCCGGCATCGAACAGCTTGACGCCGTCGAACGCGGTGTAACCCCAGTTCAGCAGCTTCTGGCTTTCGCCCGAACGCGCGTTCTCGCTGGCCGTGCCCAACACGATGGACAGCAGGCGACGGCTGCCCACATTGGGCATGTCGCGCTTGGCCGTGGCCACCAGGCAGTAGCCGGCAGCAGCGGTGTGGCCGGTCTTCAGACCGTCCACCGAGGGATCACGGAACAACAAAGCGTTGCGATTGTTGCTATTGGATGCAGGCGTACCCGGGTAACGGTATTGCTTGGTCGAGTAGTAATGCATGTACTGCGGGAAGTCATGCATCAGGCGCGTAGCGAGGATGGACAGGTCGCGCGCCGTCGTCAGGTGACCCGGCTCGGTCAGACCTTCGGGGTTCTTGTACGAGGTGTTCTTCATCCCGAGGGCCTTGGCCTGCTCGTTCATGAGGCGCACAAAGTTTTCCTTGCTGCCGCCCACGCCTTCCGCCAGCGCCATGGTGGCATCGTTGCCCGACTGGACGATCATGCCATGCAGCAGGTCATCCACCTTCACCTGCATCTTGGGGTCGATGAACATGCGTGAACCCGGCATCTTCCAGGCCTGCTCGCTCACCGGCAGCGTCTGCTCCAGCGTGATCTTCTTGGTGCGCAGCGCGTCGAACACCAGATAGCCCGTCATCAGCTTGGTCAGCGAGGCTTGCTCGATGGCCACATCCGGCTCCTTGGAGGCCAGGATCTGGTTGGCCGTCACATCGATCAGCAGGTAGTTGCGGGCCGCGATCTCGGGGGGTTGGGGTTGGGCGATCTGCGCCAGACCCCAGACCGGCACCAGGGCCGCACTCAGAACCAGGGCTTGCAGGTGCGTTTTCACAGTTTTCATGGGAACAGAATGCTCAGACAAATAGACAAAACAAAAGAAAAAGGGTGAGTGATGGCCTTCCAGCCATCATGTTGCCGACAGCAGGTGGCGCACCACCAACCCTTTGAGCAACGGCAATTGTCCGTGGAAGAAATGCCCGCCTCCGGGCACGACGGTTACAGGCAGTATCTGTGGCCGCGCCCAGTCCATCACGGCGGACAGGGGCACGGTGTCGTCCTGCTCGCCGTGGACCACCAGCGTGCGCTCATGGGCCTCGGGCGGCACAGGCGCCACCTCGAAGCGGCTGGCCGCCGTCCCCACCAGCACCGCCTTGGCGATGCGGTCTTCGTGCCACAGCGTGGCCAGGGCATGGCTGGCCACAAAGGCGCCAAAGGAGAAGCCGGCCAGCGCCAGCGGCCCCGCAGGTGCCACCTGGCGCACCACGGCCAGCAGGTCATCCAGCTCGCCGCGACCTGCATCGTGCGTGCCGGCGCTGGCGCCCACACCACGGAAATTGAAACGCACCGTGGTCCAGCCGCACTGCACAAACGCACGTGCCAGGGTCTGCACCACCTTGTTGTCCATGGTGCCGCCGAACAGCGGGTGGGGATGTGTGATCACCGCCACGCCGCGCGGGGCAGGCAGCCCCCCGTCCAGGCTCGGCTGGTCACGCAAGGCCTCGATGGCGCCTGCTGCGCCAGTCAGGGTGAATTTTTCAGTCTGCACATTCACGTACTGCTATTCCATCAGGAGCTGCTCGCGCAATCACAGCGCGTCCAGCAGGGTAATTAGGCCAATGAAGCGTGTGAGCGCTTTTCAGCGCCCAAGTTCCGGCGGCACCAGCAGACGTTCCACCACCTGGCCATGTTTCAGGTGGGAATCGACGATTTCATCGATGTCTGCCTCGTCCACAAAGGTGTACCAAGTGCCTTCCGGATAGACCACGGCCACGGGGCCGGCCGCGCAGCGGTCCAGGCAACCGGCCTTGTTCACGCGCACCTGGCCTTTGCCGGCCAGGCCTTCTTCCTTGACCCGCTTCTTGCAATGGTCGAAGCCTTCCTTGGCGCCATGCAGGGCACAGCAGTCTTCGCCATTGGGGCGTTCATTGAGGCAGAAGAAGATGTGGCGGGCGTAGTAGCCGGCTTGCGCCTCGGGCGCGCGGGAGTGATCGCTCATGCCGCCATTCTAGGAGCGGCGGCGCGCTGCGCCACATACCAGCCCACATAGATGAGGGTCGCGTACGGCCACAGCCAGCCCAGCCACTGGGCCAGACCGTAGAAGCGGATGAAGCGCCCCTGCTCCCACACCTGCAGCGTCTGTGCAAAGTAGACATCGGTGGACGCCTGGTTGAGCCAGCTCAGGTGCATGGACAAGGCCACCAGCAGCAGCACGCCGCAGATGCGCCGCGGCACCGGCACCAGGGCCAGCGCCACCAGCCCCCCACCCCAGATGGCTGCACGCCCAGGGGCCTGCAGCCATTCCCAGGCATGGGCCGGCCCATAGGTCAGCGCCGCCGACAAGGCCGTCACCCCCACCCCCGCCAGCACGCTGCAGACCGCAAACACCGCGCGCCGCAGCTTGTGCGTGATGACGCAGTAGCCCAGCAGACAGGGGATCAGCAGGCCCAGCATCACGCACAGCAGCTCGGCGCCGGGCGTCAGCGGCGTCATGGGCGCATCCCACAGCGGCAGCCAGCTCATGAAAGGCGTGTCCTCCAACTGCTCGTCCAGCCACAGATCCAGCCGCTCCAGCACCTGGCCCAGCCCGAATGGCAGGGCCGTGGGGAACAGCAGCGCCGCCGGCCACAGCGCCAGCAAAGCCACCGCACCGCCGGACCCCGGCGCCAGCCAGCGCTCACGGAACTGCGCCCAACGCTGCAGGGCACCCAGGCGCTCCAGCAGCGCCGCCAGCAAAGCCCCCAGCAGCGCGCCGCCGGCGTTCAGCGACAGGTCCATATTCGACGGCACGCGCCGCGGCAGGTAGATCTGCAGGAATTCCATGCCCAGCGACAGCGATGCACCCAGCAGCGCCGCCAGTGGCACGGCCCAGCGTGCACGCCGGCCATCGCGCAGCATGCCCAGCGCCAACAAGAAGCCCAGCGGCACATAGCCGGCGATGTTGGTATTGACGTCGAACCAGGTCCAGTAGGGAGGCGGCAGCTTCGCCGTCAGAAACACCCACGGGTCCACCCCCTGCACGCGCCAGCCTTCGAACGGAAACAGGCTGGCGAACACAATCAGCGCGGCATAGATGGCCGCCAGGGTCCATGCGGAGCTGCGTGGCTGCATAAGGCGAAAGTTCTCCTCCTAGCGGCGCACCAGCGCAGGCACGGCCGCAGTGCTTTCCACGTGGAAAGCGGGGCTTAGAAAGGCTTGACCACCACCAGCACCACCGCCACGATCAGCAGCAGCACCGGAATTTCATTGAACCAGCGGAACCAGCGGTGGCTGTGGCGGCAGTCATCGGCCGCCAGCTGCTGCAGCAGCCGGGCGCACACCCCGTGGTAGACCACCACCAGCACCACCACAGCCAGCTTGGCGTGCAGCCAGCCGCCGGCAAAACCATAACCCAGCCACAGCCACAGACCCAGGCCCACGGCGGGCACCGCCAGCATGGTGGTGAAGCGCAGCAGTTTGCGTGCCATCAACAGCAGGCGCTCGCGCTCGGCCACGGAGCCGGGCGTCACCATGGCCAGATTGACGTAAATGCGTGGCAGATAGAAGAGGCCAGCGAACCAGCTGGCCACGAACACAATGTGAAAAGCTTTGACCCACAACATGGGGTCCAGTGTACGAGCCGTACGCAGCACAAAAAAGCCCGGCCGAAGCCGGGCTGGGAAATTCCTCGAAACGAGGACCTGCTCAGGGAGGTGAAGCAGGGGATCCAGCGAACCGGCTCCGGCATGCAATCTAGCGCTCAGTCATCAGCCAGCGCACACTGTTCGTCAGAAGCTGGCTGTTACACGCTCAATGGTCGTCACCAACGGAAAAACCCGCCGCCAGCGGCAGGACCAGCGGCATCCGATGGCTTGCAGTGCCTGCGGGTGTACCACGGTGGCACTGCATGACAGCACCCGCAGCCAGGGGCACAATGGCAGCATGCATTTGTCCAACCCCACCCCCTTTCCCCAGAACCGCCCCCGTCGCCTGCGCCGCGACGCCTTCACCCGCAATCTGGTGCGCGAGAACCGCCTGTCGGCCCACGACTTCATCTACCCGGTGTTTGTGCACGAAGGCACGAACCGCCGCGAAGCCGTGCCGTCCATGCCCGGTGTGGACCGCCTCAGCCTGGACCTGCTGTTGCCGGTGGCCGAAGAATGCGTGAAGCTGGAAATCCCGGTGCTGGCCCTGTTCCCCAACATCGACGCTGCGCTCAAGACGCCCGATGGCAAGGAGGCCCTGAACCCCGACGGCCTGATCCCCCGCGTGGTGCGTGCCCTGAAAAAGGAGTTCCCCGGCCTGGGCGTGATGACCGATGTGGCGCTGGACCCCTACACCAGCCACGGCCAGGACGGCATCCTGGACGAGACCGGCTATATCCTGAACGATGAAACCGTGGAAGTCCTGGTCGGCCAGGCGCTGAACCACGCCGCTGCCGGCGTGGACATGGTGGCGCCCAGCGACATGATGGACGGCC
Organism: Comamonas sp. UBA7528; assembly: GCF_002479375.1. Taxonomy (NCBI): domain Bacteria; kingdom Pseudomonadati; phylum Pseudomonadota; class Betaproteobacteria; order Burkholderiales; family Comamonadaceae; genus Comamonas; species Comamonas sp. UBA7528. The sequence continues at coordinate 8,502 of NZ_DLMU01000015.1, forward strand.
GCATCGGCGCCATCCGCGAAGCGCTGGAGCTGCAAGGCCATATCCACACCCGGATCATGGCCTACAGCGCCAAGTACGCCAGCGCCTTCTACGGCCCCTTCCGCGACGCCGTGGGCACCCGTGGCGCACTGGGCAAGGCCGACAAGAACGTCTACCAGATGGACCCCGCCAACACCGACGAAGCGCTGCGCGAAGTGGCCCTGGATCTGGCCGAAGGCGCGGACATGGTGATGGTCAAGCCCGGCATGCCGTACCTGGACGTGGTGCGCCGCGTCAAGGACGAGTTCAAGGTGCCCACCTTTGCCTACCAGGTGTCGGGTGAGTACGCCATGCTCAAGGCCGCGGCCGCCAACGGCTGGCTGGACCACGATGCGGTGATGATGGAAGCCCTGCTGGCCTTCAAGCGCGCCGGTGCCGATGGCATCCTGACCTACTTCGCCATCGACGCGGCCAAGAAGCTGCGCCAGCAGGCGTAAGCCGGGGCCACAGCACTCCACCCGGCCCCTGCGGCCACCGCCGCTGACCGGCTCCGCCAGCGCGCTGCACATCCATGGCCCCCATGGCTGCTGCAGCGCCTGCAGGGCCCATCATGCGGCCCTTTCGAGGCACGACATGCACCTGCTGCGCATCCACCCCGCTGCCCACCTGGTGGAAGACCGGGGCACCGCCCTGCCCTCCGCTGCGCCGGAGCCGGGCAGCTTCTGGTGGCTGGCCTGCGAGCGCACCGAGCTCGAGGCCCGGCTGCCGGAAATCCAGGCCATGCTGCAGGCCGTCTGCGGTGCGCCGCTGCTGGACCTGCATGTGTCCGACCTGCTCAACGCCCACATCCCGTCCACCTCGGACTACACCTCCCAGTACGACGTGATGCTGTTCCACCGCCTGGTGGACTCCGGCGCCAGCGACTCGCCCGCCGCCATCCGCGCCGCCGGCAAGGGTGGCACCGCGCCGCCGCCCACCCCGGTGCTGCAGCGCGTACGCACCCAGCCCATCGGCTTTGCGGTGTACGACCAGTTGCTGCTGACCGTGCACCCGCCCGCCTGTCCGCTGCAGCGGCAGTTCCAGCATCGGCTGGAGATGGCCCGCCAGGTACCCGAAGGCCGGCCCGGTGCCGCCAAGCTGCCGCACAGCCCGGCCGACCTGATGCTGCGCATGCTCAACCAGATGGTGGACGGCTACCTGGACCTGCGCCGCGTGATGACGCGCCAGCTGGACCACTGGCAGCTATCGCTGCTGCGCCCACGCGCCAAGTTCCACGACTGGAGCGCGGTGCTGGATGCCCGCCTGGCGCTGCACCAACTGGACGAAATCTGCGAAGACCAGCGCGGTGCCGTGCAGGACTGGATCGAGGCCATGGACAGCTGGCCCGACGACTCCGGCCACGACCGGCGCGAGCACGAACTGCTGCGCGTGCGCTCGCGCGACGTGCTGGAACACATCGAGCGCGTGATCCACCATGTGCGCCGCATCGAGCAGAGCGCCGAAGCGGCCGTGCAGATGCATTTCTCGTCGCAGAGCAACCGCGCCAACGACATCATGCGCACGCTGACCACCCTCACCGCCGTGTTCCTGCCGCTGAACCTGATTGCGGCCATCTTCGGCATGAACTTCGAATTCATTCCCTGGATCCACCAAAGCCATGGCTTCTGGTGGGCCATGGCCAGCATGGGGCTGATCGCCCTGGCGCTGCTGGTGTTCTTCTGGCGCCGGCGCTACCTGGACCGCAACAGCCTGCGCTGATGGCGCGTGGCGCAGGTGACACCGCAGACACCGGGCGCTGGCAGGACCGCTCCCCGGCCTCGCATCGCCGCAGTACCATGGCCCCGGCGCGTGGGGCACGGTCTGCCTGCCCGCGAGCACCCAGCAAGCGGCAGGCGCACACCGTCCTCAGCTTCGCAGCTGCGCATCCAGAAATGCCAGCGTCCTGTCCCGCGCCACCAGGGCCGAGGCATCGTCGTAGCTGGCACGCTGGTCACAGTTGAAGCCGTGGTCGGCGTCATAGACAAACACCTGGGCCTGGGGCTGGACCTGGTCAAAGGCCAGCACCGTGTCGACGGGGATGAAATGGTCGTGGCGACCGAAATGCGCCATCACCGGGCACAGCGGCTGCCGGCTGCGCTCCTCGGGCCCGGTCATGCCTCCGCCGTAGTAGCAGACGGCCGCCGACAGCTGCGGCAGGCTGCAGGCCGCGCGCCAGGCCAGCAGCCCGCCCCAGCAAAAGCCCACGGCACCCACTTTCTGGCCGGTGGTGGTGGCCAGCCAGTCCACGGCGGTGCCGATGTCCTGCGCCATACCGGGGGCGGGCAGGGCTTCGGCCTGGGCCTTGAGCTGGCGCCCCTGCTGCATGTCCGCCTCGCTGTAGCCCAGCTCCACGCCCAGCGTGTCGCCGGGAGCCAGCCGGTAGAACAGCGCCGGCGCCACAGCCGCAAAGCCCCGCGCCGCAAAACGCTCGGTCACGGCGCGGATGTGGCTGTTGACGCCGAAGATTTCCTGCAACACCACCACGGCCCCGCACAACGGGCCCTCGGGAATGGCCGCCCAGGCGGGCAGCACGCGACCGTCGGGGGTCTGCAGATTCAGGAGTTGGCCGGTATGGGGCATGGAGCTTCCTAGGGAGGGCGGGCGCCGAGGTCAAAGCGGGGGCGAAGCCACGGCACCCTGCGGGCAAGGTGCCGTGCTGTAATGCTTGGCGGTATTGCCAGACAACAGAGTAATTTTTACAGGAGACCGCATGTCGCCACCACCCATCGTCCTGATTACCGGTGCCAGCCGTGGTATTGGCGCCGCAACCGCCCGCCTGGCTGCCGCCCGGGGCTGGGCCGTGGCAGTGAACTACCAGCAGCGCCGCGATGCCGCCGATGCCCTGGTGCACGAGATCCAGTGCGCCGGCGGCGAGGCCATGGCCGTGCAAGGCGATGTGGGCGACGAAACCCAGGTGGTGGCGATGTTCGAAGCCATGGACCGCCACTGGGGCCGGCCGCTGTCGGCCCTGGTGAACAACGCCGGCGTGGTGGACCGCCCCAGCAAGGTGGTCGACATGTCCGCTGCGCGGCTGGAACGCATGTTCCGCGTCAATGTGCTGGGCAGCTTCTACTGCGCACGCGAGGCCGTGCGCCGCATGAGCACGGCACACGGCGGCCAGGGTGGCAGCATCGTCAATGTCTCCAGTGCCGCCGCCTTGCTGGGCGCAGCCCACCAGTATGTGGACTATGCCGCCGCCAAGGGTGCGGTGGATGTGATGACGCGGGGCCTGGCCAAGGAGGTGGCGGCCGAGGGCATCCGCGTCAACGCCGTGCGCCCGGGGCTGATCGACACCGAGATCCACGCCAGCGGCGGCCTGCCCGACCGTGTGCGCGAACTGCAACACCAGGTACCCATGCAACGCGGCGGCTCCGCCGACGAGGTGGCAGAAGCTATCCTGTGGCTGATGTCTCCCGCTTCCAGTTACACCACGGCCAGCTTCACCGAAGTCTCCGGTGGCCGGCACTGAAATACACCCATGGACCTCAAACCCCTGATCACGCTGGTGGCCATCGTCAACCCGCTGGCCATCGTCCCTTTTTTCATCCACTACACCCAGGGGTTTGACGAGACCCAGCGCCGCCAGACCATCCGCACCGCCGCCATCAGCACCTGTGTGGTGATCTGCGCCTGTGCACTGATCGGGCTGCAGGTGCTGGATTTCTTCAACATCTCACTGCAGAGCTTTCAGGTCGGCGGCGGCCTGCTGCTGCTGATCAGCGCGATGAACATGCTCAACGCCCGTCCGGCCGAAGACCGGCCCAACACCGGCACGCTGGAGGCAGGGGTTGAAAAAGCGGCCATGGGCAACAGCATCGCGGTCGTCCCCTTGACCATCCCGCTGCTGACCGGGCCGGCCGCCATGTCCACCGTGGTGATCTATGCCGATCAGGCACGCAGCATCTGGCAGCACATTGCACTGCTGGGTTATGGCGTGGTGGTGGCTGCGGCCGTGTGGGCCGCGTTCTCGCTGGCCGACCCCATCAGCCGTGTGCTGGGCAAGACCGGCATCAATGTGATGACCCGCCTGATGGGCCTGATCCTGGCGGCACTGGCCATCGAGGTGATGGCCGGCGGCCTGGTGAAAATCTTCCCGGCACTGGGCGCTCACTGACACCCACTGCCCGCCCGCGGACCGTGCCGCTGGTGGCAAGGCTGCGGGAAGGGCATTCCCCTTCCCGCGCCCGCTTCTTCTTGCTGCTTGCCTCCCTCGCTCCCCCTTGTATGTGCCTGGAAGCCTAGAGACTGCTGGCCACCTGTTCCGTGCGGGCCTGCTGGTCCACATGGTCATCGCCCGTGGAGCAGGCGCCGCCGCAGCCATGGATGGGGGCCTGCGGCAGTGATTGCGGCAGGTAGACCACCCCCGAGGCGGGATCGAAATTCACATCCTGGAGGTGCTTGGCCAGCGCAGCATCCATGGTCTGGGCATGGTGGGTGAACCAGGTCACCAGCTCGGCAGCCATGCCGCGGATCACATGCAGTTCCCCCTGGGCGCCACGCTCCGCACCCTCGCGCATGATCTGCAGCACGACGCGGTGCTGCAGGCTGTGGCAGTTGTCCGGGGCAAAGCCGGTGCTGACCATCCAGCGGTCTTCCTGGCCGAAATGGCCGTCGGTATGCTCCACCAGGGCCTGCCAGGCGGCCGGAAGGTCGGCATCGGGAGCCACTTCCACCAGGGCCAGCAGGTCGACAAACTCCTGGTGCGTGTCATCCATCGCAGCCATATCCAGCGCCAGTTCGTCGCTCCATTCCAGTGTGGCCATGTGCCTGCTCCGCAAATTGCAATGCAGGGCAGCTTACGGCGACACGGCGGCCCTGCAGGTTGAGCCACATCAAGGATTCACTGTCCTGGTGCAACCGCCCGGCGGATCCGGTGCGCGCCCCTGGCACACCGCCGCAGGCGGTGTGAAAACGGGTTCAGGGCGCTTTGGCGGGCAGCTGCGCCAGCCATTGCTGCAGCTGCAGCCCGACCTGGTCCACCGCCTGGGCCAGGGCCTGCGCACCTGCGGCCGCATTGGCGGCACTGGCGGGCTGCTGCAGTGCGAACAGCCGCTGCCCCAGCAGCACATCGCCTCCGCGCCGGGAATCGATCAGGGTGGCCCGCAAGCGCAGCACCCCCACGCTGGCCGTGCTGCCGGTGAACACCTGTTCGAACTCCTCCAGCGCCAACTGCAGCACTGGCGGTGTCTGGCCCTGCACACGCGGCGCCTGGGCCCCGCGCTCGGCGGACAGCACGATCCGGTCCTGGCTCAGGATGTCGCGCAGGCGCTGCTGCACCAGCACTGCTGGCGGCTGGCTCCAGCGGGCATAGGCATAGGCATGCTGGGCATTGGCATCGGCATAGGCCAGGCGGTAGAGCACGGAGGTGCTGTTCTCGTTCTGGGCACGCGCCTGGATATCGGCCAGTGCCAGCACCGGATGGACGCTGGCGGGGGCTGCTGCGGCCACCGCGGGCGCCGGCCCCAGATCGAAACGCGCCGGCTGGCTGGGCGATGAGGGCAGGTTGCTGCAGGCGCTCAACCCCGTCGCCAACAAGGCGGTCCCCAACAAAGTGCTTGCACGCATGGTGTTCTCCTTCTCCTTAGCGGCTGGCCGCAGCCGGTGCGGCAAAGCCCGGCTCGCCCGGTCCTGGCTGGACCCGGCCTTCGCCAAAAATCAGGGACTGGGGGTTGTTGGTAATGCCCGAGGCCGCCGCGCCCATGCCCCGCGCAGCGCGCGAGACATCGCTGGCCGCCTGGGTCACGGCCGGCAAGGTGGTGCGGGACAGCTGCTCTGCCGCCGCGCCCATGGACTGGGCACCGCGCTCCAGTTGGTCCATCGGACCGTCCGGATTCTGCAGGCGCTGCGCCAGCTGGCGCACCTCGGTGGCCAGTTGACCGGCCTCCTGCCCCGCCTTCTCCAGCGCCAGCATGCTGCGCCGGGCGTTCTCCGACAGCTCCGGCAGTTGGGCCGCCGCCGGGTCGATGCGCTCGGTGATGGTGCGGTTCAGGCTGTGGGTCAACTCGTTCACCCCCTTGGCCGCGCCAGCAATGTCACCCAATGCGGCCGAGAAGCGCTGCTGGTTCTCGGTGCCCAGCAGCTCGTTGATGCGGCGGGTCGCTTCGTCCACCCGCCCCATTATGAGCATGCCCTGGTCGGCCAGCACGGTCAGCGGCGAGGAGCGCATGGGCAGACGCTGCAGCCCGCTGGGACCGGTGGCCAGCACGCTTTGCGGTGTGTCGCTGTCGTCCAGCTGGATGTGGGCAATGCCGGTCACCCCCTGGTAACCCAGCTGGGCATAGGTGGTCTGGGGGCTGACCGGGGCATCCGCGTCGACCGCAATGCGGATCAGCACATTGCCGCTGCTTTGCGGATCAAAGCCGATGCGCGTGACCTTGCCCACCGACACGCCCTTGTAGCGCACCGTGGCCTGGGGCTGCAGGCCGCTGATGGCATCCTTGGTGGACATTTCATATTCCACATACTGGTGGCGGTCGCGTGTCAGCCACATGGCCAACCCTGCCAGCAAGCAGACCACGGCCACCACGAACAGGCCTGCGGCCATGGCATGGGACTTGTTTTCCATCATCGACCTCCCTCTGGGCCCGGCCCGGATGGTGCGGGTGCCATGGCCCTGCGGCCACGCTCACCCTGAAAGAATTGCGCAACAAAGGGGTGGGGAAAGACCGCCACCTCCTGCGGGGTGCCGGTGACCAGCACTTTTTTCTCGGCCAGCACGGCCACACGGCTGGACAGTGCGAACAGCGTATCCAGATCGTGGGTGACCATGACCACGGTCAGGTCCAGCTCGGCATGCAGCTCACGCAGCAGGGCGCAGAAATCGTCCGAGCCATTCGGGTCCAGTCCTGCCGTGGGCTCGTCCAGCAGCAGCAGCGGCGGGTCCATGATCAGCGCCCGCGCCAGCGCCACCCGCTTGATCATGCCACCCGACAGATCGGCCGGCATGCGCGTGGCATGCTCAGGCTTGAGACCCACCATCTGCAGCTTGACCAGGGCCGCGGCATCCACCAGCGCGCGCGGGAGCGTCCCCAGCTCGCGCAGCGGGAAGGCTACGTTGTCCAGCACGTTGAACGCCGAATACAGCGCCCCCTGCTGGAACAGCATGCCCACGCGGCTGGCCGCGCCTTCGCCCCCCATGGCCGCCGCCGGCTGGCCCAGCACCTCCACCGTGCCCTTGCCCGGCTCCAGCAGCCCCAGGATCTGGCGCAGCAGCACCGTCTTGCCGGTCCCCGAACCACCGACGATGGACAGCATCTCGCCGCGGTAGATGTCCAGGTCCAGGTCCTGGTGCACGGCGAACTGGCTCTCGCCTTCACCGAAGATGCTCCACAGCTTGTCGATATGCACCACGCGCTCGCCCTGCGCCCAGGGGGCTGCGGCCGCGGAAGAGGGAGAGACTGCGGTATCGGCCATCAGAAACCCACGTTGCGAAACAGAATGGCGAAGACCGCATCCACCACGATCACCATGGTGATGGCCGTGACCACCGAGGCCGTGGTGCCCTGACCCAGGCTCTGGGTGTTGGGCTCCACACGCAGACCCCAGTGGCAGCCAATCAGCGCGATGAACACGCCGAACACCACCGACTTGCCCATGGCCAGCCACAGATTGCCGACGTTGACCGCGTCCGGCAGCGACTGCAGAAAGTACGCGGCCGAGATGCCCATGGTCATGTCCGCAGCCAGCATTCCGCCGGCCAGCGCGGCCAGCGTGGTCCACAGGCTGATCAGGGGCATGGCCAGCGCCAGCGCCAGCGCACGCGGCATCACCAGGCGGTAGCCCTGGGGAATGCCCATGACCTGCATGGCGTCGAGCTCCTCGGTCACCCGCATCACACCGATCTGGGCCGTGATGGCCGAGCCGGTGCGGCCCGCCACCAGAATGGCGCCCAGCAGCGGCCCCAACTCCCGGATCAGCGAAATGCCCAGAATGTTGACGATGAAGGCCTCCGCCCCGAACTGGCGCAGTTGCAGCGACATCAGATAAGCCAGCACCACGCCGATCAGAAAACCCACCAGGGCCGTGATGGGCAGCGCCATGGCGCCCATGTTGTAGAGGTGGCCCGACACATCGCGCCAGGGTCCGCGCAGCGGTGCGCGCAGCAGGCGCAGCACATCCAGCAGCAATTGGCCGATCAGCTGCACCATGGCCAGCAGATGCTCACGCCCCTGGATGACCATGCACCCCAGGGACTCCACGGCCTCGCGCACCGGATGCGCCTTGGGCCTGGGCGCCGGAGGCGCGGTGAAGCGCTCCACCCGCTGCAGCATGGCCTTCTGCCCCGGCGTGGCCTTCAGGCGCGCAGGCCATTGTCCCTGCCAGTGCTGCCACAGCAGCTGGGCACCCACATGGTCCAGCCAGTCCACGCCGTGCAGATCCCAGCCCAGATCGGGCTGCGCCGGCACCGCCTTGAGCTGTGCCTGCACGCGCGCCCAGTGGGCGCGGTCACCGAAATCGGCGGCGCCCCATCGGCCCTGCAGCACGGCCCAGGCCCCTTCCGGGGTGTTCTGGCGTTGCAGCTGCGGCGGCAAGGAAGTCATGGGCAAGGTGATACGGCTACTCCGGCAACAGACAAGGCCACAGGATAACGGCAGCGCCGCGCCCTGGCACGGCCGCCCTGCATCGCAATCCGCTGCATCCGCAGAATGTGGCGCTGCAATATTTATCAAAAACCCGCGGCAAATCAAGTTCTGCGTGCCTATGCAGCTACATCTTTACAAGCAAGCTGCCGTTTTCCCTCTCGACAGTGGCAGGCCATTTCCCACAATCATTGCCATCCCATTGACCCCGGCTTCCAGCGAGCCGGACCTCTTTTCTTGCGGCCTGTGCACCCCATGAGCGACAACCAGTTTGACTACATCATCATCGGCGGCGGCACCGCCGGTGCCCTGCTTGCCAACCGCCTGAGCGCAGACCGCAGCCTGCGTGTGCTGCTGATCGAAGCGGGCCGCAAGGACGACTACCACTGGATCCACATCCCCGTCGGCTACCTGTACTGCATCGGCAATCCGCGCACCGACTGGCTCTACCAGACCGAACCCGACGCCGGCCTGAACGGCCGCCGCCTGCGCTACCCGCGCGGCAAGACGCTGGGAGGGTGCTCCAGCATCAACGGCATGATCTATATGCGCGGCCAGGCCCGCGACTACGACGGCTGGGCACAGATCACCGGCGACGACGCCTGGACCTGGGACAACGTGCTGCCGGCATTCCGCCGCCACGAAGACCACTGGCGCCTGGACCAGCCCGAAGGCGTGAACGAGAACTTCAAGCGCCTGCACGGCAACAAGGCCACCGGCAGCACCGGCGAATGGCGGGTGGAAAAGCAGCGCCTGCGCTGGGACATCCTGGACGCCTTCGCCCAGGCGGCGCAACAGGCCGGCATTCCCGCGACCGATGATTTCAACCGTGGCACCAACGAAGGCGTGGGCTACTTCGAAGTCAACCAGAAAGCCGGGCTGCGCTGGAATACGGCCAAGGCTTTTCTGCGCCCCACCTGCTACGGGCGGCCCAACTTCGAACTGTGGACCTGCGCCCAGGCCACGCGCCTGGTCACCCAGCGCCAGGCAGACGGCAGCCTGCGCTGCACCGGCGTGGAAGTGTGGACGGGCGATGAACGCCTGGTGGCCCATGCCAGCGAGGAAGTCGTGCTCAGCGCCGGCGCCGTGAACTCGCCTCAGCTGCTGCAGCTGTCGGGCATCGGCCCCGGCAGCCTGTTGCAGCAGCATGGCATTCCCACGCTGTGCGATCTGCCCGGGGTGGGAGCCAATCTGCAGGACCACCTGCAGATCCGTGCCGTCTACAAGGTGCGGGGGGCACCCACGCTGAACGTGATGGCCAGCTCCCTGTGGGGCAAGGCCAAGATCGGTATGGAATACGCCTTCAAACGCAGCGGCCCGATGAGCATGGCGCCTTCGCAGCTGGGGGCTTTCACGCGCAGCGACCCCCACCAGCCCCATCCCAATCTGGAATACCACGTGCAGCCCTTGTCGCTGGATGCGTTCGGCGAGCCACTGCACCCGTTTCCGGCCTTCACCGCCAGCGTCTGCAACCTCAACCCCACCAGCCGGGGCACGGTGCAGATCACCAGCGCCCATTTCAAGGATGCGCCGGCGATTGCCCCCAACTACCTGTCCACGCCCGAAGACCGCCAGGTGGCGGCCGACAGCCTGCGCGTGACGCGCCGGATCGCGGCCCAGCCAGCGCTGGCGCCTTACCAGCCCGAAGAATGGAAGCCCGGCCCCCAGTACCAGAGCGATGAAGACCTGGCCCGCCTGGCGGGCGACATTGCCACCACCATCTTCCACCCCGTGGGCACCACCGCCATGGGCCGGGACGACGACCCGAACGCCGTGCTGGACAGCCGCCTGCGCGTGCGCGACGGGCGGGGCGGCCTGGTGGCCGGGCTGCGCGTGGTGGACGCCGGCGCCATGCCCACCATCACCAGCGGCAACACCAACAGCCCCACGCTGATGATGGCCGAGAAGGCGGCCGAATGGATGCGCGCTGACCGGCAGGCGCGCCGCCAGCATGCAGAGGTGGCACCCGTACCGGAAGCGGCTACCGCCTGAGCAGCCCGAACCCGGCCTCTGGGCGCGGGGCGAAGGCGACACAGTCAGCCCGGACATCGGCGGTCCATGACCACCGCCGTCTGCACGGTGTCGGACAGCGTGGCATACGCACCAGTACGGTGCGTATGCCACGCCTCAAAAAATCAGAGCAGCGAGGGCTTATTCCATGCACAACCTGATCTCCATCAAGCCACCACAGCTTGGTGCGTGTAGGCTGTAAGCTCCTATTTTGTAAGTGCGCGCAAGCCGTTGCCTCCTACGCCATGCAGGCCGTGGCCGCCCAAACGGTTGCACCTGCTTGCAGTCGTGACAACCAACGGTCTTCCCGCTGCGGGAAATCCCCGATGCACCGCGTCAGTGCAAGTCTTACAGTAGTCCCACTTCTGAGCGCACCACGGTGCGACACGGAGGAGCCGAGGAGACGACTCGACACAACCAGACCAATATGCATAAAAAGCATCCGACATCGAGATTGCTTTCCCAGCGCCGGCACTGACCGGCGCTTTTTTATGGCCCGCTGATTCGGCCCCTGCAGCACGGCGGCAGCCCATGGCGGTGCGACAATCCGCGCCACTATGGAATGGATACTCGTCTCCCTCGCCTCGGCACTGGCCGGTTTTGTGGATGCCATCGTGGGGGGCGGTGGTCTGATCCTGGTGCCCGCCATGTTTGCGGCCTTTCCCACCACCACCCCTGCCACGCTGTTCGGCACCAACAAAAGCGCAGCCGTCTGGGGCACCGCCATTTCGGCCTGGCAGTACAGCCACCGCGTGCGCATCACCTGGGTCACGCTGGTGCCGGCCATTGGCACCACTTTGGTCGGCGCCTTTCTGGGGGCCTGGGCGGTCACCCTGATCAAGCCCGACTTCCTGCGCATCCTGCTGCCCTTCATCCTGCTGGGCGTGCTGCTGTACACCCTGGCCAAGAAGGAACTGGGCCGCGACCATGCGCCGCGCCTGACCGGCCGGACCGAGATGTGGGCCGCCAGCGCCATCGGCCTGCTGATCGGCTTTTATGACGGCTTCTTCGGGCCCGGCACCGGCAGTTTTTTTGTCTTTCTGTTCGTGCGCCTGCTGGGCTATGACTTCCTGAACGCCTCGGCCAGCGCCAAGCTGCTGAACCTGGCGTCCAACGCGGCAGCGCTGCTGCTGTTCTCGCTCAAGGGCCATGTGTGGTGGCATTTCGCGATCCCGCTGGCCGTGGCCAATGTGCTGGGCAGCATGCTGGGCACCTGGATGGCCCTGCGCCACGGCACGGGCTTTGTGCGCACCATTTTCATCGGCGTGGTGAGCCTGCTGATCCTGAAGACCGGCTGGGACGCTTTCAAGCTGCTCTGAGCCCGCACGCGCCGCAGCAAGCCCTCCCGTGCACGCGGGCTGCGAGGCCCGCCATCTGCGGCCACGGGGCCTCGCTTCTATAATTGCTGCTGCTTTCGCCTTAAAGCCGCGCACAACGCTGGTGCTACCGCACCGCAGCGCGACACAGCCCAGCCCACCGCCTTGCACGATGCCCTTGCGGCATCCCGCGGTCCGGCGGCTGTGGGCCCTCACTGTGGACCTGCTGAGCATGCAGGCGGCCCCGTCCATCCGGGGCCGGGGCACTTGTCCTGCGCGACGGCTGCTGGAACCCATTCCCATGAAACGCATTTCCCTGATTGCCATGGCCACCCTGGCCCTGGTGGGCGCGACCGCTGCCCAAGCCCGTTCGTTCGACGCCATCCAGAAGGACGGCACGCTGCGCCTGGCCACCGAAGGCTATTACGCCCCGTTTGCCTACTTTGAAGGCAAGAAGCTGGTGGGCTTTGAAGTGGATCTGGCCGAATTGATGGCCCAGAAGATGGGCGTGAAGTTCGAGTGGAAGACCATTCCCTTCGATTCCCTGCTGACCGGTCTGTCCCAGGACCGCTGGGATCTGGTGATCTCCTCGCACGGCATCACGCCCGAGCGCGAGAAGGCAGTGACCTTCACCCTGCCCCACTACTGCTCGGGTGCCCAGGTGATTGCCCTGTCCGACAGCATCAAGGGCGGCAAGGACCTGGCCGGCAAGACCGTCTCGGCCCAGACCGGCACCACCTACCTGGACTATGTACAAAAGCATGTGCCCGGCGTGAAGCGCGTGGTGAACTTCCCCACCAACGAAGCCGCCATGCATGCACTGATGTCCAAGCGCGCCGATGCCTGGGTCACCGAGCGCTTCCTGGCCAAGGAAATGCTGGCCAAAAACCCCAACATCCAGTTCAAGCAGGGCGAGATGCTGTTCGTCGAGCGCATTGCCGCGGCCGTGGCCAAGGGCAACCAGAGCCTGGTCGGTGCCTGGAACAAGGCGTTTGCCGAATCGCTGAAGGACGGCAGCTACGCCAAGATTTCGCAAAAGTGGTTCAAGGAGGATATCCGCTGCCCTGAATAAGCCCTGCTGCCAGCAGTTGCCCGCACAAAGCGCTGCTGGCCCGCACCAGCACGCTTTTCCCGTCGCGGGCGAATTTTCTGTGGGGTCTTGCGCACACCCGGCACCCGGGTATTGCCAAACTGTCAGGAATCTTGCGGCACACGGCATGCGTGCACTCACTCTCGCCACCCATGGCATGCAGCCATATTTCGCACGCCTTAGAGGCTGTAGGGCATAAGCATATATCTCCCTATAATTTTGCTAATGTGGGTTTAGGTACTTTGCGCTCTGGCGCCCCTGCTCCCCATAATCAATGACCGGCTGCCCTGCCTGCCGGTTTTTTGTTCAGAACAACATTCCACAAGGAAACGAGGAGTGCGTATGCAAGTGTTGAAGGCCGTTGCCGTGGCTGCCGCTTTGTGCGGTGCCGTTATTGCCCAAGCCCGTCCGCTGGAAGAAATCCAGAAAAGCGGCACCATCGTTCTGGCATCCGAAGGCCAGTACGCTCCCTTCAACTTCTTCAAGGGCAAGCAGCTGACTGGCTACGAAATCGAGGTCGGCGAAGCCGTGGCCAAGAAGATGGGCCTGAAGTTCGAATGGAAGACCGTGGGCTTTGACGCCCTGCTGACCGGCCTGGCCCAGGACCGCTGGGATCTGGTGATCGCCTCGCACGGCGTCACCGAAGAACGCGCCAAGGCCGTGACCTTCACGCTGCCCCACTACTGCTCGGGCGGCCAGATCGTGTCGCTGACACCGTCCATCTCCAAGGCCGGTGATCTGAGCGGCAAGGTTGTGGCCGTGCAGACCGGCACCAGCTACATGGACAACGTGAAGAAAGTGGCCGGCGTCAAGGAAGTGAAGAACTTCCCCACCGACGAAGCCGCACGCAGCGCCCTGGGCTCCAAGCGTGTCGACGCCTGGGTGACCGACCGTTTCGTTGCCAAGGAAATGCTGGCCAAGGCCCCCAAGGCCGGCTTCAAGGCCGGTGACATGCTGTTCATCGAACATATCGCCGCCGCCGTCTCCAAGGGCAACCAAGGCCTGGCCGATGCCTGGAACAAGGCCTTGAAGGAAGCGATTGCCGATGGCACCGTGGGCGCCATCTCCAAGAAGTATTTCCAAGAAGACATCACCTGCAAGTAACCCCCTGACGGCCAGGCCCTCCCCCGGCCTGGTCGTTTGCTTTTTCCCCATTCGCCCATGTTTCTCGCCCTCTGGCCCGCGCACTGGAGCCGCACCCAGCGCAGCAATGCCACGCTGATCGCCGCCCTGCTGCTGATGGTGCTGGTGCTGTCCCTGCTCGGTCAGTTCCTCTCGTATTTCCCTGAACCCATTGGCTCCAATGCCGAACTGTTCGCCGAAGGCGCGCTCACCACGCTGTCCCTGACGCTGGTCTCCGGCGCCGTGGGCCTGCTGCTGGGCACCGGTGCCGCACTGGCCCGCACTTCCCGCCTGGCCTGGCTGCGCTGGATTGCCAGTTTCTATATCTGGGCCATCCGCGGCACGCCGCTGCTGGTGCAGATCCTGTTTGTCTACTTCGCCCTGCCCGTGCTGGTGCCCGGCCTGAACCTGCCGGACTTCGCCGCAGCCGTGGTGGCCCTGGGCCTGAACGCCGGCGCCTACAACGCCGAAGCCATCCGCGCCGGTCTGCTGGCCGTGCCCCGTGGCCAGACCGAAGCCGCCCGAGCACTGGGCCTGCCCAAGACCCGCGTGTTCCTGGATGTGGTGTTCCCCCAGGCATTCAAGATTTCGCTGCCGCCGCTGGTGAGCAACTTTGTGGCGCTGCTCAAGGATTCCTCGCTGGCCTATGCGATTGGCGTGGTGGAGCTGACCAACGTGGGCAACCGCATCCAGTCGGCCACCTTCCAGCCGGTGCAGACACTGGTGACGGTGGCCATCACCTACCTGATTCTGACCACGCTGGTGACCCAGGTGACGCACGCCATCGAGTACCGCTTTGACGTGGAAGGACGCGCCAAATGAGCACCACGCAAACCGGCTCCCCCTATATCGTTGCGCAGAATGTGCGCAAATCCTTTGGCAACCACGAGGTGCTCAAAGGGGTGTCCACGGTGTTTCGCACCGGCGAGGTGACCGTGATCATCGGCGCCTCCGGCTCCGGCAAGAGCACGCTGCTGCGCGCCATCAACCGGCTGGAACCGCATGACAGCGGCTCCATCACCATCGGCGGCACGGAAGTGACCGACGACGAAGCCACGCTGCTCAAGCAGCGCAGCGAAGTCGGCATGGTGTTCCAGCAATTCAACCTGTTCGGCCACATGAGCGTGCTGGACAACGTGACGCTGGCGCCCCGCCGCATCCACAAGCTGCCGCGCGCCCAGGCCAACGAGAAGGCCATGTCCCTGCTCAAGCGCGTGGGCATGGAAGCCCATGCACACAAGTACCCCTGGCAGCTGTCCGGTGGCCAGCAGCAGCGCGTGGCCATCGCCCGTGCGCTGGCCATGGAGCCCAAGGTGATGCTGTTTGACGAACCCACCAGCGCACTTGACCCCGAGATGGTGCAGGAAGTGCTGGACGTGATGCGCCAGCTGGCCAAGGCCGGCATGACCATGATCGTCGTGACCCACGAAATGGGCTTTGCCCGTGAAGTGGCCGACCGCGTGATGTTCTTCGACCAGGGCTGCATTGCCCACGATGCGCCACCCGCCGAGTTCTTCAGCAACCCGGCCAACGACCGTATCCGCGCCTTCATCGGCCGCATGAGCGCCTAAGCGCATCGAAAAAGGGTGCACGCGGTGTGCGTGCAGCATCGGTCTTCTTCTGCAATGCGGGATGGACTGCCGCTGCAAGGGCACGGCTTGCGCCTGTTGGGTTTGGACCGCCTGTGGCCTCGCCTGGCCGCAGGCACTGAAAGTGGGTTGCGTATGCGCACCGAACGCTGGGGCCTGGCGGCCCTGCTGACCGTCACCGTTGTCTGGGGCACAACCTTCCCGGCCATGAAGCTGCTGTCCGGTCACCTGTCGGCACTGGAAATCATCTGGCTGCGCTTCATCATCGCCAGCGCCGTGCTGCTGCCGCTGTGGCGCGGCATGCGCCGCAGCGAACGCCGCTGGGGCCTGCTGCTGGGGGGCTTGATGTTCATCGCCTTCTGGCTGCAGGTGGAGGGCCTGGCCCACACCAGCAGCAACCGCAACGCCTTTGTCACCGGCATGAATGTGCTGGTGGTCCCCATCCTGGCCATGGCCGTGCTGGGGCGGCGCTACGGCTGGCAGCTGTGGGTCGCCTGCGCCATGGCACTGGCCGGCATGTTTTTCATGTTCTTTGAAGACGCGCCCTGGAACTGGGGGGACTCCCTGACCCTGGCCAGCACGCTGTTCTACGCCATCTACATCCTGGCACTGGAAGAAGCCGCACGCCGCACGGCCTCCACACCGCTGCGGGCCACACGCATGGCCGCGGCCCAGGCCACGGTGATGCTGGGCTGCGCCACGGTGGCGCTGGCCGTGCAAGGCGGCTTTGGGGCCCTGTGGGAAGGCGCCGCCGCGCTAGAGCCCCATGCCTGGATCGCCGTGGTCTACCTGGGGCTGATTGCCAGCGTGATCGTGGTGACGCTGCAAGCCTGGGGCCAACAGCGCGTGGATGCCATGCGCAGCGCCATCGTCTTTGGGCTGGAGCCGGTGTTTGCTGCGCTGACGGCCTGGGTGCTGATTGGCGAGCAGATGGGCCCCGTGGCCATGGCCGGTGCGGCCCTGATCGTGGTGGCGCTGATCTTCAGCCAGTGGACGCCAGCCGCGCCGGCCCGGCCGGAGGAGGACGCGGGCGCACTCCCCGACGCTGCCAAGCCCTGAGCGCCCCAGGGCTCTCGGCACATCCCATCAAAAAGGCGCCCTGAGGCGCCTTTTTTCATCTCCGTTCCCGCCTCTGGCGATCCACAGGCCCAGGCCCGCAACGCTCAGTCCTCTTCGACTTCCACCGGCCCGCTCGGTACTGCCACCGCAGCGGCACCGTCGGTGCGGTAGTCGGGCAGCGGATGCACTGGCAGACCCGCCAGCGGCAAGGTCTCGCCCGGCAACGGGATGTCGTTGGCATTGCGCGAAGGACCAATCGGCGTGGAGGCCTGGCCTTTGCGCATGGCGGCAATGTCTTCCTCGCTGGGGTAGCGGCCCAGCAGCCAGTAGTCCATCACGCGGCGGGCGATGGGGGCGGCGGCGGCGGCGCCAAAACCGGCGTTCTCCACGATCACGGCCAGGGCGATGGTGGGGTTGTCCACCGGCGCATAGGCGATATAGAGCGAATGGTCACGCTGGTATTCGGTCAGCCTGGAGGCGTTGTACTTCTCGTTCTGGCGCACGCCCACGGCCTGGGCAGTACCGGTCTTGCCGGCCGACTGGTAGGAAGCACCCATGAACACACCACGCGCCGTGCCCTCCACCGTCACCGCGGCCACCGCGCTGCGCACCGCCTCGACATTGCTGGCCTTGTAACCCATGGGCTGGGCGGCATCGCGCGGCAGGGGCTGGTATTCACGGCTCACCGCGTCCACCCGCCCCAGCCCCAGCTGCGGCTTGTTCTTGACGCCATGGTTGGCCAGCATGGCCATGGCATTGGCGATCTGCAGAATGGTGAAATTGTTGTAGCCCTGGCCAATGCCCAGGGAGATGGTTTCACCGGCGAACCACTTCTTCTGCTCGGGACGCTTGTAGGTGTTGCGCTTCCACTCCTGGTTGGGCAGCACACCGCGCACCTCACCCTTCAGGTCCACCCCCGTCAGCTGGCCAAAGCCCATGGGCGCCAGCCAGTCGTGGATGGACTCCACGCCCATGTCGTTGGCCAGCATGTAGTAGTACACATTGGACGACTTGATGATGGAGCGGCGCAGATTGGTCGGACCGTTCGGGTGGCCGGAACGGAAGGTGTGGCCGCCGAATGTCCAGCTGCCGTTGTCCATGATGGTGGTGTCCGGCGTGCGCTTGCCGCTTTCCAGACCGGCAATCGCCATGAACGGCTTGAAGGTGGAGCCCGGCGGGTAGGTGCCGCGCAGCGCCCGGTTGAGCATCGGCCGGTCGATGGACTCGTTGAGCATGGCCCAGTTCTCCGTGTCGATACCGCCCACAAACAGGTTCAAGTCATAGGTGGGCTTGCTGACCATGGCCAGCACCTCGCCATTGCGCGGATCGATGGCCACCAGCGCGCCACGGCGGTTGCCATACAGCTCTTCCACCATCTTCTGCAGGCGGATGTCCAGCGACAGCACGATGGAATCCCCCGGCGTGGCGGGCCGACTGTTGAGGCGGCGCACGGCATAGCCACCGGCCGAGGTTTCCAGCTGCTCCCAGCCCGTCTGGCCGTGCAGCTCCTTTTCGTAGCTTTGCTCTATACCCAGCTTGCCGATGACTTCGGTGCCACGGTAGTTGGCCGCATCTTCCCACTCCTCAATGGCTTCTTTTTCCCGCTGGTTGATGCGGCCGATGTAGCCTACGATGTGGCTGCCCACGTTCTCCAGCGGATAGGAGCGGAACAGCCGGGCCTGGATGTCCACGCCCGGAAAGCGCCAGCGCTGGGCGGCGAACTTGGCCACTTCCACATCGCTCAGGCGGGTGCGGATGGGAATGGACTCGAAGCTCTTGGAGTCCTCCATCAGCCGTTTGAATTTGCGGCGGTCGCGCTGGCTGATCTCCACCACCTCGGCCAGCTGGTCGATGGTCTCTTCCAGATTCTCGACCTTGGAGCGGGTGATTTCCAGCGTGTAGGCGGAATAATTGGAGGCCAGCACCACGCCGTTGCGGTCCAGGATCTGACCCCGGTTGGGCACGATGGGCACCACCGCCGTGCGGTTGCTTTCCGCACGCTCGGCATAGGCGTCATGGCGCACCACCTGCAAGACCACCAGGCGGGCCCAGACCACCCCCAGCAGCAGCATGACCACCACGCCGATCACCCAGACGCGGACGCGGAAGTCCATCAGCTCGGATTCGGTATTGCGTACGTCCAGGTTCACCATGGTCGTTCCGTCCTTGCATGCGCCCGCACCGGGCTGCGGCTGTGCATGGCGCAGCTCCTCACAGCGGGCGGTTGCTGTCCCGGTCCGGGGGACGGCGTTGCGGTGCCAGCAGAATCCAGCTGGCCACCGGCCACAGCAGGGCTTCGATCAGCGGAGCAATCAGCACCCAGGGGCCGGGGAAGATCCCTCCGGCCACCATGCGGACCACCACTTCCACCGCATGGGTCATCACGAAGACAGGGGCCATGTACATGGCCTGGATCAGCACGTTGAACCACAGCACACGGCGGCTGGCCTGGCGGCAGGCGAACATCAGCAGCACATAGGACAGCGCATGCTGGCCCAGCAGTGCGGACTGGTGCACGTCCATGCTCAGGCCCAGGAAAAAACCGATGCCCATGCCCACTTTGCCGGACTGGTGCACGCCCCAGAAGGCCAGCACCAGCAGCAGCCAGTCCGGCATCCAGACCCAGCCGCCCCAGGGCAGCATGTTCAGGGCCAGCGCCACGACGATGGTCAGCGCGATGAACAGCGGGTTCACCGGCATCATCAGCTCTTGGCCGCGGGGCATGATCATGGCTTGGCCTCCTTCTGTCCCGGCAGGCGCACGTCCGTGGAGCGGCGGCTGGCGGACTTGTCATCGCGCTTGGCGGTGGGAGGCTCGGGCGCATGCGGGGTGTCCGGCAGCACCTTGTCCATGGGTTCCAGAATCATCACGTGGCGCGCGCCTTGCAGGCGGGCCACAGGTTCGCAATAGATGCGGGCAAAGGCCGATTCGGCGCGGCGCTCCACCTTGGAGACCTTGGCCACCGGCAGGCCCGAAGGGTAGACCCCGTCCACACCGCTGGTGGTCAGCAGGTCGCCTTCCTTCACATCGGCATTGCTGGGCATGAAGCGCAGCTCCATGGCGTCACTGCGCAGCGACGACGGATCGCCATAGGCCACGCTGCGTTCGCCGGTGCGCTGGTTCAGCACGGGAATGGCCTGGTCGCGGTCCACCAGCAGGCGCACCTCGCTCAGGAAGGGCTGCACACGCGTCACCTGGCCCAGCACGCCGCGCTCGTCGATGACCGGCGAGCCGGCCAGCACGCCCGCCACCTGGCCTTTGTCGATGACCACGCGGCGCGTGTACGGATCGGGGGTGTCGTAGATCACCTGTGCCGCCTTGGCCGGCACGGTCACGCGGTCCCGCAATGCCAGCAGCTGGCGCAGCTGCTCGTTTTCCTGCAGCAGCTGATCGGACTGGGTCGCGCGCTGTGCCATGGCCAGCATGGCCTGGCGGGCCTCCTGGGCTTCTTGCTGCGCGCTTTCCAGGTCGTCGAAGTACGTCACGCCGCCGCTGAAGAAGCGGATCGGCTGGACCATGGCCCACTGCACCGGATACAGCACGGTGGACACCACCTGGCGCACCGGCTCCACCACTTTGAAGCGGGCATCGGCCACCATCAAAAACAGCGCCAAAGCGCTGTAGGCCACCAGCTGCGACAGGGCGGAAGGCCCCTGCTTGAACATGGAAGGAGCGCTGCGCTCCAGCGTGCCCATGCTCATGCGCGGCCTCCCGGCAGACGAGCGGCCACCTGCGCGGCGTCGGCAACGCCGCACACAGCGGAATCCAGAGCGCGTGTGCTGTTCATGACAGGGTGAGGGCAACGCCAGGACCGGAGGCCCCGGCCATGGCGAAAAGATTACTCGCTGGTAAAGATGCTGCCCTGGCGGTCCATGGACTCCAGAGCCATGCCGCAACCGCGTACCACACAGGTCAGCGGCTCTTCGGCCACCAGCACGGGCAGACCGGTTTCTTCGGCCAGCAGGCGGTCCAGGTCACGCAGCAGCGCACCGCCACCGGTCAGCATCATGCCGCGCTCGGCAATGTCGGCACCCAGCTCCGGAGGGGTCTGTTCCAGCGCGTTCTTCACGGCGGAGACGATCTGGTTGAGCGGATCGGTCAGCGCTTCCAGTACCTCGTTCGAGGAGATGGTGAAGCTGCGCGGCACGCCTTCCGACAGATTGCGGCCCTTGACTTCGATTTCCTTGACTTCGGAGCCGGGGAAAGCGGAGCCGATCTGCTTCTTGATCAGTTCGGCCGTGGGCTCGCCAATCAGCATGCCGTAGTTGCGGCGGATGTAGTTGATGATGGCTTCGTCGAACTTGTCGCCGCCCACGCGGACCGAGCCCTTGTAGACCATGCCGCCCAGCGAGATCACGCCCACTTCGGTCGTGCCGCCGCCGATGTCCACCACCATGGAGCCCGACGCTTCGGACACCGGCAGACCGGCACCGATACCGGCAGCCATCGGCTCTTCAATCAGATAGACCTGGGCGGCGCCGGCCGCTTCGGCCGCATCCTTGATGGCGCGGCGTTCGACCTGGGTGGAGCCGCAGGGCACGCAGATGATGATGCGCGGGTTGGGCGCCAGCACCGAGCGGGGGTGCACCATCTTGATGAACTGCTTGATCATCTGCTCGGTGATCACGAAGTCGGCAATCACGCCGTCCTTCATGGGGCGGATGGCCTCGATATTGCCGGGCACCTTGCCCAGCATGGCCTTGGCCTCGGCGCCGACGGCCTGGATCACTTTCTTGCCGTGCGGACCGCCTTCATGGCGGATGGCGACGACGGAAGGCTCGTCCAGAACAATGCCCTTATCGCGGGCGAAAATCAACGTATTGGCAGTGCCAAGATCGATGGCGAGGTCGGTGGAGAAGTACCGACGGAAGGCTCCGAACATTCAAATTCCTCTCAGGCACAGCATGCGCTTCGGCCTGCCATCGCCGGGATATGTGACTTGCAATCAGGGAAGAACGGGGGTGGATCTTTGCACAATGACGTCTTTGCAGGTGTCATTACGGCAAAGCCGAGATAATACCGTATCCCCTGTGAATAACTTATGTCCGGACGCAGTGCACCACTGCATTGCATCGGGTTTCTGATCGGCATTTTTTCTATGGCACTCACCTCGCACGACATCGACCGCATCGCCAATCTGGCGCGGCTCGAGCTCTCGACCCCTGAAAGTGAGCGCATGCTCACTCAATTGAACGGATTTTTCGGCATCGTCGAGAAAATGCAGGCTGTGGATACCTCCGGCGTCCAGCCCCTGGCACACCCCGTGGCGGCCATCCAGGATGTGGTGCTGCGCCTGCGCGACGACGTGGTGAGCGAGTGCAACAACCGCGAAGCCAATATGCAAAACGCCCCGGCAGCGGACAAGGGTATGTTCCTGGTGCCCAAGGTCATCGAATGAACGCGCACAGCCACACAACCATGAGCAACACCGAACTGCACCACCTCGGCGTCGCCGAGCTGGCCGCCCAGCTGCGCGCCAAGCACGTCTCCGCCACCGAAGCCGCCCAGCACTTTCTGGCCCGCGCCAAGGCCCACCAGAACCTGGGCGCCTTCGTGTCCCTGAATGAAGACGCCACCCTGGCCCAGGCCAAGGCGGCCGACGCCCTGATCGCCGAAGGCCGTGGCGGCAAGCTGGCCGGCGTGCCCATTGCCCACAAGGACATCTTCGTCACCAAGGACTTCCCCACCACCGCCGCCAGCAAGATGCTGGAAGGCTACCGGTCGCCGTTTGACGCCACCGTGGTGCGCAAGCTGGCCGACGCCGGTGTGGTGACCCTGGGCAAGCTGAACTGCGACGAATTCGCCATGGGCGGCGCCAACGAGAACTCGGCCATTGCCCCGGTCGGCTTCGACAGCGCCCAGCCCGTGCGCAACCCCTGGGACACGAACCGCGTGCCCGGTGGCTCGTCCGGCGGCTCGGCTGCGGCCGTGGCCGCCCGCCTGGCGCCCGCCGTGACCGGTACCGACACCGGCGGCTCCATCCGCCAGCCCGCATCGTTCTGCGGCATCACCGGCATCAAGCCCACCTATGGCCGCGCCAGCCGCTACGGCATGATCGCGTTTGCCTCCAGCCTCGACCAGGCGGGCCCCATGGGCCGCAGCGCCGAAGACTGCGCCCTGCTGCTGTCCGAGATGTGCGGCCCCGACCTGGACCGTGACTCGACCAGCCTGGATGTGCCGGCCGAAGACTTCAGCGCCACGCTGGGCGACAGCATCGACGGCCTGCGCATCGGCATTCCCGCCGAGTTCTTTGGCGAAGGCCTGAGCGCCGACGTGCGCACCGCCGTCGACGCCGCCTTGAAGGAATATGAAAAGCTGGGCGCCAAGCTGGTGCCCGTGAGCCTGCCGCGCACCGAGCTGTCCGTGCCCGTGTACTACATCCTGGCACCGGCCGAAGCTTCGTCCAACCTGTCGCGTTTTGACGGCGTGAAGTTCGGCCACCGCGCCAAGGACTACGCCGACCTGAACGATATGTACAAGAAGACCCGCGCCGAAGGTTTTGGCGACGAGGTCAAGCGCCGCATCATGATCGGCGCCTATGTGCTGTCCGAAGGCTATTACGACGCCTATTACCTGCAAGCCCAGAAGATCCGCCGCATGATTGCCGACGACTTCCAGGCCGCCTTCAAGGACTGCGATGTGATCGCCGGCGCCGCGGCGCCCACCACGGCCTGGGCCATTGGTGGCAAGGCCGACCCGGTCAGCAACTACCTGGCCGACATCTTCACCCTGCCCGCTTCGCTGGCCGGCCTGCCCGGCATGAGCCTGCCCGCCGGTTTTGGCGAGGGCGGAATGCCCGTGGGCCTGCAGCTGATCGGCAACTACTTCAGCGAAGCCAGGCTGCTCAACGCGGCCCACCGCTTCCAGCAAGCCACCGATTTCCACCTGCGCACGCCCGCCGGTATTTGAGAAGCGCAGGAAGGACGAGATACATATGACAGTGAAACTGATCAATGGCTACGAGGTCGTCATCGGCTTCGAAACCCACACCCAGCTGGCCACCCACAGCAAAATCTTCAGCCGCGCCAGCACCGCTTTCGGTGCCGAACCCAACACGCAGGCCTGCCCGGTCGATCTGGCCCTGCCCGGCACCCTGCCGGTCATGAACCGCACCGCCGTGGAATGCGCCATCAAGCTCGGCCTGTCGCTGGGTTCGCACATTGCGCCGCGCAGCATCTTTGCCCGCAAGAACTACTTCTACCCCGATCTGCCCAAGGGCTACCAGATCTCGCAGTTCGAGATTCCCGTGGTGCAAGGCGGTGAAGTCAGCTTCTATCTGGAAGAAGGCAAGGAAAACGTCCTCAAGACCGTGCGCCTGGTGCGCGCCCACCTGGAGGAAGACGCTGGCAAGTCAGTGCACGACGAGTTCATCGGCCAGTCCGGCATCGACCTGAACCGCGCCGGCACGCCGCTGCTGGAAATCGTGACCGAGCCCGATATCCGCAGCACCGCAGAGGCCGTGGCCTACGCCAAGGAGCTGCACAAGATCGTCACCTGGATCGGCATCTGCGACGGCAACATGCAGGAAGGCTCGTTCCGCTGCGACGCCAACGTGTCCGTGCGCAAGCCCGGCCAGCCGCTGGGCACGCGCCGCGAGATCAAGAACCTGAACTCGTTCCGCAATATGCAGATCGCCATCGATTACGAAATCCTCTGGCAGATCGAGCAGATTGAAGACGGCCACAAAATCCAGCAGGCCACCGTGCTGTTCAACCCCGACACGGGCGAGACCCGCGCCATGCGCACCAAGGAAGACGCGGCCGACTACCGCTACTTCCCCGACCCCGACCTGCCCCCGCTGGTGGTCGCGCCCGGGTGGGTGGAACAGGTCAAGGCCGGCATGCCCGAGCTGCCCCGCGCCATGGCCGCCCGCTTTGTCGAGCAGTATGGCCTGCCCGCGTACGACGCCACCACGCTGACCCAGAGCCAGGCCATGGCGGCCTACTTTGAAGACGCTGCCAAGGCCTGCGGCCAGCCCAAGCTGGTCAGCAACTGGGTGATGGGCGAAATCTCCCGCCGCCTGAACACCGAGGAAATCGGCATGGACGCGGTGAAGGTGTCCAGCACCCAGCTGGGCGCCATGATCGGCCGCATTTCCGACGGCACCATCAGCAACAACGCTGCCAAGCAGGTGTTTGAAGCGCTGTGGACGGGCGAAGGTTCGGACGTGGATGCCGTCATCGAAGCCAAGGGCCTCAAGCAGATGAACGACACCGGTGCGCTGGAAGCCATCATCGACGAGGTGATCGCCGCCAACCCCGCCAATGTGGAGCAATACCGCGCCGGCAAGGACAAGGCATTCAACGCCCTGGTCGGTCAGGTGATGAAGGCGTCCAAGGGCAAGGCCAATCCGGGACAGGTGAATGAGCTGTTGAAGGCGAAGCTGGCGTAAATATTCGGACCGCTAAGCCGTCCCTGCCATGCAAAAAGCCTCCTTCGGGAGGCTTTTTGCATGGATACATCAGACCCACATCTGCTGGAGCATCGCCCGCTCTGCGGATCTCTTGCCCACGACCTAGTGCGAGAAAGCCTGCCGCAACGCTTTAACGCATTGGCCCACAGCGCTACCATTCCCGCCCATCGCCGCCCAATGTGGCCAGTGCGCGCCCGCCATCCTGGCCACGCGAATGCCCTCTTGCAACCCGCCATGAACATCCTCTCCATCCAATCCCATGTTTCCTACGGCCATGTCGGCAACTCGGCCGCAGTGTTTCCGCTGCAACGCCTGGGGCACGAGGTGTGGCCGGTCTACACCGTCAACTTCTCCAACCACACGGGTTACGGCCAGTGGGGTGGATCGGCCATTCCCGCCAGCGAGGTGACGGCCATCGTGGATGCCATGGAGGCGCGCGGCGCCCTGGCGCAGGTGGATGTGGTGCTCAGCGGCTACCAGGGCGGTGCTGACATTGCCGACGCCATCCTGTCCACCGTGGCGCGGGTGAAGGCGCTCAACCCCCAGGCCACCTACACCTGCGACCCGGTGATGGGCAATGCCAAGTCCGGCTGTTTTGTGAACCCTGCCATTCCGGTGCTGCTGCGCGAACGCGTGGTGCCGGCCGCCGACCTGGTGACGCCCAACCAGTTTGAGCTGGGCTATCTGGCGGGCACCGAGGCCAGCACGCTGGACAGCACCCTGGCGGCGGTGGATACCGTGATGGCCATGGGCCCGCGCGCGGTGCTGGTGACCAGTGTGCACCGGCCCGATGCGGCGTCCGGCAGCATCGAGATGCTGGCGGCCGATGCCACGGGTGCCTGGCTGGTGGCCACACCGCACCTGCCGTTCAAAGCCAATGGCTCGGGCGATGTGACGGCGGCGCTGTTTGCCGCCCACTACAGCCAGCAGTTCGGCGCAACGGGCTCGGCCCGGCAGGCACTGGAGCGGACCACCGCCAGCATGTTCGAGCTGCTGCAGCGCACCCAAGACAGCGGCCAGCGCGAGCTGCAACTGGTGCAATCGCAGGACAGCTATGTGCAGCCCCGGGCCGCATTTGTGGCGCAGCAGGTGCGTTAAAGCCCTGTGTCTGCGGCTGACACGGGTTGCAAGGATTCTTCCAATATCAGCCGCAGCCAAGCGCTGCACAAGCATGTCTGACGCCGCACAGGACCACGGCGCCTGCCCATCGCTTTCCACATCGGCACGACCCGCGGTGGGTGGCGCGGTTGCCGCAGGTGCCCCAGCACCGGTCAGGCCGCCCTGCGCAACGCAGTGCGCAGACCGAGCAAGGCACATGTCTGTGACGGGCCTGGCCCAGCTGCAGCGCCCAGGCATACTCGCAGCGTTCTCATCCCCTTTCCTTGCGCGCGCCAGCGGTGGCGCGGCTCTCCATACCCCATGCCTGCTTCTTCTGCCACGACGGCCGCCGCGCCGCCCTCCCGTTCATCCCTGCAGCGCCTGAACCGACTGGACGCATGGCTGATGCACCGTCCGGTGCCCGATGGCCTTGCGGGGCTGCAGCGCTTTGTGTGGGAGTTCTGGTTCTTCGGCCTGAAGAATGCGCGCAGCTGCCTGTTTGTGGGCCTGTTCTTTGCCGCCGTGTTCGTCACCCCGCGGGCCGGGCTGTGGGGGGTGCCGCGCTATGACCTGCTGCTGATCGCTGCACTGGCCATCCAGATCGCCATGGTGGCGACGCGGCTGGAGAGCTGGGATGAACTCAAGGCCATCAGCCTGTTCCACGTGGTGGGTTTTGCCCTGGAGGTGTTCAAGACCTCCAGCGGCATCAAGTCCTGGGCCTACCCGGACTTTGCCTACACCAAGCTCTGGGGGGTGCCACTGTTTTCCGGCTTCATGTACGCGGCCGTGGGCAGCTACATCATCCAGGCCTGGCGCCTGTTTGACCTGCGCATCCTGCACCACCCGCTCTACCCCATGGCGGCGCTGGTGGCGGTGCTGATCTACGCCAACTTCTTCACCCACCACTACATCGGCGACTACCGCTGGTATCTGGCCGCCTGCGCTCTGGGCCTGTATGCGCGAACCACGGTGGTCTACCGCCCGCTGGACCGGGACCGCCGCATGCCGCTGCTGCTGGCGTTTGTGCTGATCGGCTTTTTCATCTGGCTGGCCGAGAACATCAGCACGTTCGCCGGCGTATGGGCCTACCCCAACCAGCTGGGCGCATGGTCCACGGTGCATGTGGGCAAGTGGAGTTCCTGGTCGATGCTGGTGGTGATGACCTTCACCATCGTCGCCCACCTCAAGCACATCAAGCGGCACATCCACGTGCCGGCGTGAACGCACAGACCGGTGTTGCAGCGCTGACTGCTTTTGCCAGCGTTTTGTAACACCTCTACAATTGAGCAACGTTCTGTAAGACGCCCGTCCACCGGGCGTCTTTGCTTTTTGCGCCATGCTTGCTCGACCCGCCTCTCTCCTTGCTGCGTTCGCAGTCTGGACCATCCTGTTTCTGCCCTCCATGCTGGCAGGAGCATCTCCCCGTGCGGTGTTCCTGCTGGCGCTGTCTGCCCTGCTGTTCTGGCCCTTTGCCGTGTGGCGTCCACTGCGGATCGTGAGTGTCCTGTTTCTGGCCATTCTGGGTGCCGCCAACATCGTGCATGACGGGTTCTTCGGCTATCTGATCGATGAATTCTTCATTGCCTCTTCCTTGCGCACCACCAGCAGCGAAACCCGGGAGTTTCTGACCTCTCTGCCCATGGGGACCATGGTCTGGTGTGCCGTGTGGCTGCTGCTCTGCGCGGGCATCGTACGCTTCATGCTGCGCAAGGCCAATGAACCCTGTCTGCACGGGCGGGCCAGCCAGCGCCTGGCGACAACGGCGCTGCTGGTCTGGGCCGGGTTCCTGGGCTACAGCCACTGGACAGGCCCCCTGGATACCACCACCGCACTGCGCAAGCTGCACATCGTGTACCCCCTGCACATTGCCAATGCCGGCTGGCGCCAGTACCAGATCACTGACGCACTGCTGTACACCCCCCTGCTGCCAGAGCCAACACCGCTGTCCCCGCAATCCCAGGTGGATACCGTGGTCGTGGTGCTGGGTGAAAGCGCATCGGCCCATCGCTGGTCGTTGCTGGGTTACCAGCAGGCTCCGACCAATGCCTCACTGCAGGACATTCCCGGGCTGCAGGTGGCACGCGTGCTGGCCAACGGACTCAATACCGCTGCTGCCTTGCCCTATGTCTTGACGGGGCTGTCCGCGCTCGACAGCGTGACGCACCAGGCTCCCAGCTTCATCGACCTGGCGCAGCACGCAGGGTACAAAACCATCGTGCTCAACAACTCGCGCTATCTGCGCACCGGGGAAGATTTTCTGACCCACGCACTGCGCCGCAGCGCCAATGCCTACCTCAAGGTAGGTGATGGCGATTACGACGAGGTACTGACGCCGGCTTTGCAGACCGCATTGCAAGATCCCGCTCCCCACAAGTTGATCGTGCTGCACACCTACGGCAGCCATGTCACCGCAGCCAGTCGCTATCCCAAGACAGCCCACCAGTTGGCCGACAGCTATGACACCTCCATCCGCTACACCAGTGATTTGCTGGCGCAATGGATCCGGATGCTGGACGCCAGCAGCCCACAGCAGCCCGCCCTGCTGCTCTATGCCAGTGACCATGGTGTGGTGGTGCCGCCCTGCAGCGGCTCCTCGCGCAGCGGAGGCAGTCTCAGCAGCTACGAGATTCCCGCGCTGGCCTGGGCCAACCCGGTGTCCCTGGCACAGAATGCCCAGCTGCTCACACCGCTGCGCCAGCAGGATCCGGCCCAGGTGCACATCAGCAATACGGTGATACCGGAAATGGCCACCCAGGCACTAGGCTACTCCCTGCAGGCCTTGAGCCCGGCACACCGCCCGCGCCAGGTGTTGCTGGATGCCGAAGGCCACCCCTGGGAGCGCAGCAAGGCACAGCTGTGCCAGGGCCAAGGCACATAACGCCCCTTACCCCTGCACCGTTGTCCCGCAAACAACAGCTTGCGGCGCGGTCACTGGCAACAATGGCTGCACCGTTCACCGTTGTTTGCGCAGGAGCCGCCATGTCCGCTACCCCCCGCTTCCATATTCCCGGTCTGCCCTGGGCAGATTCGCCCGAAACGCTGGGACTGGGCAGCAACCGGCTGCAACGCCTGTCCGAGCGCCTGCAGCAGGGCGTGGACCGTGGCGAGATCCCCGGCGCCGTGGCCCTGGTGGCCCGGCGCGGACAACTGGCCTACCTGGAAAGCTTCGGGCACCTGAACCCCACCGAAGGCACGGCCATGCGGCCGGATGCGATTTTTCGCATTGCCTCCATGACCAAGCCCCTCACCTCCCTGGCCATCATGATGCTGCTGGAGCAAGGCCAGCTGGCCCTGCTGGACCCGGTGGCCAAATACCTGCCGGAGCTGGCCCAGCTGAAAGTGGGCCGGGTGCCGCCCGCTGCCGATGGCAGTGCGCCCCAGGTGGTGCTGGAACCCTTGGCCCGCCCCATCACCCTGCACGATCTGCTGCGCCACACGGCGGGCATCACCTATGGGGTGCCAGGCAGTCCCAACCCGCTCAAACAGGCCTATATCAGCGCCAAGCTGGGCCACAGGAACGACAGCAACGCCCAGTTCATCACCAAACTGTCGCAGCTGGCCCTGCTGGACCAGCCCGGCACGGTGTGGGAATACGGCATGAGCACCGATGTGCTGGGGCGCGTGGTGGAAGTGGTCAGCGGCCAGACCCTGGCCGAATTCATGCTGCAGCACATCACCACCCCGCTGCAGCTGCACGACACGGCTTTTCACGCGCCAGACAGCGCAGCCAATCGTGCCGCCTGGCCGCAGCCGGAAGGCCCGCAGATGCAGCTGCCGCCCGTGCCGCCGGTCACGCAGGCCATGGCCTTCCAGTCGGGCGGCGGCGGCATGGTCTCCACCATCAGCGACTACGCCCGCCTGTGCCTGTTCTGGCGCAACGGCGGCAAGCTGGACGGCGTGCGCCTGCTGTCACGCAAGACCGTGGCGCTGATGACGGCCAACCACCTGCCCGCCGGCGTGCGCATGGGCCCGGACATGGCCTACTTCGGCGCCCAGCTGCCCTCGCCCGATGTGGGCCAGGGCTTCGGCCTAGGCTTTGCAGTACGCACGGCATCCGGCCTGAACCCGCTGCCCGGCAGCGTGGGCGATTTCTCGTGGAGTGGCATCTACGGCACGTTCTTCTGGATCGACCCGCAGGAAGACCTGTTCGCCATCCTGATGATGCAGTCCATGGCCCAGCGCATCCCCTACCGCACCGTGATGCGCCAGGGCGTGTACCAGGCTCTGGTGGATACAGCCGCGTAGCGGCCGCAGCGCACTGGATACGTCGGCAGCGCATGGGAAACCCAAAGAAAGCCTGCAAACGCTTGCTGCTTTGATGTGCCACAGTGATTGGCAATTCGCACACGAAATATATATTTCGTGTGCGAATTGATATCATTGGACACATTTGCATCCATTGGTATCAAAGTTGCTGGCAAAAAAATAAATATGCCCCAGGTCTCGGCATTCATTGCCTGGTCTTTTCTCTTCACCCCTGCATTGCTACATTACAGCAGTTGGATCGCCTGGATTCTGGTGCCCGCTTCCGCGCTGCTCATCTGGCCTTTGACAGCGACAAGAATCGTTCTGATTCCTGCAATGTTCACGCTTGGGCTGCTGGGCGCCATCAATATCTTTCATATTGGTTTTTTTGGCTATCTCGCCGATGAATTCTTCATCGCCACCGCACTGCGCTCCAATCAGAACGAGATGAAGGAGTTTTTCCAGACACTCCCCGCTCTCCAAATCGCCCAGGTATTAGCTTGGTGTATGGCTGCATTTTTCGCCAGCAAAACCATCATCCGGGCCCGTTCCCATGGGTCCTATACAGCCCCTCGCACCAGCTATTTCTGTGCCATGCTCATATGGGCCGCATTGGCAGCGTGGGGGGTCAGCAAAAAGATGGATTCCACCACCTTCTTTCAGAAAATGCACCGCGTGTACCCGATGCACCTGGTACAGGCATCATTCCGCCACCATGAAATGGAACAGGGCTTGTTCTACAACCCGCTGATCCCCGTGCAACCACCTGAGCAAGTGCTTGCAAAAACCATCATCGTAGTCCTGGGCGAGAGTGCAACCGCGCAGCGCTGGTCGCTGCTCGGCTACCAGGATGCAGACACCAATGCCCCGCTCAGAAACAAGGCCGGCGTTGCGGTCACTCAGGTGCGTGCGGAAGGGCCCAATACGGCCAGCGCTCTGCCATTCATGTTGACCGGATTTTCTGCCAGCGAGAGTGTTGTACGGCAAGCTGCATCGTTCATTGATCTCGCCCATCATGCTGGGTACAAGACTTTTGTCTTCACCAACTCCCGCTTCAATAATCAACAGGAAGATTTCTATTCCTTGGCCCTGAGGCGTTCGACGGACGTCTATAAAAAAGTGGGCGATGGCGATTTTGACGAGGTACTCACGCCGTTTCTGCACACGGCACTCAGCGATACCGCAGAACACAAGCTGATTGTCTTGCACACGTATGGCAGCCACCCTGGCGTCAATCAGCGCTATCCAGCGACACGCTACCAACTGCCCGACCCCTACGACAATTCGATTCTCTATACCAGTGATCTATTGGAACAATGGATATCCATTGCCCAGCAATCCAACCCGTCCTCGTCTTTGCTGCTGTATGCGAGCGACCACGGGTTGGTCATGCCACCTCTGAGCCAGACCGATGCGCCGAGTACCTATGAAGTACCGCTGCTGCTGTGGAGCGGGGCGCCTGACGCCTCCCCACTCGGGGCCTTGCGCACTTCCCTGCCCACCCTGGGGCCTGGCAGCAACGCCGTGCTGCAACAGCTGGCCGTACGGGCAATGGGCTATGCACCTCCCGATGGGAAGCAGTGAATTCGCCATCGATGACGCTCCTCCAGCTAATGCCCACCACCAGGACGGCGGGGTCTCCTGCGTATGAGCAACTTCGCCGATTCACCTCAGGCTAAAAAAACGTATTAGAATCGCAGGCTTCGCCCATGTGGCTCAGTGGTAGAGCACTCCCTTGGTAAGGGAGAGGTCGGCAGTTCGATCCTGCCCATGGGCACCACACACCAAAGGCCCGCTACCATGTAGCGGGCCTTTTTCATTCCCTGCGGCCAGTCTGACTGCGGCTGCCAGCCGTGGCCCAGAACCCAGGCTTCAGAAACCCATGCGCCGCAGCGACGCACGCCGCCATCAAAAAAGGAGACCCGGGGTCTCCTTTTTTGCATTCCAGCAGATGCCGTTCAGAACAGCACGCGGCAGCGGATGGTGCCCGGAATCTGCGACAGCTTGGCCAGCGCCAGCGCCGACGATTCGGCGTCGATGTCGATCACCACATAGCCCACCTTCTCGTCGGTGCGCAGGTACTGGCCGGCGATGTTGATGCCGTTGTCGGCAAACACCTGGTTGATGGCCGACAGAATGCCGGGGCGGTTTTCGTGGACATGCAGGATGCGGTTCTTGCCTGGGTGCTCGGGCAGCGCCACTTCGGGGAAGTTCACCGCCGAGGTGGTGGTGCCGTTGTCGCTGTACTTGACCAGCTTTTCCGCCACTTCCAGGCCGATGTTGGCCTGGGCCTCCATGGTGGAGCCGCCGATGTGCGGGGTCAGGATCACGTTGTCCATGCCACGCAGCGGCGACTGGAACTCATCCTTGTTGCTCTTGGGCTCGACCGGGAACACGTCAATCGCCGCACCCAGCAGCTTGCGGGCCTGCAGCGCCGCTGCCAGCGCATCGATGTCCACCACCGTCCCGCGCGAGGCATTGATCAGGATGCTGCCCGGCTTCATGGCGGCGATCTGCTCGGCGCCGAGCATGCCGTGGGTGGAGGCCAGCTCGGGCACATGCAGCGTCACGATATCGGCCTGGCCCAGCAGTTCCTGCAGATTGGCGGCCTGGCGCGCATTGCCCAGCGGCAGCTTGGTGACCACGTCGTGGAAGATGACCTGCATGCCCAGGCCTTCGGCCAAGACCGACAGCTGGGTGCCGATGGAGCCATAGCCCACAATGCCCAGGGTCTTGCCACGGATCTCGTAGGAGTTGTCAGCACTCTTCTTCCAGCCGCCGCGGTGGGACACGGCGTTCTTTTCGGGGATGCCGCGCAGCAGCAGAATCGCCTCGGCCAACACCAGCTCGGCCACCGAGCGGGTGTTGGAGAACGGCGCGTTGAACACGGCAATGCCGCGCTCACGCGCTGCGTTCAGGTTGACTTGGTTGGTGCCGATGCAAAAGCAGCCCACGGCCACCAGCTTTTGCGCTGCTGCAAACACGTCCTCGGTCAGCTGGGTGCGCGAGCGGATGCCCACAAAATGCGCGTCGGCGATCTTGGCCTTCAGCTCCTCGCCTTCCAGCGCACCGGCCAATGATTCGACGTTGGTGTAACCCGCGTCCTGCAGCACTTTCAGCGCGGAAGGGTGAATGCCCTCCAGCAGCAGAAACTTGATCTTCGACTTGTCCAGCGATGTTTTGGCCATAGGGCATCCTTCGATCCGTGAATACCCCATTACAGCGGATTGCCCATAGTGCCACACCGGGTGTGTGCTCTCCGTCCAACGCCGGGGCTACCGATTGCAGCCAGATGCCACACGGAATCTGAATTAGCACAGAAGTATGCGCACCCACTCACTTTCTCGTACTTGTAAAAGAGTATGACGCCAAGCCCCCCTGCCTAGAATCCGGCGCCATCCTGCGGCGCTTTCATATTCATAGCAACCTGTGCCGCAATAACAGTTACTGGAAAGGGTTTGGATGATGCTGACGATATTGCGACGCCTGGAGGATGTGCTGGTGCAGGTGGTGCGTGTGGTGCTGCTGGCGTTTGCGCTGGTCGTGCTGCTGGCCCTGGCGCTGTGGGTGTGGGACAGCTGGCGCGGCAGCAGCAAGCCGGCCAGCGCCGAAGCGGCACAGCCCGCCGCGTTGAACTGGAAGGACGCCAAGCTGGACCTGGACTATGTGGTGAGCGAAACCGGGCGCGACCTAGGCCAGGCCGGCAATCAGGTTCCGCTGACCCAGCGCCTGGCCGACGCGCAACTGCGCCCCAGCTTTCAGAAAGCGGACCAGTTGATCCGCGCCTTTGTCAACCAGGACCCTGCTGCGCGGGCCCGCGTGGAAAAGGACAACAGCAGCCGCGGCCTGGCCGCTGTGAACCCGCTGTTAGAAGGGGCCGGAGCACCCAGCGCGTCCCTGGTGCAGCGCCTGCTGAAGGCCGAGCAGGAAAACGGCTGCAATGCCGCCGTCAGTGCTGCGGCGGAGTCAGCCGCAGCGGCAGCCGCTGCCAGCAGCACGGAGGACGAAGACAGCAGCTGGTTCAGCGAGCCCTTTGACATTCCCTGCGCCATCCACGAACGCGCGCAGATGGCCGAGTCTGAACATGGCACAGGCTCCTACGCAGCCTATGTCCAAGGCTTGCCGGCTGCGCTGGAGCAGGTGCTGGGCCACGCCGACCTGGGCCCCCGGCTGCAACAACAGGCCGCCAGCCACATGGTGGGCACGGTGCTGACCAACTACACCATCAGCTTTGACCAGGCCGCCCGCGCGCTGCGCGGCGATGCCGAGGCCGAGGCCGACAGCGACGACAGCCTGCTGAACCTGTACAGCAAGGCTGCAGAAACCGCGTTCTGGAGCATGCTGATGTCCTTGCTGGTGCTGGTGGTCATGGTGGTGGTCTTCATCCGCATGGAACGGCACCTGCGCGTGATCAGCGAACGCGCCGTGCGCTGAGACGGCAAGGCCCTGCGGGCGCAGCCGGTGCGTGCTGCGGTTTCGCCCCGACAGACCGGATGACACGGGCGGCCCTGTGCCCTCTGCCTGCCTCCGCAGTGGTAGCGGGCGCCGCATTCCGCCACAATGCACACACACCGTGCATGCCCACGCCGGCATGCACGGTGTTTTCATCTGGCCTTTGCAATTTTGTTTGTGCACCTTCCATGAACCACTCCCGCACCGCCACCGTCCCCATCGAGCCGCAGTTTCTGACCCGCACCTCGCCCCGCGCCTTCACCCCGAAGGCCGTGACCCGCACCCAGCTGGAGCAGATCGTGGAAGCCGCCCGCTGGGCACCCTCGGCCAGCAATCTGCAGCCGTGGCACTTTGCCTATGCGCTGCGTGGCGATGCGCACTGGGAGGCGTTCAGTACCATCCCCAATGAATTCAACCGCCGCTGGTGCCTGAACGCCGGCGCGCTGATCGTGCTGTTGTCCAACCCCGAAGCTTCGGCCGGCAAGCATGCCTTCGACACCGGCTGCGCCTGGGGCTTCATGGCGCTGCAGGCCCAGGCCCTGGGCCTGGCCACCCACGCCATGGCCGGGATCGACACCGAAGCCGCCCGCCGCGTGCTGCAACTGCCCGACCACTGGACAGTCCAGGCCCTGGTGGCCGTTGGCCAGCGCGGCGATGCCGCGACCCTGCCCACCGACCTGGCCGAGCGCGAAGTGCCTTCCCCGCGCAAGCCATTGGCCGACATTCTGACGGCGGGCCCAGGCCCCTGGACCGCCTGAGATCCACCGGGACTGCAGCATGCGCGCGTCTTTTCACGGCCTAACCACCACCTGGCGCTGCCTGGCCATCGCCGGCCTGTGCAGCGCCAGCAGTGCCCAGGCGCTGGAGTTGTGGCACTACGGCACGCTGCGTCTAAGCCCCCAGCGCTGTGAAGCCACCTTCATGTTCGATGCCGGACGCGCCACCTACCGGGAAGTGCGCGTACAGGCTATTGCCAAGGACCGCCAGGGCCAGCACCTGGCCCGCTTTGCGCTGGCCCCCGACGACATGGGCGTGGAAGGCCGCAACCGCTTTGCCAGCGCCACCTGGATCAGCCCGCACGCCTGCAACCCGGAGGTGGTGGTGCTGTTCAAGACTGCCACCGCCCAGGTGGATGGCATGGCCACGGACCTGCTGGCCACCCAGCAGCTGCGCCTGCGCCGCCACGAGCCTCTGGAGCTGCGCCTGCCACAGTCGCGCGAGCGGCCGTAAGCCCCCATGGAACGTCACCGCGCTCCGGGTGTGCTCCGACCCGGGTGACGGCAGCCGCTTGAGCGGGGACGAAAAAAAGCCCGCCTCCAGGAAGCGGGCTACCGGCCACAGGCACGCCGTGAGAGCGTGTGTCCTGTGGAGGTTCAGATTTCCTCGTGCAACTGGGGAGCCGAACGCCTGAACCCCTTGGTCAGCCAGGCCAGATAGAGCAGGCCCACGGCCGCCCAGGCCACACCAGCCTTGAGCGAGGTGTCCTCCACTTCCAGCCACAGCGCACCAATGGAGATGAAACCGCACAGCGGCAGCACAAAGAAGCGCACGATGTCGCGCAGCGTTTTCAGGCGCCCGTCACGGAAGCCGTAGCTGCAGATCACCGAGAGGTTCACAAAGCTGAAGGCGGTGAGCGCACCGAAGCTGATCAGCGCCACAACGAACTCCAGGCTCAGGAAACCCGCCGTCAGGCAGATCACGCCCGCCAGCCAGATGTTGTAGGAAGGGGTGTGGCTGCGCGGGTGGATGTGGCCGAAGAACTTCTTGGGCAGCACACCGTCGCGGCCCATCACATACATCAGGCGCGAGACACCGGCGTGGGCCGAGATGCCCGAGGCCATGACGGTGACGATGGCAAAACTTAGCACCACCGACTGGAAGAAGGCGCCGCCCACCAGCAGCAGGATTTCGGGCTGGGTTTCGTCCACCAGCTGGAAGTAGCGTGTAGGGTCGCCCGGGAAGTACAGCTGCATGAAATAGGTGGCAAACACGAAGACCAGGCCGGAGATCAGCGCAGTCAGGAAGATGGCGCGCGGCAACGTCTTCTTGGTGTCCTTGGTTTCCTCGGCCAGCGAGCTCAGCGAATCAAAGCCGGTGAACGAGAAGCACAGGATGGTAGCGCCCGTGATCAGCTTGCCCAGATCGGCATCGGGGCTCCAGAAGGGCGAGAAGCTCCACAGCCCGTCATGGCCGTCCTGGACAGAAATGGCACCCAGGGCGTTCTGGCCAGCCGACAGTTTGCTGAAGATCAGGTAGGTGAAGAAGCCGATCACCAGAATCTGCAGCAGCACGATCAGGCTGTTGAAATTGGCCACAAAGCGCACGCCGCGCAGATTGACCGCCACCATGATCAGTGACAGGCCGATGATCCACACCCAGTGGTTCACCTCGGGGAACATGTCGGTCAGGTAGATATTGGCCAGCAGGATGTTGACCATCGGTGACAGCAGGTAGTCCAGCAGCGAGGACCAGCCCACCATGAAGCCCGCGTTCGGGTGCACGGACTTCTGCACATAGGTGTAGGCCGAGCCCGAAGACGGGTACTTGCGGATCATGTGACCGTAGCTGATGGAGGTCAGCAACACAGCGACCAGCGCGATCAGGTAGGAGGTGGGCACATGCTGGACGCTGTCACGCGACACCATGCCAAAGGTGTCCAGCAGCGTCATGGGCTGGATGTATGCCAGCCCGATGATGATGACCTGCCACAGCACCAGTGTCTTTTGCAACTGGGCCGTCTTCTGTGCGTCAGCAGCCTGCATCTGAATTTCCGTCCTTTTTACAGAGAGCCATACCCCAGGCCTGCCACAGCAGCGTCCCCCACACCCTGTCACACCGCCGCGCGCGACCATCCCACCGCCACGCGCAGGCGCGCAGCGGGCCGCAGTGCGACAGCACATGGGGGAATGGCGACAGCAGCCAGCAATTGGCCGCAGATGTATGAAATAGGTGGCACGAAAAACGCCCCAGCCTGGGGCAAGCCGAAAAAAGCGCCCGATGATACGTGCAGATGGTCCTGCCGCATGCCCCGCAGGCACTTGCACGACCCGCCTTCGTGGACATAGTGCCGCGCTGCAGCACTTTGGCCACAGTCCAGTCGGGCATGGCATTTGCTGCACACCCATGCCGTGCCCGCCGGTGCGGGCGTTCTGCCACAGACCCCGCCTGCGCCATGCAGCCATTGCCGGTTGGGCCTATTGCGCCCGCTGCCGTGCTCATGCACATTGGCTGCATGGCCTGCCGCATGCGCGGGCTCCCTTTGCCAACTTGCCGGAGAAGCGACCATGAACACTGCCCACATCAACCTCGACAAGCTGCGCAACATCGTCCAGAAGTTCGGCAACCACAGCTTCACCACCTCCCAGGTGGCCACGGACTACCTGCAGGGCGACAACGCCAGTGCGCTGGAAGCCCACCAGTTCGAAGACCTGCTCAAGCGCCACGCGGCCCTGCTGGCCATCCGCCCGCTGCCGTCCAGTGCCGGCGGTGACACCGTCTGGGTGAGCGCGATGTAACCCTGGACCCACACGCTGAAGCCTGTTTGCACACGCCGCCTTGCGCGGCGTTTTTCATGGTTAAAAGCACGATCGTGCTGAACTGCACGTCGCAGTGCGCTATATTTTCAATAGCTAACATACGGGAATCCCTGGGGCCCGCCTCGGCCAATCGGCGGTTGTATCCGACAGAGCTAGGTATCATGTGTCGGAATGTTTCCCGCCGGCCTGAGCGTGCCGGCCCTGCAAAGCAGTGTTCCACTGACTTTTTTACCGCCGACCGCCATGAGCCAGAAATACCGCCTCGTCACCCGCAGCGATTTCGATGGTCTTGTCTGCGCCATGCTCTTCAAAGAGCTGGACATGATCGACGAGATCTCCTTCGTCCACCCCAAGGACATGCAGGATGGCAAGGTGCGCATCACGCGCAACGACATCACCACCAACCTGCCATTCGTGCCCGGAGCGCACCTGGTGTTCGACCACCATGCCTCGGAAGTAGTGCGCAACCGCGCTTTCCTGGGCAACTACATCATCGACCCGCACGCCCCCTCGGCAGCCCGCGTGGTCTACAACCACTACGGCGGCAAGGCCCGCTTCCCGGCCATCACCGACGAGCTGATGGAAGCCGTGGACAAGGCCGACTCCGCCCAGTACAGCCTGGACGAGGTCCTGCACCCCACGGGCTGGACGCTGATGAACTACCTGATGGACGCCCGCACCGGCCTGGGGCGCTTCCGTGAATTCCGCATCAGCAATTACGCACTGATGATGGAGCTGATCCAGCACTGCCGCGATCTGTCCGTGGAGCAGGTGCTGCAGCTGCCCGATGTGCAGGAACGCGTGGAACTGTATTTCGAGCAGACCGCGCGCGCCTGCGAACAGATCCAGCGCTGCGCCACGGTGCACGACAACCTGGTAGTCCTGGATCTGCGCGGTGAAGAGACCATCTGGGCCACCAACCGCTTCATGGTCTATGCCCTGTTCCCACAGTGCAACATCTCCATCCACGCCATGTGGGGCAAGGCCAAGGCGAACTCGGTCTTTGCCACCGGCAAGTCCATTCTGGACCGCAGCTGCACCACCAATGTGGGCGAACTGATGCTGCAGTACGGCGGCGGCGGCCACCGGGCAGCCGGTACCTGCCAGATCGACAATGACCGCGCCGAACAGGTGCTGAAAGAGCTGGTGGCGTGCATCACGGCCGACCACCGCCAGGCCGTTCCGGCCTGAGCGCAAGCGCCCGCTGCGCAAAGAGGATGCCTTCGCGTCCTCTTTTTTTGCCTGCTTCCCTGCGCGCGCGGAAAGGGGGAATGGCAGAGCGGCTGTCATCGCTCCACCACGGCGGTTCACCTGGACCTTGCCTGGCGCCCAGCGCCTGTGGCCCCTCTGCGTGATTCGGGTGCGCTCCAGTGCGATGCCGGCGGCCAGGGCATTGCAAACCCGCTATCGTCACGGCCTATGCTGAATGACTGGATTTCATGGGGGCCCTTGGCCCTTTCCATGGCCGGTGCCGTGGCGGGTGTAGGGTGGGCAGTGGGCCGTGTCTGGTGCATGCAGCGCCGTGTTGCGCCGCCCCACCTCAATGCCCGCACCGCGCGTTTTTGGTCCCAGGGCTTTGCCCTGGCGGCCGCGCTGTGGCTGGCCTATGGCCTGTACACGGGCTACGCCCGCTTTCTGCCCCCAGCCGACCGCGCCTGGCAACTGGCCGTGCATGCCAGCGCCCTGTGGTCGGTGCCACTGTTCATCAGTGCCATCGCCTGGGCCGCCAGCATGGCCATGGGCTGGGTGATGCGCCTGCTGCAGCGCGAAGGAGAGGACGGCGCACGCCCCCTGCGCTGATGTGCCACAGCGCGGGAACACCGCCCGGAAGCGGCACGCCTTCATCCGGGGCTGGATACACGCTCCACGCACCGCGCATCCAGATACCGGCGCGTGCGGACCCCAGGGAGATGAATTAGACTTGGTTGTCCACGCCGTAGCGCTGGCGGTAGGCCAGCACACGTGCGTGGTGGGCCTGCATCTCGCCTTCGCCCCCATGGGTCTGCAGGTACTGCAGCAAATCCGCCAGGGTGGCGATGGTCGCCACCTGCAGCCCCAGCTGGTGGCGCACGTACTGCACCGCACTGTGGTCGACATCGTGGCCGTTTTCGGTGGCCTTTTCCTGGCGGTCCAGGGCAATGGCGACCGCATGGGGGGTGGCACCTGCCGCACGGATCAGGGCAATGGATTCACGGGCGGCGGTGCCGGCCGACATCACGTCGTCAATGACCAGCACCCGGCCCTTCAACGGTGCGCCCACCAAGGTGCCGCCTTCACCGTGGTCCTTGGCCTCCTTGCGGTTGTAGGCAAACGGCACGTTGCGGCCCAGCCGCGCCAGTTCCACGGCGACGGTGGCGGCCAGCGGGATCCCCTTGTAGGCAGGGCCAAAGACCATATCGAATTCCATGCCACTGGCCAGGATGGCTTTTGCATAGAATTCCGCCAGGCGTCCCATTTTGGCGCCGTCGTCGAACAGACCTGCGTTGAAGAAGTACGGGCTCATGCGCCCGGCCTTGGTCTTGAATTCCCCAAAGCGCAGCACGCCCGCATCCACGGCAAACTGCACAAACTCCTGCGCCAGACGGTCCTGATCCTGTTGCTGCGCGCCATTGACTACCATGGATTCTTCCTTATTCAAATTAACCAGCCTCAACCTCAACGGCATCCGCTCCGCCACGTCCAAAGGGGTGGAGGCCTGGGTTGCTGCGACCGGTCCGGATTGTATTTGCGTACAGGAAATCAAGGCACAGGCGCCTGATATTCAAGACCGTTTCGAACAGCTGGCAGGCCTGGATGGTTATTTCCACTTTGCCGAAAAGAAGGGCTATTCCGGCGTGGGGGTCTACACCCGCCATGCGCCATCGGATGTGATCGTCGGCCTGGGCTCGCCCGAATTCGACCCCGAAGGCCGCTACGTGGAAACGCGTTTCGACACCGCAGGCCGCAAGCTGTCCATCATCAGCGCCTACTTTCCCAGCGGCAGCTCCGGCGAAGACCGCCAGCAGGCCAAGTTCCGTTTCCTGGCCGAGATGCATGACCACCTGATGCGCATGAAGGGCGAGCGCGAATTCATCCTGTGCGGCGACATCAACATCGCCCATCGCAAGGAAGATCTGAAGAACTGGCGCGGCAACCAGAAGAACAGCGGCTTCACGCCGGAAGAGCGCGCCTGGATGGACATGCTGCTGGACCCGGCGGCACCGACCGGCGGCATCGTCGATGTTTACCGCGTGCTCCAGCCCGACACCACCGACGCCTGCTATACATGGTGGAGCAACCGGGGCCAGGCCTATGCGAACAATGTGGGGTGGCGGCTGGACTACCACCTGGCTACGCCCGCACTTGCGGCACTGGCGCGCCAGGAGTCAATCTACAAGGGCGAAAAGTTCAGCGACCACGCGCCCATCACCATCGGCT
Source organism: Comamonas sp. UBA7528 (assembly GCF_002479375.1). Lineage (NCBI taxonomy): Bacteria > Pseudomonadati > Pseudomonadota > Betaproteobacteria > Burkholderiales > Comamonadaceae > Comamonas > Comamonas sp. UBA7528. The sequence continues at coordinate 50,446 of NZ_DLMU01000015.1, forward strand.
ACGACCTGAAGCTGGGCTGAAACCGCCGGGCACGGGCATGATCGGCCGTGGCTGGCCCTGTCCGCGCATGCAAAGTGCGCGGAGCTTGATGCAAGACAAGTTTTTGCACTGCCGCAACAGCGCTGCACGGCCCTGACCAGGGACGGTGTGGGGCGCACGCCAGCATGCCTCCACCCTCCGGACTGCACACAAGTCATTGAAAACAAAGGACTTCATCTTCTCTGCGCGCGCGCTTGCAGGCTCCGGCAAAGCGGCCACAGATGGCGGGTTTTGACAAGCAGCAGCCTGGATTGCCCGCGTCAATGACATCTGTACCTATTCTGATTCTGCTGATTTTTCAGAAAATCGTGAAAAGAGCAGCCGCCAATCCCGGTTCGTGGTGCTCTCCATTTGTTTTGACCTTGTGAAGGAGTTTCCGCGCATGAAGAAGATTCTGATGACCGTGGCCCTGTGTGCTGCCGGTGCCATTTCCGCTCCCGCCATGGCGGCTGACTGCGCCCTGACCGTCGAATCCAACGACGCCATGCAATTCAACGTCAAGAACATCGACGTGCCCAAGGCCTGCAAGAAGTTCAGCGTCACCCTGAAGCATGTGGGCAAGATGCCCAAGACCTCGATGGGCCACAACATGGTGGTGACCACCACCGCTGACGTGGCCGCTGCCGCTGCCGACGGCATGAAGGCCGGCGCTGCAGCCGACTATGTGAAGGCCGGTGACACCCGCGTGCTGGCCCACTCCAAAGTGATCGGCGGCGGTGAGTCCACCACCCTGGACATTGATGTGGCCAAGCTGAAGGCCGGCACCGACTACACCTTCTTCTGTTCCTTCCCCGGTCACTACAGCATCATGAAGGGCAGCCTGAAGCTGATCTAAGCTTCTGCGGCGCACTTTCCAAGCCCCGGTTCCGCAAGGAGCCGGGGCTTTCTGCTGTGGCCTGCGGCAACCCCGAGCGCGGACCGCACCGTACCATCCTCACTGCCACCCCGTTCTGCCACCTGGCTCCCACGGGGACCGTTCCACGCCTCTCCAGCGTTCCGCCTCGGTGGTCTCCTCCGTCTTCACCCTGGCTGTCGCTGCCGCCTTGTCTTGACTGGAAATCCACATGGTTTCCTTCGCACCCAGCCGGTGCCGCCATCGCAGCAGATCCAGACCTCCTGTCGCCTGCGCCCTGTGACTGCTCTGCCTGCCGGCCTCGGCCGAGCCCTGCGTCACCGAGCGCGCCATGCCCCATGGCTCGGACTGCATGGCCTTTGATCCTGCCCAGCGCCGAGCAGCAGCCCGGCTCCAGTTGCGCCTGACCACCCCCTATGCGCATGTGCGGCGGCAGATGGAGCGCAACGGCTGGCAGCTGGACCCTGGATGCGAGCGGAATACGCCACCGAGGCGCGGCGAGGCCAACCGGCCTGCGGCAGTGGCTGGGATGCCGTCTGCCACACGGTGATGCGCAAGGGCTCCGCCACCGTGGCGCTGCACTTCAGCGGCACCAACCCGGGCCGGCCTTTGATCGGCATCGCATGGCTGCGCGGAGCGGGGCGTGCCACTACCCCATAATTTGGCAACTACGCCGTGCGGCACCGACCCGGTGTCTGCCTTGAGCCATTTTCCTTTCGCTTTGCCATGCTGCACTACCAGACCATTCCCGTGACCGCTTTCCAGCAGAACTGCTCCCTGGTGTGGTGCGACCAGACCCAGGATGCCGCCGTCATCGACCCCGGCGGCGATCTGGAAGCGATCCAGTGGGAAGTGGAACGGCTGGGCCTGCGGCTCCAGGCCATCTGGCTGACCCACGCCCACATCGACCATGCGGGCGGCACGGCCGACCTGGCCGAGCAGCTGGAACTGCCCATCATCGGCCCTCATCCGGGAGACCAGTTCTGGATCGATGGCCTGCCGCAGCAGGGAGCCATGTTCGGCTTTCCGCCATCGCGCCCGTTCACGCCCACGCGCTGGCTGGCGGATGGCGACAACGTGCAAATCGGCCATGAAACGGTGCATGTGCGCCACTGCCCCGGTCACACGCCGGGTCATGTGGTGTTCCACGCGCCACAGATCGACCGCTGCTTTGTGGGCGATGTGCTGTTTGCCGGCAGCATCGGCCGCACCGACTTTCCCCAGGGCAACCACCAGCAATTGATTGACTCCATCACCCAGCGTCTGTGGCCCATGGGTGACCAGACGGTGTTCATTCCCGGCCATGGACCCGAGAGCACGTTCGGCCGTGAGCGCAAGACCAACCCCTACGTGGGCAATACCTGATGGGCGCCACCACGCGGCACTGTCTGGTGTTGCTGACCGCCATGGCGGTCGTCTTCCTGGTGGCATGGCCGGCCGTGGCTGCCAGTGCTGCCGCATGGCAAGGCCAGCCGTGGACAGCCGACTGGCCGCTTTATCTGCGCTGGTGGGGCCTGGCCAGTGCCACGCTGGGCAGCGTGCGCCTGCTGCTGGCCGGGGCAAACTGGCTGTTGCGCACCATGCTGCGCAACTACTAGGTCAGCTCCACCTTCTTCCATCAAAACGGCTGTAGATGTCTGTATTTATTCCACAGCATGCTCACTTTTCTGCAGCAAATTTTGCGACCCCGCCGTGCGCGGTCTTGCACCGGAATGCCAGCGCAGCGGATGCCCAGGCTGTATGTGGCGGATGCACCACCCTTGATGCGAATCAAGTGATAGGTAAAAACACTTACGGGTTTTCACCAAATCACTCTCACTGCGCCTAGCATGGTTCCATTGCGTAACGAAGTACGCATCCTGGCAAGGGCCGCAGCCCTATCGGCGCGCCTTGGCAGGAACTAGTATCGATCCGTTACGTAACGATTCATTCTTGCGAGGAGCACTTATGGCGTCTACGCCCGCAACCGAAACCGGCCCGATCACCTCCAAACCGGAGCCCGATTCCAACAAAAAACTGGCTTTCCTGCTGCTGGCTCTGGTGCTCTACGGCATCGTGCTAGCCCTGCCGCAGCCTGCCGGCCTCACCGATTCAGGGCAGGTGGCCCTGGGTCTGCTGGTGCTGGTCGTGGTGCTGTGGATCAGCGAATGCGTCTCGCCCGCCAACAGCGCCGTGGTGCTGACCGGTGCCGCGGTGCTGGGACTGATGGGAACCTCGATGACCGCCGGCGGCAAGCCCATGGGTTCCTCGGCCGCACTGACCACCATGCTCAGCGGCTTCTCGTCCACCGCGGTGCTGCTGGTCGCGGCCGCACTCTTCCTGGCCGTGGCACTCAAGCACACGGGGTTGGACAAGCGCATTGCGCTGCTGGTCATGAGCAAGATCGGCGTTTCGCCCGCCCGCCTGGTGCTGGGTGCGATGATCGTCGGCTTTGTGCTGGCCTTGTTCATTCCCTCGGCCACCGCCCGCGTGGGCGCGGTGATCCCCATCATGATCGGCATCACGGCCGCCCTGGGCCTGGCAGTGAACAGCTCGCTGGGGGCCACGCTGATGATCGTCACCGCCAGTGCGTGCTCCATCTTCAACATGGCGGTCAAGACCGGCGCGGCGCAGAACATCATCAGTTTGAACTTCATGCAGCAGGCTTTTGGCCACTCCATCACCTGGAGCCAGTGGTTCATCACCGCCCTGCCCTTCACCATCGGCATGTGCGTGGTGCTGTTCTTTGCGGCGCTGTGGATTCTGCGTCCCCAGGTGCCGGAAGGTGAGGACATGCCGGCCAAGCTGCGCCAGCAACTGGCCGAACTGGGACCGGTCAGCAGTTCCGAAAAGCGCCTGATCGCCGTGGCCGCACTGCTGCTGGTGATGTGGTCCACAGAAGGCGTGCTGCACCCGTTCGACACCACCACCACCACCCAAATCGGTATTGCGCTGCTGCTGATGCCCAAGATCGGTGTGATGCACTGGTCGCAGGCCGAAAAGCTGGTGCCCTGGGGCACGATCGTGCTGTTTGCTGCTTCCATCTCGCTGGGTAATCTGCTGTCCAAGACCGGCGCCGCTGGCTGGCTGGCACAACAGACGCTGGGCCAGATGGGCCTGTCGGCCTTGCCCGTGGTGGCCGTGATCGGCGCGCTGTCGGTGTTCAGCATCGTGCTGCACCTGGGCTTTGCCTCGGCCACCGGTCTGGCCAGCACGCTGATCCCCATCATGATCGCCTTCACACAGACGTTGCCTGTCAGCCCCGAGACGGCCTTCGGCATCGTGATGATCCAGAGCTTCGTGGTGTCCTTCGGCTTCATCCTGCCGACCAACGCGCCGCAGAACATGCTGTGCTACGGCACCAATGCCTTCAGCACCATCCAGTTCGCCAAGGTGGGCATCGTGGTCACGCTGGCCGGGCTGGGCCTGATACTGCTGCTGTCCGCAACGCTGTGGCCTGCCATGGGGGTGCTGTAAATGGGAGCACGCATTGGCATCATTGGCGCCGGCCAGGTCGGAGCGGCCGCCGGTTACCTGCTGTCGGCCACGCCTGGCATCAGCCAGATCGTGCTGGTAGACCAGAACGAGGCCCGCGCAGCGGGTGAAGCCGCCGACATCGGCCACGCCGCCGCCTTTGGCACAGCCGCCCGCGTCAGCGAAGGCGACTACGCCGATCTGGCCGGTGCCTCGGTGGTGGTCATCACCGCCGGCGCCAGCCTCAAGCCCGGCCAGACCCGGCTGGAGTTGCTGCACCAGAACCTGAAGATGACGGACACCATCATCGGCCAGGTGCTCAAGGTCGCTCCGGATGCAGTGCTGCTATTTGCCACCAACCCGGTGGACGTGATGCCCTCCATTGCCGTGCACCGCTACGGCCTGCCACCAGGCAGGGCGATTGGGACCGGCTGCTCGCTGGATTCCATCCGCTTTCGCGACCGGCTGGCCGATTACCTGGGCGTGGCCGCACCGTCCATCCACGCCTATGTGCTGGGCGAGCACGGAGACTCCTCCGTGCCCCACTGGAGCAGTGCCCAGATCGCCGGCATGCCGGTGACGGATTTTGCGGCACAGCATGGCCGCCCCATCGACGCGGCCATGCAGGCGCAGATTGCCGAAGAGGTGCGCACCTCGGCGTACCGCATCAAGGCGGGCAAGGGCGTGTCCAATTTCGGCATCGGCGGTTGCATTGCACGCCTGGTGAAAGCCATCGTGGCCGACGAACAATCGGTGTTTGCCGTGTCCACCTGCATGCCCGAACTGCTGGGCGTGCGCGACACCTGTGTGTCCCTGCCCCACCTGATCGGCGCACGCGGTGCCTCGGCCCCCTTCATGCCCCGGCTCAATGCCGAGGAAACCGAGGCCCTGCGCGCCAGTGCCGCACTGCTGTCCAGCACCATTGCCGACGGGCTGCAGTCCTTGCAGAAGGCCTGAGCGGTTAATCCGCAGGCTTCCTGCAAAAGGCCCGCTCCATGAGCGGGCCTTTTTGCTTCTTTCCGCGATCGCCCGGCATTCCGCCGGGACGGGTACCTCCTCCGTCGCCCGGGCCGCCGCGCTAACGCAGGCGGGCAGCCTCGTAGAGGCCCTGCACCCGCGGAATATTGCGCTCCAGTTCGCGGATGCGGTCCGGCCCTGTGGGGTGGGTCGACAGAAAGCCGATGCCGCCATCGCCCGTGGCCTCTCCCATCTTGCGCCACAGGCTCACCGCAGCCTGCGGGTGATAGCCGGCACGGGCGGCCATTTCCAGCCCCACCAGATCGGCTTCGCTTTCATCGCTGCGGCTGAAACGCAGGCTGAGCAGCTGGGTGCCCATCCTGGCGGCCAGATCGCCCAGATCGCCCAGCCCCAGCAGTTGTGCTCCCAGGGACAGCCCGATGCTGGTGGCCGAATTCTTGGCCATCTGCTCACGCGAATGCTCGCGCAGTGCATGGGCCATTTCATGGCCCATGACCATGGCCACTTCGTCATCGCTGAGCTGCAGCTTCTCCAGAATGCCGGTGTAGAAGGCGATCTTGCCGCCGGGCATGCAGAACGCGTTGATCTCCTTGCTGCCGATCAGGTTCACCTCCCAGCGCCACTGTCCGGCGCGGGGGTTCCACTGGCTGGCATAGGGAATCAGGCGCTGGGCAACACCGCGCAGGCGTTGCAACTGGGGGTGGGTGCTGCCTGCCAGAGCGCCTTGCGCCTTGGCCTTCTGCAGCAGCTCCTGGTACTGCTCGGTGGCGGCGCTTTCCAGGGTTTCGGCCGGCACCAGCTTGCGCAGACCGGAGGAACCTCCCACATTGACCTGCGCCAGCGCAGCCCCGGCCCCGGTGGCGACCGTCCCCGCCACCAGGGCACGCAGAAAGCCACGCCGGCCGGCGTGGCAGCGGCAGGCCTGCGGCAGATGGCCGTCATCGGACAGATGGTTCAGTGGCGTGTGCGGTAGGGGCATGGGTGCTTCTCTCCAGGGCAGTCCAATCAGCCTGCACAGCGGTGCCGTGCCTGAGCGTCAGATTGTGCCGCCAATGTGTGCCAGTGAGACGGCTCAGACCAGCGCCAGCCTGCGCCGCGCGCCACGCACCTCGGCGCCGATCACCACCATCAGCCCCGCCAGCACCGCCAGCAGGCCCAGCCAGGCGGCCAGCGGCTGGTGCTCGCCCACGACCCACACCGCCAGCAGGAAGGCAGCCACCGGCTCGATCAGCGTCAGCGTCACACCGGTCGGACCAGAAATATGGCGCAGTCCATTGGAGAACAGCACATAGGCCAGGCCGGAGACCACCAGCCCCAGGTAGATCACCACCATCAGCGACGGCGCCGTGAACCGCGGCACCCCGGCCAGCAGCAGCGCCACCGGCGCCGCCAGCACTGCGGCACCACTGAACACATACAGGTTCACCAGCCGGGTGGGCACCTTGCTGACCAGGCGCTTGTTGACCAGGGCATAGGACGCGTACGACAGCCCGGCCAGCAGGCACAGCAGCAGGCCGGGCAGCGACAACGCGCCCGCGCCGCCCCCTTTGCTCAGCACCATGGCCACACCGCCGGCCACGCTCACGCCCGTGCCCAGCCACCACAACAGCGACAGGGGCTGGCGCAGTAGCACGGCCTGGATCAGGCCGGCCCAGATGGGTGCGCTGCCAATGGCCACCGCCGTGCCCACACCCACGCCGGCCAGCTTCACGCCCGCATAGAAGCTGATGCTGTAGCCGGCGGTACCGGCCGATGCCAGCCAGAACCAGCGCGCCGGCATACCCAGCGGAGAGGGCCTTGGCAGCAGCGGTTGTCCAGTCGGCGCACTGCGCCGTGTCACCCACAGCACCAGTGCAAAGAAGGTGCTGGCCACAGCCAGCTGGGCCGCACCCACCCAGAACGGCGACAGCACCTGGGCGCCCAGGCTCTGCGCGGTCCCTGTGGTGCCCCACAGCATGGACGCCACCGACACCAGGGCCACACCCCAGACCGAAGAAGAAGCAGAAGAAGAGCTCATGCTTCAAATGATGCCGCCGCAGCGTCCCGGCAACTGTCGAGCAACACTGGTTCTGCCGTGCAGGGCGTATACATGGCCATCCTGCACTGTGTACCGTCACCAGCCACTCCCCACCCGCACCGCTGCGATCAGCGCTGAGCGGCCCGAAGACTGCGCGCGCTCACCTGGCGTTCGCGCCGCAAGGCATAGGCCAGGGCACTGGCCGTACGGTAGCCACAGCGCAGGGCCGTGGTCTCCAGCGGCTGGCCCCGGGCCAGCTGGGCCTCGGCCGCATCCAGCCGCAGGCCGCGCAGCCAGGACTGCGGCGGCTGACCGACCAGCTCCACAAAGCGGCTGTGGAACTGGGGCACGCTCAGATGGCACAGCGCCGCCAGCCGGGCCGTGGGCCAGTGGGCATGCAGGGCGGCCTGCACCTGCTGGGTCAACCAGGCCAGGTCCACCGTACGGCGGTGCAACAGGCTGGGCGCGTCCAGCACCAGCGCCAGCTGGGCGGCAGCAGACAGCGGGTGGCGTGCCAGCGCCGGAGCGCGCAGCCGGGCCGGCACCGCAAACCGGCGGATGCGGTCCAGGCCCGGCCCGGCGGGCAGGTCGATCACCTGCACCTGGGTGTGGGCCTGGGCCAGATAGCCGTGGCTGGCGCCGGCAGGAATGAGCATGCCGCTGGCAGCGTCCACATAGCCGGCGTGGCCGTTCAACTCCAGCTCCATGCGGCCTTCCAGTGCATACAGGATTTGCACATGGTCGTGGGCGTGGGACTGGTGTTCCCCGCTGTAGCGTCGCACCGACCAGGCGGGCGCATCCAGCCGGCCGCCGTCTTGCGACGGAGCAGCGCTGGAGTCCACAAGGGCGGAGACGGTGCTGTGATCGGCCATGGCAGTACGCAGGTGCGTACTGCCATGGTAGCGCGCACGGCGGGCTGCCACCATCGCGGGATAATGGTTCTCAGCCCTTCCTGGCCCTGTGCCCTTTTCGCCTGTCCATGTCCGAACCGTCCACCTCCCCTGTGCCCACCGCCGCCACGCCTTCGGCCCCCTCGACCGCTGCCCCACGCCGCAGCTGGGGGCAGACGCTGCGCGTCTATGCCGAGCCGGCCAGTCTGCGCATGCTGGCCTTGGGGTTTTCGGCCGGCCTGCCGCTGCTGCTGGTGCTGGGCACGCTCTCTTTCTGGTTGCGCAAGGCTGGCATCGACCGCTCCACCATCGGCTACATGAGCTGGGTGGGCCTGGCCTATGCTTTCAAATGGGTGTGGTCGCCGCTGGTCGACCGGCTGCCGCTGCCGGTGCTGAACGGCTGGCTGGGGCGCCGGCGCAGCTGGCTGTTGCTGGCCCAGCTGCTGGTGGTGGGCGGGTTGCTGGGCATGGCCTTCACCGATCCGCAGCAGGATCTGAACCGCATGGTCTGGTGCGCACTGGCTGTGGCGTTTGGTTCGGCCACCCAGGATATTGCGCTGGATGCCTACCGCATTGAATCGGCCGACGCCGAGCGCCAAGCGGCGTTGGCCGCCACCTACCAGACGGGCTACCGGCTGGCGATGATCTGGGCCGGCGCGGGCGCGCTGTGGCTGGTGGCTGCGGCCCTGCATGGCGCACAAACGGCCTACGTGCATGCCGCCTGGCAGCTGGCCTACGGCGTGATGGCGGCCAGCATGCTGGTGGGCGTGTTCACTGTGCTGCTGTCGCCCGAACCTGCTGCGCGCGCGCTGACGCCAGCGCGCAACCTGGGCGAATGGCTGCGTGAAGCCCTGGTGGCCCCGTTTGCCGACTTTGTGCGCCGCTACGGCGGGCAGGCGATTCTGATCCTGGCGCTGATCGGCATCTACCGCATCAGCGATGTGGTGATGGGCATCATGGCCAACCCCTTTTACGTGGACATGGGCTACAGCGAGGCCGAGGTGGCCACGGTGAGCAAGGTCTTTGGCGTCATCATGACGCTGCTGGGCGCCTTCATCGGCGGGGTGATTTCGATGCGCATCGGCGTGATGCGGGTGCTGATGCTGGGTGCCGTGCTGTCGGCCGCCAGCAACCTGCTGTTTGCCTGGCTGAGCACGCGGGGCCACGATGTGACCGGCCTGACCTTGGTGGTCAGCGCCGACAACCTGGCCGGCGGCATTGCCTCAGCGGCCTTCATTGCCTACCTGTCGAGCCTGACGAATGTGCAGTACTCGGCCACGCAGTACGCGCTGTTCAGCTCCATGATGATGCTGGCGCCCAAGTGGCTGGCCGGCTTCTCCGGCGCGTTTGTCGACGCCCATGGCTACAGCAGCTTCTTCATCAGCACGGCAGCCCTGGGCCTGCCGGTGCTGCTGCTGGTGGCGCTGGCATCCCGCGTCACCCTGCGCACCAGGGCGTGATGCAGGCGGGCTGTCAGCCACAGGCTGCGGCTTACGAAAGCCGTTGACAAGACACGGTGCGCGTCTGCGCACCCCGGGTGGACGGCCAGCGGCGTTGTCAGGCCCCAACCGATCGGCAGATCGCAGCCACAGGTTTACCCGCGCTTTACATACAGGACAAGCGCGTGTGACGCGCCTCCGCCATGCTGGGACCATCGCGCTCCCCATGAGCGCCCGACTGCCTACACTCTCCCACCATGAGCACCCACACCCTGCTGATGATCGAAGACGATGCCCGCCTGGCCCAGATGGTCAGCGAGTACCTGGGCCAGAACAGCCTGGCCGTCATCCACTGCGCCGACGCCACCAGCGGCCTGGAACGCCTGCAGCCCGGCGATCCGTCCGAGCTGCCCGATCTGGTGATCCTGGACCTGATGCTGCCCGACATGGACGGCCTGGAAGTCTGCCGCCGGCTGCGTGCCCTGCCGGGTGCGGCCGCCAAGGTGCCGGTGCTGATGCTGACCGCCAAGGGCGACCCCATGGACCGCGTGATCGGCCTGGAAATGGGCGCCGACGACTACCTGCCCAAGCCTTTCGAACCGCGCGAGCTGCTGGCCCGCATCCGCGCCATCCTGCGCCGCCGCGGCAGCGAAGGCGCCCCGGCCAGCCAGCCTATTCCGGCGCTGCGCTTCGGTTCGCTGGAGATCGATCGCGACGCCCGCACCGTCACCGTGGCCAGCCAGCCCTGTGAGCTGACCAGCTACCAGTTCGACCTGCTGGTGGCCCTGGCCGAGCGCGCTGGCCGGGTGCTGACCCGCGACCAGATCATGGAGGCCGTGCGCGGCCGCGAACTGGAGGCATTCGACCGCTCCATCGACGTGCACATGGGCCGCATCCGTGCGGCGATCGAAGTGGACTCCAAGAACCCCAAGCGCATCCTGACCGTGCGCGGCGTGGGCTACGTCTTCGCCAAGCAGCAGGACTGAAGGGATCGCCACCATGTTCAAGGCTTTCTCCCAACGTCTGTACCTGCGCATCTGGCTGGCCGTGGTGCTGGGCGTGGCCATTCTGACCCTGCTGGTCGGCTGGGCCTGGAAGGAGGCCGCGGAACAGAATGCCCGCAACCAGACCCAGGTGAACCAGATCGCCCGCGAGCTGGTGCTGACCGATCCGGACGGCAAGGTCATCGCCCAGGGCAGTGCCACGCGCGCGCCGACGCCGCCGCAGGAAGGGGTGTTGTTCGACATCGTCACGCCCGGTGGGGATTTGCTGCAACTGCACATGGCCCCCCGCCCCGACCGGGGTGACCGCAACGAGCGCGGTGGAGGGCCCCATGGCGGCCGCCCGCCCCCCGGCGGCTACGCGGCTTTCTGGCTCAGCCCGCCTTTCGGCTTTCTGTGGATGCTGGCCCTGGTGGGTGTCGCGGTGGCCGTGGGGGTGTTCCCCATCATCCGCCGCCTGCTGCAACGCCTGGAGAACCTGCAACGCGGGGTGCAGCGCTTCGGCGAAGGCGATCTGTCCGTGCGCGTGGCTACCAAGGGCGATGACGAAGTAGCCGATCTGGCCCGCCAGTTCAACGCCGCCGCCGAGCGCATCGAAACCCTGGTGACCTCGCACAAGACGCTGCTGGCCAATGCCTCGCACGAGCTGCGCTCGCCGCTGACGCGCATCCGCATGGGCCTGGAACTGATGGGCGATGACCAGCCTTCAGCCAGTGCCAAGGCCGAGATCCTGCGCAACATCGGAGAGCTGGACCAGCTGGTGGACGAAATCCTGCTGGCCAGCCGCCTGGAATCCAAGGAAACCGATGTGGGGACACCCGAATCGGTGGACCTGATTGGTCTGGCCGCCGAGGAATGCGCCCGCGTGGAAGCCGAACTGGACCTGCAGGGCACCAGCCCGCTGGAGGTGCAGGGCGTGGCCAAGCTGCTGCGCCGTGCCGTGCGCAATCTGCTGGAAAATGCCCGCCGCTACAGCCACGGCGACATCACCCTGACCCTGGCGCAGGAGGGTGGCATGGCCCTCATCCGGGTACAGGACCACGGCCCCGGCGTGCCGGCCGCACAGCGCGAACGCATTTTCGAGAAGTTCTACCGCCTGCCCGGAGCCAGTGAACGCTCGGGCGGTGTGGGCCTGGGCCTGTCGCTGGTGCGCTCGATTGCCGAACGCCATGGCGGCACGGTGCGCGCCACCGACCGCACCGACGGTGCGCCCGGCGCGTGCTTCGAATTGCGGCTTCCGCTGTAAGCCGCCTGCACATGCACAGTCCTGCTCCGGCAGGGCTGTGTCTTTTCTTCAGGCCTGCGCAGCCTCCTGAACCAGGGCCTGCACCTGCCCCATCAGACGGCGCTGGACCTTGCGGACATAGCTGGTATTGATGCTTTTGAACCAGCTGCGCACCGGAATCAACAGCTTCTCGCCAATGCCGTCCACCAGCACGAACTCCGGGCCACCCGAGCGGGATTCGGTGTACATCAACCCCGCCACATTCACTTCCCCGAACACCAGGTGCAGGTCTGCACAGGCATCGAAGAACTGCTCCAGCGCGGTGTAATGCTTGGCCTCCAGCGCGCCGGCGGCAGCGAGCGCTTCGAGCGTCTGGGGCAGGCCGTCCGGGCCGAGGATTTTCTCTGTCACCAGGCCCAGGCCCTGCGTCGTGGGCACCAGCCCATACGGCGTTTCCATCGGAAAGAAGGTGGTCTGCTGGTGGTAGGCCGCTTTGGACAGCTGCAGGTACTGGATGATCTCGCGCCGGAACTGCCGGTACACACCCTGGGCAAACGCACGCTTGAGCCGGCCATGTTTGGCGAAGCCGCCGTCCGGCGCCACCAGTTCGGGGCGGATCAGCTTGAGCACCTTGCCGTCATCATCGGGCAGGGCATAGACACGCTTCACGGTTCCTTCGCCCAGCAGGGGCAGGCGGCTCACATCCACAATCACATTCGGTCCTTCTGCAGGGCGGCAGATGTCTGTCGCGTTCCAAAATAGGCCTGGGCCGCCAGCAAGCTCAGCATCATGGTGAAGAAATGGCTCTCACGCGAGCTCCACAGCGACACATTGATCAGGCTGTTGGTCGCCAGGATCACGAGGAAGCTCAGCACCACCGGACGCCAGCGGTCATCACGCCAGGCGGAATGGGCGGTGGTCACCAGAATCCCAATGAAGAGCAACACGCCAATCAGGCCGTTTTCCATCCAGAACAACAGATACTGGTTGTGGGGGTGGCGGTCGCCGAAATCACACCACCCGGGTTCCGTCACATGACGGCACCATTCATCGTGGTAGCTGCCGGTGCCCCAACCGGTGAGCGGCTTTTGCTGCACCAGCTCCCAGGTGTGCTTCCAGAAATTGATGCGGCCACCAATGCTGGTGATCTCCATCTTCTCACTGTCGCGGGCTTCGGCAATCGCCAGATGCACGCGATCCTGGGCCGTCTGAGACACGGCGTAGGCACCGCCCGCTGCCACCACAATGGTGAGCAGTGCCAGCCAGCGCTGATAGCCTTTCAGTGCAAAGAACACAAAGCTGCTCACGCCCAGCATCAACAGCACATAGCCGGTGCGCCCCAGCGACAACTGGGTGATGGCCACGGCCGCCAGCAAGGCCACTGCCGCGGCCAGCAGCCGCAGGGACAACCGGGGAGCATTCTTGCCGTACCACAGCGCCAGCACCACAAAGAACGACATCATGATGTTCTGCGTGATGTAGTCGCCAATCACCGTGTGGTCCACGCCCCAGCCCAGATTCTGGGTCTTCGACCATGGCAGCTGCAGCCAGATGTTGGCGTAGACCGACACCAGAATGAACAGCATGCAGGCACTGAACGCCTGCAGGCACCGTGTGCGCCACTGCGGCTGGGCCAGCAGGACAAAGAACACCGCCCCCAGCAGCAGCTTGATGTACTTGGTGTAGTTCAGCTGGATGTCGCCCCAAAGAGCACTGCTCCACAGGCCGCCCAGCAACACCACGCCATACAGGCCCAGCATCAGCCAGGGGTACGGCGCACGGCGCCATGTACTGCGCTCACGCCATAACACCCCGCTGAGCAGCGCCAGCAGGCCCGTCAGCAGCATGGCGATATTGCCCAATGCCATGGCCGCAGGAAAAAACAGAAACGCGGCGACCAGCATCCACTGGGCACCTGTCTCCAGGCGCGAGGAAATCAACTTTGGCTGCATAAACCCTTAGGCACGCGCTCCAGCGGCGCATGCTTTGCACACCGAACACATATCAACGCCGCACCGGCTTCTTCAGTTGGTCGCGGTCCACTTCCAGCGCCACGTAGCGGAAGAAACATTCCAGCCCGACAAAAAAACTATAGAGAAACCCTGCGCGACCGCACAGAAAACCACGCTGAAAGACGTACAGGCGGGTGAAATTGGCCATACCGGAGCCCAGACCGCGCAGAACGCCACCGCGCTTTCCCGCCTGGTGCCGTTTCAGCGCGCCCAATTGGACATACTGCGCCAGCTTCACCAGGCTGCCATAAATGGTTTCACGCGAGAAATGCGGCAGGCGCTGGCGCAGATGCCGGGTGGGTACTGCAGTGCGCAGCACCGCCCCTTCATGCACCGCACCGCTGAAGCCTTCAAGCACCCGCATCGGGAACAGCCGTGCCACGCCTCCGGTGCCACGCATGCGCCCCAGCGACTGCCCATAGGCCATCTGCTCCCATTCCACTTCCCAGACGGCTTCGGCGTTGTCCGCCACCACCTGGCGGATTTCGTCGGCCAGTGCCGGGGTCAGGCGCTCATCGGCATCCAGAAAGAACACCCAGTCTGCCTGTACATGCTGCAGTGCGCGGCTGCGCTGTTCGCCAAACCCTTGCCAGTCCGGGTACGCCACAACCTGGGCGCCCAGTCCCTGGGCCAAAGACACGGTCGCATCCTGACTGCCGCTGTCCACCACCAGAATCTGGTCGGCCACGCCCTGGGCGCTGCGCAGGCAGGCGTCGATGTTGTGCGCCTCGTTCAGGGTCAGCACCACAATGCTCAATCGGCTCATCCGCGCGTCCATTCTTCAGTATTGCACCGGCGCAGACCACAGGCCCACGACACGCCCCCACACCCGCGCCACATGCTTGGGCGACGGGGCAAAGACACGCAGGGCCAGCAGGCCTACGGCGCCCCACAGGGCCCGGCGGCGGTGCTGGATGGCCGCCGCATGGCCCTGGTGCTTGGCTGTGAACAGCACCTTGGAGCGGGCATGGTGGTAGCCACGTCCGTATTCCACATTCAGCGGGCGTGGACCGCGCACCGACCCGCGGTTGGCGTGGGCCACGTGCACGGACGGCTCGATCAACACGGGCGTGCCAGCCTGCAACAGACGCAGACACAGGTCTTCGTCTTCGTAGTACAGGAAAAAGCGCGTGTCGAACCAGTCGCGCGTGGGCATGGCGCTCAAACGCAGCAGCATGGCCGCACCGCAGGCATTGCCGACACAGGTCACGCCCTCGGCAGCCGGGCCTTTGGACGCCCACAGGTGGCGAGCCCAGCCGTAATTGACCTGCTTGCCGCCATCACCCCCCACCAACTGCGGAGCCATGATGGCCGCTTGCGGCCACTGCGCCATGGAGGCCAGCAGCGCCTGGGCATCGGCGGCCATCACCGCGCAGTCCGGATTCATGAGCAACGCAAAAGGGGTCCGGACCTGGTGCAGGGCGGCATTGTTGGCCGCACCAAATCCCCGGTTTTCCCCCAGCTCCAGCACCTGGGCCTGCGGCAGGGACGCACGGATGCGGGCCGGCGTGTCGTCGGCGCTGCCGTTGTCCACCACGATGACATGCGGCCAATCCGCCAGCTGCGCGGCCAGTGCCTCGGCACAGTGCGCGCTGTTGAAGGTCACGATGACGGCGGTGACGGCATCCAAAGTGAAACAGCGCTCCGCGGGAGCGCTGTCGTCGGACGCCAGGATGTGATCAGTGGCCACCCGCAAACACCTCGCCCTCTTTCAGGCGGTAAGTCGTGCCACAGTAGGGGCACTTGGCCTGGCCGGTATGGGCCACATCCAGGTAGACCTTGGGGTGGCTGTTCCACAGCTTCATGTCGGCCTTGGGGCTGGGGCAGTAGACGCCGCCTTGGGCATTCAAATCCTTGGCAGCCAGTTCTACAACGGCAGTCGTGCTCATATTCGGTGTCTCTCTCTCGATGGGGCGGAATTTACACCCGGGTCAACCAGTGGGTGTATTTGGGATTGCGTCCGTTGACGATGTCAAAGAACGCGTTTTGAATCTTTTCGGTGAGGGGGCCACGGCGGCCTTCGCCGATGGGCAGGCGGTCCACCTCGCGGATGGGCGTCACTTCGGCGGCCGTGCCGGTGAAGAAGACTTCGTCGGCGATGTACAACTCGTCACGGGTGATGCGCTTTTGCACCACCTCCAAGCCCAGATCCTTGCAGATGTGGAACACGGTGTTGCGGGTGATGCCGTTCAGGGCGCCGGCGGACAGGTCGGGCGTATAGACCACACCGTCCTTGATCACAAAGATGTTCTCGCCCGAGCCTTCGGACACAAAGCCTGCCGCGTCCAGCAGGATGGCTTCGTCGTAGCCATCGTCCAGCGCTTCGGTGTTGGCCAGGATGGAGTTGGTGTAGTTGCTCACCGCCTTGGCCTGGCTCATGGTGATGTTCACATGGTGGCGAGTGAAGCTCGAAACCTTCACGCGGATGCCGCGCTGCATGCCTTCTTCGCCCAGGTAGGCGCCCCAGGCCCAGGCCGCCACCATCAGGTGGATGCTGTTGCCCTTGGGGCTCACGCCCAGCTTGCGGTCGCCGATCCAGGTCAGCGGGCGCAAGTAGCAGGACTTGAGCTGGTTGGCCTTGACCACGTCCACCTGGGCCTGGTTCACCTGCTCCTGGGTGAACGGGATCTGCATGCGCAGGATCTTGGCACTGTTGAACAGGCGCTTGGTATGGTCTTCCAGGCGGAAGATGGCCGTGCCCTGGGCAGTGTCATAGGCACGCACGCCTTCGAAGGCGCCGCAGCCGTAGTGCAGCGTGTGGGTCAGTACATGGACCTTGGCGTCACGCCACTCCACCATCTGGCCATCCATCCAGATCTTGCCATCACGGTCGGACATCGAGGGAACTACGGGGCTCATACCACTCCTTGGCGTGCTTCAGGGAAAGGGATTTACGGGCGAAACCGCCATTTTAGGCCCGCAAGCGCCATTTGCCCCGATACGCGATGCAGCACACCAAGCAAGGCCCCAGATGCCCCTCACGCAGCGCCCTCCTGGCGCGGGCCCTCAGGCCGGCACAAGGGGCAAAGCCCAGGGCTCAGGGAGCGCCAGGAGGCAGGGCAGCAGGAGCCTGCGCAGCGTCGCCAGCCGTGGCTTCGGGCTGAGGCGGGCGCTGCAGCGTCCACTTCATCAGGCGGCCGCCGACGAATTCACAGGTGACATGGGAGTTGGTACCGTCGGTCCAGCGGAAGATTTCCGGATCCTGGCCTTCCTCCGACATGCGCTGGCCCAGCGAACGCGTCATGGCGATCACATGCATCAGGCTGACCTTGGGCTTGAGCTTGACGTTCAGCATGATGGCGCTGCCGACATAGCCAATGGGCTGGTTGGAAGCACGGCGCACAATGGTCATCAGCCGGGTGAAGTGCAGCAGCAGCCACATCACCGTGCCGCCGCCCACGGCCGCCACGCCCATCCAGCCATAGGAGCGGTGGGCCGCGTAAAACAGAATGGCCAGACCCACTGGCACCACAAACTTGCGAAAATTCATGCGCCGTATTGTCCAACAGGGGGCATTTCCCCTGGCTGCGGGCAGTGCGTAGCCGTGGGGTTATGCCGCCTTGCAGGGTGGACGGCCACAGCACAGCCGCCTATCGCCCCCGGAATCTGGGGGCTGTTTGCCTGCAACAGCGCGCCGGTTCGGCGCAAGCCGCTCCTGTTTTTCAATGCTCTGCGCTTATTCCAGCCCGCGCACGATCTGCATGGCCTCGTCCACGCGCTCCACGGTGTGGATCTTCAGGCCGGCCACCGCCTTCTTCGGCGCGTTCGCCTTGGGCACCACGGCCACCGTGAAGCCCAGCTTGGCGGCCTCCTTCAACCGGTCCTGACCGCGCGGTGCGGGCCGCACCTCACCGGCCAGTCCGACTTCGCCAAAGGCGATAAAGCCCTTGGGCAGGGCCTTGCCGCGCAGGCTGCTGGTGATGGACAGCATCACCGCCAGATCGGCCGCCGGCTCGCCGATGCGCACCCCGCCCACGGCGTTGACAAACACATCCTGGTCGGCGCAGGCCACCCCGGCATGGCGGTTGAGCACGGCCAGCAGCATGGCCAGGCGGTCCTTGTCCAGGCCCACCGACAGGCGCCGCGGCGATGGGCCGCCGCCGTCCACCAGTGCCTGGATCTCCACCAGCAGCGGACGCGTGCCTTCCAGCGTGACCAGCACGCAGCTGCCGGGCACAGGCTCGGTGTGCTGGCTCAGGAAGATGGCGCTGGGGTTGCTCACCCCCTTCAGGCCTTTTTCCGTCATGGCGAACACGCCGATCTCGTTCACCGCACCAAAGCGGTTCTTGATGGCGCGGACCAGGCGGTGCGGGCTGTGGGTGTCACCCTCGAAGTACAGCACCGTATCCACCATGTGCTCCAGCACACGCGGGCCGGCCAGCGCGCCCTCCTTGGTCACATGGCCCACCAGGATCACGGTCACCCCGGTGCTCTTGGCCATGCGCGTCAGGTGCGCCGCGCATTCGCGCACCTGGGCCACCGAGCCGGGAGCGCTGGTGAGCTGGTCGGAATACACGGTCTGGATGGAGTCGATCACCACCACGGCCGGCTGCGTGGCCTCCACCGTGGCCAGGATCTTTTCCAGCTGGATTTCGGCCAGCAGGTTGACCTGGCTGCCGTCGATGCCCAACCTGCGCGAACGCATCGCCACCTGGGCTCCGCTCTCCTCGCCGGTCACATACAAGGTGGGCAGACCGGCGCGCTGCAGCGCGTCCATGGCCTGCAGCAGCAACGTGGATTTTCCGATGCCCGGATCGCCGCCGATCAGCACCACCCCGCCTTCGACCACCCCGCCGCCCAGCACGCGGTCCAGTTCCTCGATGCCGCTGGGCGTGCGCGCCACATCCTGCGCCTCGATGGCCGCCAGCGGCGTCACCGGCTGGGCATTGGCCAGACCGGCATAGCCCTGGGGGGCACTCAGGCGGTTCTTGCCGCCGGACGCGCTGTCGGGCACGGTCTCGATCAGGCTGTTCCACGCCCCGCAGTTCGGGCATTTGCCCAGCCAGCGCGGCGTGGTGCCGCCGCATGCGTTGCAGGTGTAGATGGTTTTGTCCTTGGCCATGGGCAGCGACTATAGCGGCGGGCGCCCGGCCCGGCGGCGCCACCGCCGCATGCCCGCACACCACGGGCGCTGCCGTGCCTGTTTTCTGCCGGCCGCCTGCTGCCGCTATGCTGCAGGCCATTCCCCTCCCAACGGACCCTCTGGAGACCGCATGCCGCACCTGACCCTGTTCTACGCCCCCCACACCTGCGCCCTGGCCACCCGCATTGCCCTGAACGAAGCCGGTGCCGACTACCAGCTGCAGTACGTCGACTTCAGCCAGAACGCCCAGCGCAGCGGCGAATACCTGGCGCTGAACCCACTGGGCCGTGTGCCCGCGCTGCGGCTGGAAGATGGCAGCACCGTGCTGACCGAGACCGTGGCCCTGCTGGCCTATGTGGCCCAGCGCTTTCCCGAGGCCCATCTGGCCCCCACCGACCCGGTGCAGTTCGCCCGCATGCAGGGCTTTCACAGCTACCTGGCCAGCACCGTGCATGTGGCCCACGCCCACGGCCGGCGCGGCGCACGCTGGAGCGATGATGCGGCGGCCGTCGCCTCCATGCAGGACAAGGTCGCCGCCAACATGGCGGAGTGCTGCGCACTGATCGAAGCCCATTGGCTGGACCGCGGCCCCTGGGTACTGGGCGAGGCCTTCTCCGTGGCAGACGCCTATCTGTTCACCATCGCCGGCTGGCTGCACGGCGACGGCGTGGACATCGCCCACTTCCCGCGCCTGGCCGACCACTACCAGCGCATGCAGCTGCGGCCCGCCGTGCGGGCCGCCCTGCACGACTGAGACGGTTGCCCGGCAGGGCGCCTGCTCACTCCTGCACCAGTTCCTCGTGGTGGTCCGCCTGGCCGCGCTTCCAGTAGGCGGAGATGCGCATGCGCTTGAGCGAAGCGCCCTTGTCCTTGAAGACAGTGCGCAGCGCGGCCATGTCGTTGTGCTCGCCGGCGGCCCAGATGTAGCCGTCCTCGGACGGCAGCGGCAGGGCGGCAGCGGCCTCGGCCAGATCGTCCACCCACTGCAGGTCCACCTGGGCGGCGCTGGGCAGCGGACGGCGGTCGGCCTCAGCTACCTTCAGGCGCACGGTCACACGGGCCGTGGCCGGCAGCTCCGCCAGGCGGCGTTCCACGGCAGGCAGCGCGCTGTCATCGCCCAGCAGCCAGTGCCAGGCAAAGCCGGCAGGAATCACCATGCTGCCACGCGGCCCGGCCACCCCGGCCCATTGGCCGATCTGCGCGGTGCGCGCCCATTCGGCGGCCGGGCCATGGTCATGCAGGGCGAACTCCAGCACCAGCTGGCCTTTGGCGGCATCCCAGCGCACCGGGGTGTAGTCTCGCGCGACAGGGCGCTCGCCGTCAAAGTGGGGGCGACCATCCACCATCTGCGGCAGGCTGGGCTTGTTCTGGCCGGGCTGGGGCAGCAGGAATTTGACGTGGTCATCAAAGCCGTCGCTGCGAAAAGCCGTCAGATCGGCCCCCGCCAGCGTGATGCGCACAAAGCCGGGGCTGACCACTTCGCGCGATTGCAGCTGGAGGTGGTGCGCGGCAAACACGTGGCGCACACGCTCCACGCGCAGGGCGGTATCGGGGATGGTTGAGCCGGTGGCTGCGATATCGGTGGTGGTCATGCACGCTCCTGCTTAGAATGTTGACTTGATCAACAATATAACCATTGTTAATTGACTTTGTCAACCAATGCGTGCACCATTTGCTTCTGCTGACGAGATCCCTGGATGAACACCTCTGCCCTGCCCTCTGCCGTGCTGGATGCCATGCACAACCTGACGCTGGCCTACCGCCGCCAGATGCGTGCGGCCCTGCACGCCCAGGCGCTGCCGCTGACGGCCAATGAGCTGAAAGTGCTGCTGTACGTGGGCCACCATCCCCTGTGCACCCACAAGGACCTGGTGGCGCACACCGGCACCGACAAGGCCCAGGTGGCACGCCTGCTGCAGCAGATGGAAACCCATGGCTGGCTGGAGAGGGTGCCCCATCCACAGGACAAGCGCAGCCGCTGCCTGCGTCTGAGCGCCCAGGGCGCCGAAGCCTTCACCGGTCTGCGCAACCACCGCAGCAGCCTGGGCGCGCAGATGCTGGCGGGCTGGTCGATGTCGGAACAGCAGCAGTTGCTGGACCTGCTGCGCCAGATGCACAGCCAGCTGGCCGCCCTGCCGCTGCCGCAAGGCGAAGGCGATTCGCTGGCACACGACCCCAGCTACAGCCCGCCCCCGCTGCACGACTGAGTCCTGTCCCCCGAAGCACCCGCAGCGCACTGCGGGAGCCCCTGCCCCCTCAACCTTCCCGCCTCTCAGGCTGCGCCTTCCACCACCACCGGCACACGCGGCGCCACGGCGCACATCAGCTCGTAGCCCACGGTGCCGGCCGCAGCGGCCACCTCGTCGATGGACAGCTGGGCGCCCTGGCGCGCCGTGCCCCACAGCGTGACTTCGCTGCCGATGCCGGCGTCGGGCACGGGCGTCAGGTCGACATTGAGCATGTCCATGCTGACGCGGCCCAGCACACGGGTGCGCACGCCGTCCACCAGCACCGGCGTGCCCGTGCCGCAGTGGCGTGGGTAGCCGTCGGCATAACCGCAGGCAATGATGCCGGTGCGCATGGGGCCGTCGGCCACAAAGGTGGAGCCGTAGCCCACGCTGTCCCCCGCCTGCAGCTGCTGCACGCCGATGACCTGGGTCGACAGCGTCATGGCGGGCTGCAGCCCCCAATCGGCGGCCGTGTGCAGCGGGTAATCGGGCGCGCTGCCGTACAGCACGATGCCAGGACGCACCCAGTCGTTGCGCACGCGCGATTCCATGCCGTGCAGCAAGGTGGCGGCACTGTTGCACACGCTGCGCTCGCCGGGCAGGTCCTGCGTGGCGCCGAGAAAGGCCTGGAGCTGGTGCTCAATGCCGCGCGGCCCGTCGGCATCGCTGAAATGGGTGATGAAGGAAATCTCTTCCACCTGGGTGAGCGCATTCAGGCGCGCATAGGCGCTGCGAAAGCGCTCGGGCGTGAAGCCCAGGCGGTTCATGCCGCTGTTCATCTTCAGGAACACTCGGTGCGGCTGCTGGGTCTTGTGGGCGGCCAGCCAGTCGATCTGCTGGTCGCAATGCACGGCGTGCCACACGCCCAGGCGGGAGCACAGTTCCAGGTCGCGGGCGTCAAATACCCCTTCGAGCAACAGAATCGGGCCACGCCATCCCAGCTGGCGGATGCGTTCGGCTTCGGACAATTCCAGCAGCGCAAAGCCGTCAGTGGCCCGCATCGCATCGAACACGCGCTCGATGCCATGGCCATAGGCATTGGCCTTGACCACCGCCCACAGCCGTGCATCGGGGGCCGCCTGGCGCGCACGCTCCAGGTTGTGGCGCACTGCTTCGGGATGGATGGTGGCCTGGATGGGACGTGGCATGTCAGATAAGAGTTAGGGAAAAGAAGTACGGAATTCTGGCACTCCCGCTACAAACCTGCGTGATATAACCGCCAGTCACTTTGCCAACAGGTCCAGATCAGCGTGGGTATTAGCTCTGCTAATAGTACGCATCCCCATCCATGAAACGCGGTTTCTACACCATCATGTCGGCGCAGTTCTTCAGCTCGCTGGCCGACAATGCCCTGTTTGTCACCGCGGTGGAACTGTTGCGCACCTCCGGCGCCCCGGAATGGCAGCGTGCGGCCCTGGTGCCCATGTTCGCGCTGTTCTACGTGATCCTGGCCCCTTTTGTGGGCGCCTTTGCCGACGCCTTGCCCAAGGGGCGGGTGATGTTCATCAGCAATGCCATCAAGGTGGTGGGCTGTCTGATGATGCTGATCGGCCACCACCCGCTGCTGGCCTATGCCGTGGTGGGCCTGGGCGCCGCCGCCTACTCGCCGGCCAAATACGGCATCCTGACCGAACTGCTGCCCCCCTCCCAGCTGGTCAAGGCCAATGGCTGGATCGAGGGGCTGACCATCACCTCCATCATCCTGGGCGTGCTGCTGGGCGGCCAGCTGGTGGGCCCGGCTGTTGCGACACAGCTGATGGCACTGAACGTGCCGTTTGTCGACAACGCGGCCGAAGCCGCCATCGGCGTGCTGGTGTTTGTCTATGCCCTGGCGGCCGTCTTCAACCTGCGCATTCCCCGCACCAGCACCCCGCTGGTGCCCATGCGCCAGCACCCGGACCAGGGCCTGCTGGCCGCCACACTGGCCCTGCTGCCTGACTTCCGTGACTGCAACCGCCGCCTGTGGCGCGACAAGCTGGGTCAGATCTCGCTGTCCACCACCACCCTGTTCTGGGGCGTGTCCGGCAATCTGCGCTACATCGTGCTGGCCTGGGCTGCGGTGGCACTGGGCTATGGCACCACCCAGGCCTCGGCCCTGGTGGGCGTGGTGGCCATCGGCACCGCCGCCGGCGCGGTGCTGGCCTCGATGCGCATGCGCCTGCAGCACGCCACGCGGGTGATTCCCATGGGCATTGCCATGGGCCTGCTGGTGGTGTGCATGAATTTCATCGGCCACCTGTGGATTGCCATCCCCTTCCTGATCCTGCTGGGCGGCCTGGGCGGCTTCTTGGTGGTGCCCATGAACGCGCTGCTGCAGCACCGCGGCCATGACCTGATGGGCGCGGGCCGCTCCATCGCCGTGCAGAATTTCAATGAACAGGCCTGCATCCTGGGCCTGGGCGCCTTGTATGCGCTGGCCACCAAGCTGGGAGTATCGGCCTATGGCGCCATCACCGGCTTTGGCCTGATTGTGGCCATCACCATGTGGCTGATCGGCCGCTGGTACCGCTACAACTGCCGCCACCACGGTGGGGAAGTGCGCCGCCTGCTCAATATTGCGCGCCACGACCACCACCACTGAAGCCAGCCACCCGCTTTCCACGTGTTCATCGTTTCCGGCGCAGGCACCCCCTGCGCCGGAGTCGTTTTCTGCCATGCACTCTCCTGCACCGTATTTCGCCCTGCTGTTCAACGCCATGGTCTGGGGGCTGTCCTGGTGGCCGTTCAAGACCATGCATGCCGCCGGCCTGGCCGCCCCCTGGGCCACCTCGCTGATCTACGGCGCCCTGGTGCTCGGCACCACGCTGCTGGCAGCGCGCAGCTGGGGCGGGCTGCTGGCCCACCCGGCGCTGTGGCTGCTGGCCCTGTCCTCCGGGCTGACGAATGTGGCCTTCAACACCGCCAGCTCTACCGGGGATGTGGTGCGGGTGATCCTGCTGTTCTATCTGATGCCCGCCTGGGCGGTGCTGCTGGCCTGGAAGTTCCTGGGCGAGCGCCCCACGCCCCTGGGTCTGCTGCGCCTGGCACTGGCATTCGCCGGCATGGGCCTGGTGATCGTGCCTGCGGGGGCCAGCTGGAGCAGTCTGACGGCCGGCATCGCCCTGCCCGACTATCTGGCCGTGTTCGGCGGCCTGTGCTTTGCCATCACCAATGTGATCCTGCGCCGCACCCACAGTGCGCCCGGCACCTCGCGCATGCTGGCCATGTTTGTAGGCTGCATGGCCACGGGCCTGACCACCGCCAGCCTGGGCTACGGGCTGGGCGCGCTGCCCGGCCTGCCGGCGCCGCAGACTACCTGGTTGCTGTGCGCCTTGGTCATGGCCGTGCTGGTGGCGGTGGGCAACTGGGCACTGCAGTACGGCGCGGCGCGCCTGCCGACGGCCACCACCTCGCTGATCATGCTGTCCGAAGTGCTGTTTGCCACCATCTCGGCCTGGCTGCTGGGCGCCACCGAGCTGACGCCGCGCATGCTGCTGGGCGGTGCGCTGATCATCGGCGGCGCGCTGCTGGCCGCCTTGCAGGGCCGCCGCCGCAAGGCATAAAGTGCGCCCATGGGCGTGGCAAGATGGCGCCCATGCAAGGATACTCCATGACCACACTCCATGATTTCCAGGTGCGCAACATCGAAGGCGACGAACACGACCTGGGCCAGTACGCCGGCAAGGTCGTGCTGGTGGTGAACACCGCCAGCGCCTGCGGCTTCACGCCCCAGCTGGCCGGCCTGCAGCAGCTGTATGAACGCTTCGGCTCCCAGGGGCTGGTGGTGCTGGGCTTCCCCTGCAACCAGTTCGGCCACCAGGACCCGGCCCACAACAGCGACATCGCCACCTTCTGCCAGAAGAACTACGGCGTGGAGTTTCCGATGATGGCCAAGATCGAAGTCAACGGCGAAGCCGCTGCGCC
Source organism: Comamonas sp. UBA7528 (assembly GCF_002479375.1). Lineage (NCBI taxonomy): Bacteria > Pseudomonadati > Pseudomonadota > Betaproteobacteria > Burkholderiales > Comamonadaceae > Comamonas > Comamonas sp. UBA7528. Next base: position 75,567 of record NZ_DLMU01000015.1, read on the forward strand.
GCTGTTCGTCTGGCTCAAGGAACAGGCCCCCGGTCTGCTGGGCAGCAAGGCCATCAAGTGGAACTTCACCAAATTCCTGGTCGGTCGCGATGGCCGGGCGATCCGCCGCTATGCGCCCCAGGATGCACCGGTGACGCTGGGCAGCGATATCGAGCAGGCGCTGGCACAGGCCCCCACCTCCGCCTAAGCGAAGGTTGCAACGGCTGCAGGCCGCATGCCGTCAGGCACCCGGCCAACCGCCATTGGCGGCGCCACACCAGCGCCCCCGGCGGTTCACCATGCAGTGCTCAGGCCTGTGCCTTCAACTGCCGGGCGCGGTGCAGCTGGCGCTGCACCTGCTGGGTGTTCATGCCGTACATGTCGGCAAAGGCGTCCACCGTCTCCGCACCGCTGCCTTCAAAGGCCCGCAGCACGGCTTCGGCCTTGGCGTCCTGTTCGGCCACCACGGCCAGCGCCGCTTCGACCTTGGCCAGGGCGCTGGGTTCGCGCAGCTGCACTTTTTCCAGGTAGGCATCGCGGCCCAGACCGCTGTCGATGAAGGCCTGGCCGATGCGGCGTTGCAGCTTGGCCTGCAGGTCCTCGCCGTCGCGCGGCTTCTTGCGGCGGAAGACTTCGATCAACGCGTGCAGCACGTGCTCGGGCGCCATGGCTTCCACTTCCACGCCCTGCAGATCGCAGCGTGCCGCGCCCGTGGCTACGACATTCAGATAGCGGGAGGAGCGGGTGTGCAGGGCCAGCGCCTGCTTGAGGCCGTCCTTGTCCAGCGCTTCGCCCTGGGCGGCCTGCAGATCCTGGAAGATGCCGCGCTTGAGCGGCTTGGGGCTGTCACCGAACAGCGCCGGGTACAGCTGCGCCAGCTGCAGCAGCACGGGATGGATTTCACGCACGGCGCGCGCGGGAGCGGCAGCGGACTGCGGTGCGGCGCCCTTGGCGGCAGCGGCACGTCCCCGTCCACCGCGCCGGTTGCGGCGACGGGCACCATCGGCCTGGGCGGGCTGTACGGCTGCGGCGTCGGTGGCCGGGGTTTCGGGGAGGGAGGACACGATTTCGGTCATGGGCAGGCCAATGGCGACAAAAAAACAAGGCCGCCATCATGCCAGCATTGGCAGTCCTGCGGGCGACGGGCGGCTTTGCAGGCTGCGGCCGGCACGGGAATGCGGTGGCCGTGCTGCGGCTGCAGGGCCCCTGCAGGGCGCAGCCCAGCGGTCAGACCAGGGCTTCGTCCAGCACTTCCACCCAGTGGCGCACCGGCACAGCCGTACCGGCTTGCAGGTGGGTGATGCAGCCGATATTGGCAGACAGGATGGCAGCAGGCGCACCGCCTTCAAAGGCCTCGTCCAGCGCATCCAGCTTGCGGGTGCGCAGCTGCTGGGAAATATCGGACTGCAGGATGGAATAGGTGCCGGCCGAACCGCAGCACAGGTGCGATTCGGTGCGCGCCGTGCGCAGCTGGAAGCCCAGCTTGCCCAGGTTGGCCTCGACCACGCCCTTGAGCTTTTGCGCATGCTGCAAGGTGCAGGGCGGGTGGTAGGCCATGGGCTGTGCAGGCACCTTGGCACGGCCGGCCAGCTTGTCGGCCAGTTCGGGCAGCAGGGCGGGTAGCAGCTCGCTCAGATCGCGCGCCAGCGCGCTCACGCGCTGGGCCTTGGCCGCATAGGCGCTGTCGTCACGCAGGGCATGGGCATAGTCCTTGACCATGGCGCCGCAGCCCGAGGCATTGCTGATGATGGCTTCGACTTCGCCGGCCTCCACGGCAGGCCACCAGGCATCGATGTTGGCGCGCATCTGGTCCCGCGCACTGTCCTGGTCATTCAGGTGGAACTTCACTGCGCCGCAGCACCCGGCCTTATCGGCGATCACGGTCTGGATGCCCACGGCATCGAGCACGCGGGCCGTGGCGTAGTTGATGTTGGGCAGCATCGCAGGCTGCACGCAGCCCGCCAGCAGCAGCACCTTGCGGGCGTGTGCACGCGTCGGCCAGACACCGTGTTCCGTCTTGGGTGGCACCTTGGCCTTGATGACCTCCGGCAGCAGCGGGCGCACGGCCTGGCCTAGCTTCATGGCCGGGGCAAACAGCGGCGAGGGGATGCCTTCCTTCAGCGCCCAGCGCTTGAGGCGCTCGCCCAGCGGGCGCTGCACCTTCTCGTCCACCACCTTGCGGCCGATGTCCACCAGGTGACCGTATTGCACGCCGCTGGGGCAGGTGGATTCGCAGTTGCGGCAGGTCAGGCAGCGGTCCAGGTGCTCCTGCGTGGCGCGGGTGGGGGTGGCCCCTTCCAGCACCTGCTTGATCAGGTAGATGCGGCCGCGCGGGCCGTCCAGCTCGTCACCCAGCGTCTGGTAGGTGGGGCAGGTGGCGGTGCAAAAGCCGCAGTGCACGCATTTGCGCAGAATGGCCTCGGCCTCCTGGCCTTCGGGCGTGCTGCGGTATTCGGGTGCGAGGTTGGTCTGCATCGTGGTGTCTCGTAATTCTTGTCAGGGCACGGCGTCAGAGCGCAGCGCTGGTGCGTCCGGGGTTGAAGATGCCCACCGGATCGAACGCGGTCTTCAGCTGTTTCTGGATGCGCTGCACCGCGGCATTCTGGGGATCGAACAGCGGTTCACCGCTGAGGGGCTGCGCAGCTTCCGCGCTGAACAGCAGCGCATCGCCGCCCACCGTGCGGGCGGCGGCTTTCAGCGCGGCGCCCGCGCTGCGCGGCGCCTGCACCCAGCGCAGGCCGCCATGCCATTCGACCAGCGGCGCGGCCGTACCGATAGGCAGCGCCAGCTCGGGCGCCGTCTGCGGCACGGACAGGCGCCACAGGCAGTGGTCAGCCGCGCGCGCGGTGAACCAGGGCAGTTGCAGCTCGCGGCAGGCAGCCCAGTCTGCGGCCGTGCTGGCGGCGTCCAGGCGGGAGCCGCCCATGCTGCGGCAAGCCGCATCCACGGCGGCCGTGGCGCCGCGCAGGCGGACGTACAGCGTGCCCGTGCCCCCATCCTGCAGCCAGCAGCTGGCATTCAACGGCAGGGGCTGGCCGCCCCAGGTGTTCAACTGTTTCAGGGCATCGGCCTGGCCGATGCCGTCAAAGCGCAGCGTGGCCTCGGCAGGTGCCACCGGCAGCACTTTCAGGCTGACTTCGGTGATCACGCCCAACGTGCCCCAGCTTCCGGCCATCAGGCGGGACACGTCGTAACCCGCCACGTTTTTCATGACCTGGCCGCCAAAGCGCAGCAGCTCGGCCTTGCCATTCAGAATTTCGATACCCAGCACATAGTCGCGCACCGCGCCCACGCTGGCACGTGCCGGGCCGGACAACCCTGCCGCCACCATGCCTCCCACCGTGGCCTGGCGGCCCTGGCGGGCAAAGTGCGGCGGCTCAAAGGCCAGGGCCTGGCCGCGTTCTGCCAGCACCTGCTCCAGCTGCGCCAGTGGGGTGCCGGCACGCACCGTCACCACCAGTTCGCTGGGTTCGTAATCGACGATGCCCTGCAGCGGGCGCACATCCAGCGCCTCGCCACGCAGTTCAAGGCCGAGGAAATCCTTGCTGCCCCCGCCCTGGATGCGCAGGGCTTGCGGGGTAGCGGCTTGGCTGGCGGCGCGCACGCGCTCGATGATCTGGCTCAGTGCTGGTTCCATGGGCAGCGATGGTAGCGGCAGCCCCCCTGGCGCGTACATGCCGGCCTTGTGATTTTTTTGAACAGCCGGCGTGAAGCGTGCTGGCCGGAGGCGTGCAGACCGCTGTTGCTACAACTTGTATAGCTGGCGGCGTTTGCATGGATTGAATCCTGACCGCCAAGCCACCCAGAGATCACACTGCAGTGCCCCAAACAGCTCCTGAAATCGCAGCATGCGGCACGGAAGCGGGCCGCCGCCCGTCCGAACGCCGCAGCCATAAAAAAAGCCCGCCAGGGGCGGGCTATGAATCGTCACGTCACTCGCAATGGGAACACCGACCGGGCGGCGGGCACCCCGTGCCCGGTCGGGAACCAGCGGCTTAGCGCTGGTAGGCGGACTCGCCGTGGCTGGTGATGTCCAGGCCTTCGCGTTCGGCTTCTTCCGACACACGCAGACCGACCGTGACCTTGCAGATCGCGAAGGCGATCGCTGCCACCACACCGGACCACACCAGAGTCACAACCACGCTTTTGAACTGCACCCACACTTGGTGGGCCATGTTGAAGCCTTCGGGCTCCACGCCACCCAGGCTGGAAGCGCAGAACACACCGGTCAGGATGGCACCCAGGATACCGCCCACGCCGTGGACGCCGAACACATCGCAGGTGTCATCGGCCTTGAGCATGCGCTTCAGACCCGACACGCCCCACAGGCACAGAGGGCCAGCGATCAGACCCATCACGATGGAACCCATGGGGCCCACGAAACCGGCAGCGGGGGTGATGGTCACCAGACCGGCCACCGCACCCGAGGCAGCACCCAGCATGGAAGCCTTGCCCTTGTGCAGGGCTTCGGCCACGATCCAGGACACGGCGGCAGCGCCGGTGGCAAGGATGGTGTTGATGAAAGCCAGACCGGCGATGCCATTGGCGGCGCCTGCAGAGCCGGCGTTGAAACCGAACCAGCCCACCCACAGCAGGGAGGCACCGACCATGGTCAGCGTCAGGCTGTGCGGAGGCAGGGCTTCACGGCCGAAACCGATGCGCTTGCCCACCATGTAGGAACCCACCAGGCCAGCGATGGCGGCGTTGATGTGCACCACGGTGCCGCCAGCGAAGTCCAGTGCGCCGTCGGCAGCCAGCAGACCACCGCCCCAGACCATGTGGGCCATGGGGATATAGCTGAAGGTGAACCACAGGATGGAGAACAGCATCACGGCAGCGAACTTGATGCGTTCGGCGAACGCACCCACGATCAGCGACACGGTGATGGCGGCGAAGGTGGACTGGAAGGCCACGAACACGTATTCGGGAATGGTCTTCAGCGCACTGGACAGCGTGTCCGGTGTGATGCCGGCCAGGAACAGCTTGTCGAAGCCGCCGAAGAACGTGCCTTCACCGCCGAATGCCAGCGAGAAGCCGTAGATGGCCCACAGCACGGTGATGGCCGAAAAGATCACGAACACCTGCGCCAGCACGGACAGCATGTTCTTGGAACGCACCAGGCCGCCGTAAAACAGTGCCAGACCGGGGATGGTCATCAGGATCACCAGCATGGTGGAAGTCAGCATCCAGGCGGTATCACCGGCGCTGAGGGTGGGAGCGGCTTCGGCAGCTGCTGCAGCGGCCGGGGCGGCGGCTTCGGCCACAGCGGCGACGGCAGGGGCGGCCTCTTGGGCCAGTGCACCGGCGGCTGCGGTCAGCAGACCCAGACCCAGTGAAAGTGCAGGGAGCGTTTTTTTCATGACTGTCTCTCGCTGAAGGGTGGAAATCAAAGGGCTTCTTTACCGGTTTCGCCGGTGCGGATGCGCACCACCTGTTCCAGGTCATAGACGAAGATCTTGCCGTCACCGATCTTGCCGGTGCGGGCTGCGGATTCGATGGCTTCCAGCGCCTGTTCCAGCACCGCGTCATCCACGGCCGCTTCCAGCTTCACCTTGGGCAGGAAATCGACCACATACTCGGCGCCGCGGTACAGCTCGGTGTGGCCCTTCTGGCGGCCAAAGCCTTTCACCTCGGTCACGGTGATGCCCTGCACGCCGATTTGCGACAGGGCTTCACGCACCTCGTCCAGCTTGAAGGGTTTGATGATGGCTGAGACCATTTTCATGATTGCGTCCTCCTGAATCGGGTGCTTCGGCGCCCGGAGTTGTAACTCGGTGGCTGGCTGCGGGGCGGCCATGCCGTCTGTCTGTTCGATGCGTACCGACTGTCACAAAGCATGGAGCGTGCCAGCCACAGTTCTCCCAAGCGGCGGCCAGGGCCCACTACAGTGTTGCCGAGGGGAAAGCGGTCGGTCACCCCGTCTGTGCACCAAAGCAGTGCAGACACCCAATATCCCGATTCCCGCCACGCACTTGTCTGGGGAGAACACGCCATGGGCCTTGCAAGCGTGCGCAGCCGCGCACTGGTTGGCATGCACGCGCAGCCAATCGAGGTGGAGGTGCATCTGGCCAACGGCCTGCCCTGCCTGACCCTGGTGGGCCTGGCCGATACCGAGGTGAAAGAGGCCCGTGAACGCGTGCGCAGCGCCATCCTGAACGCCGGGCTGGAGTTCCCGCACAGCAAACGCATCACCGTCAACCTGGCCCCGGCCGATCTTCCCAAGGACTCCGGCCGCTTCGATCTGCCCATCGCCCTGGGCATCCTGGCAGCCAGCGGGCAGATCGACCCGGCGCAGCTGGCGCGCTATGAATTTGCGGGGGAACTGTCCCTGTCCGGCGCACTGCGTCCGGTGCGCGGCGCCCTGGCCACCGCCCTGGCCATGCAGCTGCACCGCGAGAGCACGCCTTTGGTGCTGCCCCAGGACAGTGCCCGTGAAGCCGCGCTGGTGCCGGACACCACGGTCTATGCCGCCGCCCATCTGCTCGACGTGGTGCGGGCCCTGCAGCCCCAGGCCACCGAGGGCCTGCCACTGGCCCAGGCCCCTGCGCCTGCTGCGGCAACGGCCGGGCCCGACCTGGCCGATGTGCAGGGCCAGGCCAGCGCCAAGCGCGCGCTGGAGATTGCCGCCGCCGGCGGTCACGGCGTGCTGCTGGTGGGGCCCCCGGGCAGTGGCAAATCCATGCTGGCCCAGCGCTTTGCCGGCCTGCTACCGCCGCTGACCCCGCTGGAGGCACTGGAAGCCGCGGCCATGTCCAGCCTGGTCGGCCCCTTCGACGCCGGCACCTGGGGCCAGCGCCAGATTGCAGCGCCCCACCACACCGCCAGCGCCGTGGCGCTGGTGGGCGGCGGTTCACCCCCTCGGCCGGGCGCCATCTCCCGCGCCCACCATGGCGTGCTGTTTCTGGACGAGTTTCCGGAATTCGCCCGGACGGCCCTGGAGGCGCTGCGCGAACCGCTGGAGACCGGGCGCATCCAGATCGCCCGCGCCGCCCAGCAGGCCGACTTTCCTGCCCGCTTCCAGCTGGTGGCCGCCATGAACCCCTGTCCCTGCGGCCTCCAGGGCAGCCCCCGCTGCCGCTGCACACCCGATCAGGTGGCGCGCTACCACGCCAAGCTCAGCGGCCCGCTGCTGGACCGCATCGATCTGCAGGTGGAAGTCCCGGCTCTGGCTCCGGCCGAGCTGTTGCAGCGCAGCGAACCCGGCAGCGCCGGCGCGCCCGCCGAGACCAGCGCCCACGTACAGGCCCGCGTGGTGCAAGCCCGCCACCTGGCGCTGCAGCGCCAGGGCCACGCCAACCAGTGGCTGGAAGCCGCCACGCTGCAGCAGCACCTGCAGCTGGACGACGCCGCCCAGGCCCTGGCCCGCAAAGCCGCCGAACGCCTGGGCTGGTCGGCCCGCGCCACCCATCGCGCGCTCAAGGTGGCGCGCACCATCGCCGACCTGGCCGACAGCCCGGGCGTGCAGGCCGCCCATGTGGCGGAAGCCCTGCAATATCGGCGCGCCATCGTCCGGCCGCACCCTTGAGACAAACGCACCATTTTGGTGCAAAACCCAACAGTGCGCCCCGTGCCATGCCGATACCGCACATTGCCGCCCATCTGCAGGCCGATGAACGGTAGAAGACGGCGACTTGGCGGCAGAACCCGCCTCTGCGGTCCCCGCTGGCTCCGCCATGCGCCACCGCTCAGCCGGTACCTGACGTTATGCCCACTGGGGCTCGGCCACGGGCGCCGACACCACCGCGTCCCTGGCCCCCACCACCGGTTCTACCACCTCCTGCAGCAGCTGCGCCATCGCCCGCAGCGCCGGCGACCAGCTGGCCTGCGGTCCGGTGACAAAGCAGGTGTCCACCTGGGCGATCCCGGCCAGTGCCGGCGGCAGCGGGCACCAGTGCACGCCGAAGCGCTGCTGCTGGGCCGCGATCAGGGCCTGGGGCAGCAGGGCGTAGCCCATGCCGGCGGCCACACAGCCCAGGATGGCATCCAGCGTGCCCAGCTCCATGATCTGCACGGCGGTGATGCCCTGACTGGCCAACAGCAGCTCGATGCGCTGGCGGTAGCTGCAGCCCTGGCGGAAAGCCAGGAAAGGGGTGCTGCCCAGTTGCTCGGGCGTGGGAAAGGCCGCCAGCGGCGCTACGCTGACCAGCACCAGGGTCTCGCGGAACACCGGCCAGCCCGTCAGGCGCGCCTGCGGCGGCAGGCCGGCCACGAAGGCGCAATCGATCTGCCCGGCCAGCAGCTCGGCCAGCTGGCTGGCGGTGGGGCCGGTGCGCAGTTCCAGGGCCATGCCCGGGTGCCGCTGGTGCAGCTGCGCCAGCAGCGGCGGCAGGCGCAGCGCGGCCGTGGTTTCCATGCTGCCGATGCGCAGCGCGCCGGGCGCCGCCTGGCGGCCCTGCAACAGGGCCAGGGCCTCGTCATGTGCCTGCAGCATCTGCTGGGCATAGCGGCGCAGCAGCCGCCCGGCGGGCGTGGGGTGCACCGGGGCACTGCGTTCCAGCAGCTGGGCGCCGGCCTCGTCTTCCAGTTTCTTGATGTGCGCCGTCACATTGGACTGCACGGTGTGCAGCAGCTGGGCGGCCGCACCGAAGCTGCCGGATTCGCACACGGCTTCGAACATGCGCAGGGATTTGAGTTGCATGGCGACCCCATCTGAAAAAAAGATGCAAGCCATCATTTTGAATCATTGGACATGATGACTTCAGTGCCCGTACGCTCTGCACCACTGGCTTCCGGCCGGCACGCGGTGCCGGCGTCTCCCCCTGAAAGCGCTCGCGTGATCCACCGCAACGAACTGCCTTTGTTTTTCACCGGCTTTGCCGCCACGCTCAGCGGCGTGGGCCTGGCCCGCTTTGCCTACACGGCGCTGATGCCACAGATGGTGCACGCCGGCTGGTTCAGCGGCGAACAGGTGGCCTATCTGGGAGCGGCCAATCTGCTGGGCTATCTGGTGGGCGCGCTGGCCGCCGCACCGCTGGCCGAGCGCCTGGGCACGCTGCGTGTGCTGGCGGCCTGCTGGCTGGCCGTGGCGTTCAGCTTTGCCGCCTGCAGCCAGGCCCAGCCGATGGCACTGTTCTTTGTCTGGCGGCTGGTGTCCGGCATTGCCGGCGCCGTGCTGATGGTGCTGGGTCCATCGGTGGCCATGGCCGCCACACCGGTACAGCGCCGTGCGGCGCTGGGGCCGTTGATGTTCTGCGGCATCGGCTGCGGCGCACTGCTGTCGGCCACCCTGGTGCCGGCCCTGGCTGCGACCAGCCTGTCCCTGGTGTGGTGGGCGCTGGCAGCGGCGAGCGCGCTGGCCGGCTGGGGGGGCTGGCACCAGGCACGGCTGCTGCCGGCGCCGGCACCGCAGGCGCTGTCGCCCCAGCCGGGTGCCGCCCTGCGCAGCACACCGCTGTGGACGTTGCCGGTGCTGCTGGTGATGCTGGCCTACACCTGTGACGCCTTCGGCTTTGTCCCCCACACCGTGTTCTGGGTGGACTACCTGGCGCGCGAGCTGCACCTGGGTGCGGCCTATGCGTCCACCCAATGGGCATTCTTTGGTCTGGGGGCCATCGCCGGTCCGCTGGCGGCCGCGTTCTGCGCCAGCCGCTGGGGCTGGTGGGGCACCACCACCAGCGCCTACGCCATCAAGGCGGCGGCGATTGCGCTGCCGCTGGTGTGGGCAAGCTTTGCCGGCCATGCCACGTCGGCGTTCCTGGTGGGCGCGCTGTCGCCGGGCATGGCGGCCATCACCTCCGGTTACCTGATGCAACTGATCGGCCCGCTGCAACACAAGAAGATGTGGGGCTATGCCACGGCCGCCTTTGCACTGATGCAGGCCGTGTCCGGCTACTTCATGGCCTGGATGTATGCCGGCACCGGTGTCTACCAGCCGCTGTTCGCCATCGGCAGCGCCGTGCTGCTGGCCGGCACGGTGATGGTGGTGGCCAGCCGGTGGGCCCGCCAGGTCCCGGTGACGGCCTGAGCGCGTTTTGGTTTTTCTGGATCACAAGGATTGGCTATGACCCCCTCCCTCCCCCACTGGATGACCCGTCTGGGCCTGCAGCACCCCCTCATCCAGGCGCCCATGGCAGGCACCTCCACGCCGCAGCTGGCTGCCGCCGTCAGCGAGGCCGGCGCACTGGGCTCGGTGGGCATTGGCGCCTACAGCGTGGAACAGGCCCAGCAGCACATCGCCCAGACCCAGGCACTGACGCAGCGGCCCGTCAACGTCAATCTGTTCTGCCACCAACAGGCCACGGCGGATGTGGAACGTGAAGCCGCCTGGATCCGCTACCTGGCACCGGAATTTGCCCGCTTTGGTGTGCAGCCTCCCAGCCAGCTGCGCAGCATCTACGCCACGGCCGTGGGCAATGCCGCACTGCAGGCCATGCTGCTGGCGCAAAAGCCCGCCGTGATCAGCTTTCATTTCGGCCTGCCGGAGCAGGCGTTCATCGCCGCACTGCGCGCCGCCGGCATCACCACCCTGGCCTGCGCCACCACGCTGGACGAGGCCCGCCAGATCGAACAGGCCGGCGTGGACGTGGTGGTGGCCCAGGGTATGGAGGCCGGTGGCCACCGCGGCGCCTTTGTGCCGGAGCAGGACCGGCTGATGGGCACGTTCGCCCTGACCCGCGTGCTGACCGCCCACTGCCAGCTGCCCGTGGTGGCGGCCGGCGGCATCATGGACGGCAGTGGGATTGCCGCTGCGCTGGAGCTGGGCGCCTGCGCCGTGCAAATGGGCACCGCCTTCATCCTGTGCCCCGAATCTGCCGCCAGCCCCGCCTACCGGGCCGAGCTGCAGAGCGAACGGGCCCACCACACGGCCATCACCGCCGCCATCTCCGGCCGCCCGGCGCGCGGCATGGCCAACCGCCTGCACCTGCTGGGCGCCGACTACGCCGGCGATCTGCCCGGCTACCCCATGGTGTACGACGCCGGCAAGGCATTGCACCAGGCCGCAAGCGCACAGGGCCGCAGCGACTATGCGGCCCACTGGGCCGGCCAGGGCGCCCCGCTGGCCCGGGCCCTGCCTGCCGCCACGCTGGTGCAGACCCTGGCGCAGGAGCTGGCCCAGGCGCGCCCGGCCTGAGCCCTCCACACCGTCCGTGTACGCCGCAGGTCGGTGCCGGTAAGGCGACCCGGCCTCGGTCCCGCATGGTGCCGTGGCGGCGGGCAGGTCGTTCGCCCGGCGCCGTGCGGTGCGCCACTACACTCCGACGTTCTGTGTCATTTTGTGAAATGGTTGCCTGTGTCCGTGTCCGTGTCCGTGTCTGTTCCGGTTTCCCGCCGCCGCTGCCTGTGGGCAGGCGTGGCTGTTTTTTCTGCACTGAACCTGGCCGCCTGCGCCACCGCCCCGACTCCCACTGCGGCCGAAAGCCAGGATGCGCTGATCCAGCGCTTTTACCAGCTGGTGGCGGACGGTGATTTCGACAGCTGCGTGCCCCTGGTCGGTGCCCGCAACATCTCCAAGGAAGCGCTGGCCGGCTTTGAAGACAAGCTGCGCCGCATGCTGGCCGGCGCCAAGGCCAAGATCGATTCCAAAGGCGGCTTGCAGCAGGTGGAAATCGTGGAGCGCGTGCCCTCCGAAGACGGGCAGTTCACCAAGCTGCGGGTGCTGGTGCGCTATGGCGATGGCAACACCCGCCGCGAGCGCATGAATGTGTTCCAGGAAGACGGCGTCTGGAAAGTGCTGCTGTGAAGCCGTGGCGGCGCTGCGCCGCCATGCTGCTGATCGCCGGCGCCGGGCTGGCGGCCTGCCGCCTCGGCGGTGCCGCACCGCTGCAGCCGCTCCTGGTGCAGCTTAGCGCGCAGGCGCAGGCCGGTGACCTGCTGTTCCGCCAGGGCACCGAAGCCATCAGCCAGCTGGTGCGCAGCGTGGATGCGGACGATTTCAGCCATGTCGGGCTGCTGGTGGCGCCCGCCACGCCTGCCGGGCTCTGGCGGGTGGTCCATGCCACGCCGTCCGAAAAGCCCGGTCAGCCCGATGCCGTGGTGCTGGACACGCTGGACTTCTACCTGCACCCGCAGCGCGCCCACAGCTACCAGCTGTACCGTGTGGCCGCCAGTGCGACGGCCCGCCAGCAGGCCGTGGACTGGGCGCTGGCCCAGCAGGGCCGCGCCTTCGATCTGCTGGATGCCGAGCGCGGCCTGTACTGCACCACGCTGGTCTGGCAGGCCTGGCACCATGCGGGGGTGGCGCTGGAGGCCCGCTTCACCGAGGTCCTGCTGCCTTTTCTCGGCGGCCGCTACCTGCTGCCTGGCGGCCTGCGGCGCGCGCCCCAGGTACAGGCGCTGACCCCCGTGCTGCCGGTGGTGCCCGCATTGCCTGTGGTGCCCGTGTTGCCGGCTCCGTAGCGGCAGCGCTGCACCGCACCGCATCTGCCGCCTTGGGCACCGCAGTTCAGAGGAACATGCCGCCCGAGGCCTCGATGCGTTGGGCATTGATCCAGCCGCAGCCCGGCTGCAACAGCGCCGCAATGACGCCGCCGATATCGTCGGGCTGGCCCACACGGCCCAGTGCCGTCTGGCTGGCGACCATGGCGTTGAGCTGGGCGTTATCCCGCACGGCGCCGCCGCCGAAGTCGGTCTCGATGGCGCCCGGCGCCACCACATTGACGGCGATGCCGCGTGCGCCCAGCTCCTTGGCCATGTAGCGGCTCAGCACCTCGATACCGCCCTTCATCGCCGCGTAGGCGGCGTAGCCCGGCAGGGCAAAACGCGCCAGCCCGGTGGACACATTGAGGATGCGCCCCCCGTCGTTCATCAGCGGCAGCAGCTTCTGGGACAGGAAGAACGTGCCTTTGAGGTGGATGTTGACCAGCTCGTCGAACTGCGCCTCCGTCGTCTCCATGAAGCTGGCGTGGATGCCGACGCCAGCGTTGTTCACCAGGTGGTCGAAACGTTCGCGCTGCCAGTGCGCTGCCAGCGCGGCCTGCACCTGCTGGGCAAAGGCGGCAAAGCTGCGGCTGTCGGACACATCCAGCGGCAGGGCCACGGCACGGCGTCCGAGCGCCTCGATTTCGGCCACCACGGCCTGGGCTTCGGTGGCCTGGCTGCGGTAGGTCAGGATCACGTCGGTGCCCGAACGCGCCACATGCAGGGCGGCATTGCGTCCCAGTCCGCGGCTGCCGCCGGTGATCAGTGCAATGGGAGAGGTCGTGGCGGTCACAGCGGTCATTTCAGGCTCCTGCAGAAGGGAAGGTCGATGGCTGGACTTTATTGAATCGCCAGGGTTCGATAAATCACGCAAAATTGATCAGATCGTTCAAATTTGGCGAACAATGAACTCCCTGGAACGCATGCACATCTTCACGCGGGTGGCTGAGCTGGCCAGCTTCACGCAGGCCGCTGCCACCCTGGGCCTGCCCAAGGCCAGCACCTCCACGGCGGTGCAGCAGCTCGAGGCCGGGCTGGGCACACGGCTGCTGCACCGCACGACGCGGCGGGTGCAGCTCACCCAGGACGGCCAGACCTATTACGAACGCTGCAAGGACCTGCTGGCCGATGTGGACGAGCTGCAGTCCATGTTCCAGCATGCCGACCGCGGCGGTCTGCAGGGCCGGGTGCGCATCGACATGTCCACGGGCATGGCGCGCAACGTGGTCGTGCCGCAGTTGCCGGCCCTGCTGGACCAGCACCCCGGCCTGGCCGTGGAGCTGAGCAGCACCGAGCGGCGCGTGGACGTGGTGCGCGAAGGATTCGACTGCGTGCTGCGCAGCGGCGCCGTGGTCGACCAGAGCCTGGTCGCCCGCCCGCTGGGCATGGCCCCCCTGGTCAACTGCGTGAGCCCGGCCTATGTGCAGCGCTACGGCCGGCCCGAACACCTGCAGGATCTGGACCGCCACCGCCTGGTGCACTTCGTCAACACCCTGGGCGCCGCCTCGGCGGGGTTCGAGGCCCTGGTCGACGGCCGCCTGGTGCAGCGCCCCATGGCGGGGGCGGTCACCGTGAACAATGCCGAGGCCTATGTGTCGGCCTGCCGGGCCGGACTGGGCATCATCCAGGTGCCCCGCCTGGGGGTGGAAGACCTGCTGGCACGGGGCGAACTGCTGGAGGTGCTGCCCCGCCACCAGGCCCCGCCCATGGCCCTGACCCTGATGTACGCCACGCGCCGCCACCTGCCGCGCCGGGTCAGGGTGGTCATGGACTGGCTGGCCGCCGTGGTGGCCGCGTACCTGGCCGCCGACACGGGCGAAGTCCCGGTCCGGCCTGCGGACTAGACCCCCAGGTACTGCTGGCGCACCGTCGCATCCCCGGCCAGGGCCGCCATGGTGCTGTGGTGCACGATCTGGCCTTTTTCCAGCACGTAGGCACGGTCGGCCACCACCTCGGCAAACGGCAGGTTCTGCTCGCTCAGCAAAATGCCGATGCCCTGGGCCTTGAGCTCCAGGATGGTGCGCGCCATCTGCTCGACGATCAGCGGCGCCACGCCTTCGGACGGCTCGTCCAGCAGCACCAGACAGGGCTGGCCCATCAGCGTGCGCGCAACCGACAGCATCTGCTGTTCACCGCCGCTCATGCGGCCGCCCAGGCGATCGGGCATCTCGCCCAGATTCGGGAACAGTGCAAAAAGCTTTTCAGGCGTCCAGTGCGGCACGGCCGTGCCGTCGGGCCAGGAACGCGGCTTCTGCCGGCCGACTTCCAGGTTCTCCAACACCGTCAGCTCGGTGAAGATGCGCCGGTCTTCCGGCACATAGCCCAGGCCGCGCTGGGCGATCTGGTGCGACGCCTGGTGCGTGATGGCCTCGCCCCTGAAAAGAATTTTTCCTTCGCGGCGCGGCACCAGGGCGGCGATGCTTTTGAGCGTGGTGGATTTGCCCGCGCCATTGCGCCCCATCAAGGCCACCACTTCACCGCGCCCCACGCTCAGACCCACGCCGTGCAGGATATGGGCCGCGCCATACCAGGCATTCAGGCCGTCCACCTGCAGCAACAGCGGGGCGGAGGGGTCCGCCCCCCCCGCACCCCGGGTTGCGGCCACGCCGCTGTCCATCGCACTCATTTTTGTTTCTCCAGCACCAGTCCGGTCCCCAGATACGCCTGCTGCACCCGGGCATCTGCCCGGATGGCCTGCGGCGTGCCTTCGGCCAGCAGCTGGCCGCGCACCAGCACGGCCACGCGGTCGGCCTGGCCGAACACCACGTCCATGCTGTGCTCGGTGAACAGCACGCCCATGCGCCGCTGCCGGGCGATCTGGCGCGTGAGCTGCATCAGCGCCACGCGCTCGCCGGGCGCCATGCCGGCGGTGGGCTCGTCCATCAGCAGCAGCTGGGGGCTGTGGGCCAGCGCCATGGCCAGCTCCACCCGCTTCACATCGCCGTAGGCCAGCTCGCTGCAGGGGCGGTCGGCCTGGGCGTCCATGCCCACCTGTGCCAGCAGCGCCAGCGCATCGCTGCGGCGGTGGGCGGTGGCGCGGCGCCACCAGTGGAAGATGCTGCGGTCGGCCGAGAGCAGGGCCATCTGCACGTTCTCGGCCACCGTCAGCGTGGCAAAAGTCTGGGCCACCTGGAAGGTGCGGCCCACGCCCCGTCGCCACACGGCGCGCGGAGGCAGACCGGTGATGTCCTGGCCGTTCAACCGCACCTGGCCGCTGTCGGGTGCCAACTGGCCGCCCACCATGTTGAAGGTGGTGCTCTTGCCCGCACCGTTGGGGCCGATCAGCGCCAGCAGCTCGCCGGCCTGGAGCAGCAGCGACACGTTCTGCACCGCCTGCACGCCCCCGAAGGCCTTGCTCAGATGTGTGACTTGCAGCAGGCTCATGCGGCAGCTCCCTGGTTCTTGCGCGGCACCAGCCGCGCCCACAGCATCTGCACAAAGCCCGAAATGCCCTGGGGAAACAGCAGCACCAGCACCAACATGATGCCGCCCAGCAGCGCGCGCCAGTATTCGGTGTTGCGTGCCACGGTGTCGTGCAGCCAGGTGAAGGCCGCGGCCCCGACCACGGGGCCGGCCAGCGTCTGCACGCCGCCGAGCAGCACCATCACCAGCGCGTCGACGGATTTGGTGACCGACATGGCATCCGGCGCCACACCGCCCTTGCTGAACGCAAACAGCGCACCGGCCAGACCAGCCAGCAGCCCGGCAATGACGAATGCGGTCCACTGCACGCGACGCACGTCGATGCCGATGGCGTCCGCGCGCAGCGCGGAATCGCGCGAGGCCCGCAGCGCATAACCCAGCGGGGCAAACAGCATGCGCCGCAGCAGATACAGGCCGGCCGCGCACACCGCCAGCGCCAGCCAGTAGAAGGCCGCACCCTGCGAGGCCCATTCCGGCGGCCACACGCCCGTGAGGCCATTGCTGCCGCCGGTGAAGCGGTCCCATTGGAAGACGATGGCCCAGCTGATCTGTGCGAACGCCAGCGTCAGCATGGTCAGGTACACACCCGACAGCCGCACGCAGAACCAGCCGTAGAGCAGCGCCCCGCCGGCCGCCACCAGTGGCCCCAGCAGCAGCGCGGCCGCCATGGGCAGATCCAGCTGGCGCACCAGCAGCGCCGCGCCATAGGCGCCCAGGCCGAAGTAGGCCGCATGGCCGAAGGAATGCATGCCGCCCGGGCCCACGATGAAGTGCAGGCTGGCCGCCAACAGGGCCGCGATGAAGATGTCCGTCAGCAGCACGGTGGCATAGCTGCCGGCGTCCCCGGCGGCCAGCGGCAACAGCACCAGGGCGGCGACCACGCCCAGCCATGCCGCCGACGCCCCGCGGCCGGGGGCGCGCAGCGGCTGCTCGGGTTCCCCGCCGCTGCGAGCCAGGGCCTGGGGCTTGCCCAGCAGGCCCCAGGGGCGCCAGACCAGCACCACGGCCATCACCAGGAATTCGACCACCAGCGTGAGCTTGGAGAACGACACCTCCACGCCGCCGATCTCCTGTACACCCAGCCAGATGCAAATGGCCTTGAGTTCGGCCACCAGCAGCGCGGCAATGAAGGCGCCGGGAATGCTGCCCATGCCGCCCACCACCACCACCACAAAGGCCGCCCCGATGGTCAGCATGTCCATCTCCAGGCTGGCCGGCTCGCGCGGCAGCTGCAGCGCACCGCCCAGGCCGGCCAGCAAGGTGCCCAGGGCAAATACCGCCGTGAACAGCCAGGCCTGGTTCACGCCCAGGGCGCCCACCATTTCCCGGTCCTGCGTGGCCGCCCGCACCAGGATGCCGAAGCGGGTTTTCGCCAGCAGCAGGGTCAGGCCCAGCAGCACCAGGGGGCCGACGGCGATCAGCAGCAGGTCGTAGGCAGGGAACTGGCGGCCCAGGATTTCCACCGCGCCTTCAAAGCCGGCCGCACGCGGCCCGAACAGCTCTTCCGGTCCCCACAGCCACAGGACGGCATCCTTGATGACCAGCACCAGTGCGAACGTGGCCAGCAGCTGGAACAGCTCGGGTGCCTGGTAGATGCGGCGCAGCAGCAGCATCTCGGTGAGCGCCCCCAGCAGGCCGCAGGCCAGCGGCGCCAGCAGCAGCGCAGGCCAGAAACCGATGTGCGGCGCCAGGTGCTCGACGCTGCTGAAGGCCATGAACGCCCCCAGCATGAAGAACGATCCGTGGGCAAAATTGATGGTGCGGGTGACGCCAAAAATCAGCGACAGCCCCACCGACACCAGAAACAGCGACGATGCGCTGGCCAGCCCGTTCAGCAACTGGGCCAGCAGGCCGGATGCGCTCATGCCGAGCTCCTCGTTCGCAACATATCTTTCCTGCGGGTGTGAAAAAGCCACCCGGGCGGGCCAGCATGCGCACTGGTCGCCAAGGTGGCTGTCAGCCAAAGACGCAATTATTGCGCGCTGGCGGGGCGGAGTTTCTTGACCGCTTCATCCGAAGGCTGGTAGTCCTTGCCATCGGCGTAGTAGAAGTCGGTCATGATGCCGCGCTGCATCTTCTGGCTGTAGGTGGTCTTGCCCACAAATGCCCCCATGGTGGACTGGTTGTCCTGGGCCCGGTAGGTAATGGGGCCCCAGGGGGTGTTCACCGGCAGGCCCTTGAAGGCGGCGATCAGCTTTTCGGTGTCGGTGCTGTTGGCCTTCTTGATGCCGGCCGCCAGCGACTGGATCGCGTTGTAGCCCACGATGGTGCCCAGGCGCGGATAGTCCTTGAACTTGGCTTCATAGGCCTTCAGGAACGCCTGGTGTTCCGGTGTCTGGATGGCGTACCAGGGGTAGCCGGTGACGATCCAGCCCTCGGGCGCCTCCTGGCGCAGCGCGTCCAGGTATTCGGGCTCGCCCGAGAGCAGGCCCACCACGGCGCGGTCCTTGAACAGGCCCCGGGTGTTGCCCTCGCGCACAAACTTGCCCAGGTCCGCCGAGAACAGCACGTTGAAGATGGCGTCGGGCTTGGCGTCGGCCAGTGCCTGCACCACCGAGCCGGCGTCGATCTTGCCCAGGGCGGGCGCCTGTTCGGCCACGAACTCGATGTCCGGCTGGGCTTCCTTCATCAGCTTCTTGAAGGTGGCCACCGCCGACTGGCCGTATTCGTAGTTGGGGTAGACGATGGCCCAGCGCTTCTTCTTCAGCTTGACGGCTTCCTTCACCAGCATGGCGGTCTGCATGTAGGTGGAGCCACGCAGGCGGTAGGTGTAGCGGTTGCCGTTTTCCCAGACCACCTTGTCGGTCAGCGTCTCGGATGCCAGGAAGAAACGCTTCTTCTGGCCCGCATAGTCGGTCAGCGCCATGCCCACATGCGACAGAAAGCTGCCGGTGAGCACATCGACCTTCTCGCGGGTGTAGAGCTCTTCGGCCGCGCGCACGGCATCGCCGGGGTTGCCGTTGTCGTCCCGGATGACCAGCTGCACCTTTTTGCCCAGCAGGCCGCCCGAGGCATTGATCTGCTCCACCGCCAGGTCCATCCCCTTTTTATAGGGTTCCAGGAAGGCTGGCATGGCTTTGTAGCTATTGATTTCACCGATCTTGAGCACCGCCTGTGCCCAGGCTGGCGCGGCGGCCAGGGTCAGCAACGGCAGGCTCCAGCGCATATACGACCCATGGGATGTGGACATCGTCATTCTCCTTATTACGCATCCATATCAAGACAAGGCCTCGAACTGTACCCTTTTGCCAGCATTTGCCGGACAATATCGCGTTAACCCGATGGTCTGCCCGGCCGCCACAAAGCCTCCACGCCACGCATTGCGATGCGCCAGCCCCGAAGCTTTCCGCCACCGTCCGCTGGCCCGGCGTCTGTTCGCTGCCTTGCAGCGCCCAGGCATCGCTTTTTCAGACACCACCCATCTTTGCCATCATGAGTGCTTTTCTCGAAGAACGCGTGTTGTCCGTTCACCACTGGACCGACCGCCTTTTCTCCTTCACCACGACGCGGGATACCGCGCTGCGTTTCTCCAACGGCCATTTCACGATGATCGGCCTGAAGGTGAACGGCAAGCCCCTGCTGCGTGCCTATTCCATCGCCAGCCCGAACTACGAGGAACACCTGGAGTTCCTGTCCATCAAGGTGCCGGACGGCCCGCTGACCTCGAAGCTGCAGAACATCCAGGTGGGCGACACCGTCATCGTCGGCAAGAAGCCCACGGGCACGCTGCTGATCGACTACCTGCTGCCCGGCAAGAACCTGTACCTGATCGGCACCGGCACCGGCCTGGCGCCCTGGCTGGCCGTGGCCCGCGACCCCGAGACCTATGAGCGTTTCGACAACGTGGTCGTGGTGCATGGCGTGCGCCAGGTGGAAGAGCTGGCCTACCAAGCGCTGTTCGAGAAGGAACTGCCCGAGCACGAATTCCTGGGCGACATCGTCCAGGGCAAGCTGCACTACTACCCCACCGTGACGCGCGAGCCCTTCCGCAACCAGGGCCGTATTTCGGACCAGATCAATGCCGGCACCTTCCCGCAGAACCTGGGCCTGCCCGCACTGAACCCGGAAACCGACCGCATCATGCTGTGCGGCAGCCCCGCCATGCTGGCCGAGCTCAAGGAAATGCTGGAAGAGCGCGGCTTCAAGGAAGGCAACACCACCACCCCGGGCGACTTCGTGATCGAACGCGCCTTCGTGGAAAAGTAAGCTCCGCGCCCTGCGCCGAGCCCGGAGCCGCGTGCGGCTCCCCCAGGCCTGCCGCGTGCAGGCCTTTTTTTATGCGGCTGCGTCCTGCGGCGCGGCCGCATCGTCGCCGCCATGGGCGGCGTCAATGGTCTGCATATTGCCCAGCAGCTTGAGCAGATAGTGCAGCAGGTGGGCCATGTCCCCCACCGAGAAATCCGCCAGCGCCTGGCCACGGCAACCCCGGGGGAAAGAGCCTGGAGCGGGGGTGGTCGCGGCGCACCACCTGCGGTTTCCTCCCCGTCGTGCACGGCCGGCGCTCTCGCGCCCACAGGCCGCGCCCCCAACCCGCTGCACCCACGTGACAGCGCCGCTGACCGGCTTGCCCTAAGGTCGCGCCATGCCCGCCCCCCAGTTGTCCACCACCGCGCCGGAAGACGATCGCCACTTTGTGACGGCACTGGCACGCGGGCTGGAAGTGCTGTCCTGCTTTCGCTCCGGCGAAAAGCTGCTGGGCAACCAGGAGATCGCACAGCGCTGCGGCCTGCCCAAATCCACGGTGTCGCGCCTCACGCGCACGCTCACCATGCTGGGCTACCTGATCCATGTGCCCGATGCCGGCAAATACCGCCTGGGCACGGCCACGCTGGCCCTGGGCAGCGCCATGCTCACCGGGCTGGATGTGCGCCAGATTGCACGGCCGCTGATGCAGCGCCTGGCCGACTTCGCCCAGGCCGAGATCGCACTGGGCACGCGCGACCGGCACAACATGCTCTACATCGAGCACTGCCCCTGCCCGCAACCCATCATCTCGGATCTGGACATGGGCTCGCGCATTCCGCTGGCCACCACGGCCATGGGCCGCGCCTGGCTGGCCGCATGCTCGGCCGCCGACCGGCAGGAAGCGCTGGACTATCTGCAGGCCCATGCCCCCGAGCAGTGGGCGGCGGCGCAGGCCCAGGCACCGCTGTGGCCTGCCGCCAAGGAGCGTGCCCAGCCTTGGCTGACCTGTTCCTTCGGCGACTGGCTGGAGCATGTCAACGCCATTGCGCTGGCGTTTTCGCCCGGGCGCGGCCTGCCGCTGATGGTCATCAGCTGCGGCGGGCCCACGCGGCTGGTCTCGCCCGATTTTCTGATGCAACGCGCCAAGCCCGAGCTGGAGCGCATGGTGCGCCGACTGCAGCAAGCCATCTACAAGGCCTGAGGCCCCTTCTGCCTGCTAGGGCTACCGCCTGTCCCGCGCAGGACGCACAGTTACCTAGAGGACAGCGCCGCACCGGGGCACGCCCTAGCATGTGCCATGAATTTCAACGCATACCTACATTCCTCCAAGGAGACAGTCCATGAGCGTGAAAGCATTGTTTGACCTGACGGGCAAGACCGCCCTGATCACCGGCGGCTCGCGCGGCCTGGGCCTGCAGATGGCCGAAGCCCTGGGCGAGATGGGGGCCAGGCTGGCCATCACCGCCCGCAAGGCCGATGAGCTGGCCGAAGCCAAGGCGCACCTGCAAGGGCTGGGCTACGAGGTGGAAACCTTCACCAACGATCTGCAGAAATTCGACAGCATTCCCGGTCTGGTGGACGACGTGCTGGCACGCTGCAAGGACATCGACATCCTGGTCAACAATGCCGGCGCCACCTGGGGCGCCAAGGCCGAGGACTACCCCGACGAAGCCTGGCACAAGGTGATGAACCTCAACGTCAACGCGCCGTTCTTTCTGACCCGTGAAGTGGGCAAGCGCGTGATGATTCCCAAGGGCCGCGGCAATGTGATCATCACCGCTTCGGTCGCTGCCTTCAAGGGCACACCGCCCGGCATGAACACCGTGGCCTACAACACCTCCAAGGCCGCCGCCGTGCACCTGGCCAAGGTGCTGGCCTCGGAATGGGGACCGTATGGCATCCGCGTCAACTCGATCTGCCCAGGCTTCTTCCCCAGCAAGCTGGCCAACGGCCTGATCGACAAGATCGGCGACGCCATCATCGCGCGCGCGCCGCTGCGCCGCATCGGCAACGAAGAGGATCTGAAGGGTGCCGTGGCCTATCTGGCCTCCGACGCCTCGCGCCACATGACGGGCCAGGCCCTGGTGATCGACGGCGGCGCCAGCCTGTTCTGATCCGCGCGGCGCCTGCACCCCGCAGGCGCTTGCACCTCCCTTTACCAGCAGCTCCTACCGGGAGCTGTTGTTGCTTTCAGAGAGTACATAGACCTTCTCGCTCCCGTCTCCCGCCGGGCAGGGCACCACCGTCGCAACCCCATCAAGGCGCTGCATTTCTCCGTCCACGAGGGACGAAAAAAAACGCACCCGAAGGTGCGTTTTTTCGATGGCACAGATGCCACTGGGAGCGGTCCGCGCCGGCCAGCAGACCGGCAGGCGGTACCGCTGCGGCGTGCGGCTTACTTGACGGTGGAAACGGCTTCGATCTTGCCGTCCTTCACCGCCGCGCCGCGTTCCGTGGTCAGGGTGCCGCCCTTGTCGTCCACGCCCATCACGCCACCGGGGTTCACATCGGGGGCCAGTGCCTTGTAGGCATCGTTGAGCTTGGCGTGGATGGCCTTGGCATCGCTGTAGGTGCCTGCCAGCTGCATGGCCTTGGCCGTGGCGTGCACGGCGGTGTAGTTCCACTGCGCTTCCGAGCCCGGCACACGGCCCGGGTACATCTGGCCAAAGCGTTTGACGAAGGCCTGGTTGGCCGGCTTGGTGTCTTCGGACACCGGCATCACGCCGATGGCGCCTTCCAGGGTGGCATAGCCGCCGACCACGCGGGACATTTCATCCAGCTTGGCCTGGTCCATGATGATGAAGCCGCCCTTGAAACCCAGCTCGCGCGCCTGCTTGACCACCAGGGCCGTGGGCTCGGATGCACCGCCCACAAACAGCACGTCGGGCTTGGCCGCCAGCGCCTTGCTCACGCCGCTGTAGAAGTCGGTGGCGCGGTTGTAGCTCATGGGGTTTTCGGCCACCACGGTGCCGCCCAGCTTTTCCCAGCCGGGCTTGAATGCCGCCGCCCAGGCCTTGGCGTAATCGTGGTCGGCACCGACCATGGCCACCTTCTTGCCAAAGCGGTTCATCACGTATTTGGAGAAGGGGTCGATGTAGCTGGTGAACTCGGGCGGGATGCGCAGCGTCAGCTTGTTGCCGCGCGCCGTGATCTGCGGCACCGAGCTGTAGGCCAGCACAATGAAATTGCTGCGCTCGTTGGTGGTCTGCAGCGCGTAGATGCCGCCCGAATGCGGCACCAGAATGGCGGCCGTCTTGTGCTGCTGCACCAGTCGCTGGGCGTTGATGGCGGTCTCGGACGGGTTGTACTTGTCGTCCAGCGGAACGATCTCGTACTTGACCTTCTTGCCGGCGATCTCGGGGTTGGCCGCATTGATCTCGGCCACGGCCATTTGCATGCCGTCCAGCGCGTTCTTGCCGTACTGCGCGGCGCCGCCCGACAGCGGGCCGGAGTAGCCGATCTTGACCACTTCCTGGGCCATCGCAGGGCCGGCGGCCACGGCCGCGCAGGCCAGGGCCAGGCCCGTCAGCTGGCGGCGGGTGAATTGGGGAAATGCGCGCATGGTTGTCTCCTTGTGTATGGGTTTCGCGTGCCAAAAATCGGTGGCGGCGCGCAAGGGCCGGTCCGGCCAAAGTCGCGGCGCCCGGTGCGTTGCGGGGCGTCAGGCCCCGATGTACGCCTTGCGGATGGAGTCATCCGCCAGCAGCTCGGCCGGCTTGCCTTCGCGCACGATGCGGCCGTTCTCCAGCACATAGGCGCGGTGGGCAATCTTCAGCGCGGCATAGGCGTTCTGCTCGGCCAGCAGCACCGTGGTGCCCGCCTGGTTGATGCGCTGGATGACTTCGAACATCTGCTTGATGACCAGGGGGGCCAGACCCAGCGAGGGCTCGTCCAGCAGCAGCACCTTGGGCCGTCCCATCATGGCGCGGCCGATGGCCACCATCTGCTGCTGGCCGCCGGACAGCGAGCCCGCCGGGTCGTCCTTCTTCTGGCGCAGGATGGGAAACAGTTCCAGCACCTCCTCCAGCGTCTGGCGGCTCGGCCCCGGATCGCGGCGGTGCACATAAGCGCCCAGCTCCAGGTTCTTCTGCACCGTCATCTGCGGGAACAGCTTGCGCCCTTCGGGGCACTGCACCAGACCGCCTTGCACGATGGCCGAGGGCTTCTGCCCCACCAGTTCCTGGCCTTCCCAGGTGATGGAACCGCCGGCGGCCTTGTGGATCCCGCTGGCCGTGAGGAACAGCGAACTTTTGCCTGCGCCGTTGGCGCCCAGCAGCACCACCAATTCCCCCTTGTCCGCATGCAGGCTGACCTGGTCCAGCGCCAGAAAGCTGCCGTATTTCAGCGAGACGTTCTCAAATTTCAGCATGCTCGCTCCCCAGGTAGGCATCGATCACCGCAGGGTTACGGCGGATCTCTTCGGGTGTGCCTTCGGCGATCTTCTCGCCGTAGCTCAGCACCAGGATCTTGTCGGCCAGGCTCATGATCATGCCCATCTTGTGTTCGATCAGCGCCACCGTGATGCCATGGCGCACGATCTTGCGGATCAGCTCGGCCAGGCCTTCGGTTTCCTCCGGGTTCACGCCGCCGGCAGGTTCATCGAGCAGCATCAGCTTGGGGTCGGTGGCCAGCGCCAGCGCAAACGCCACGCGCTTGCGCTCTTCCTGCGAGATGTCGCCCGCCACGCGTTTGGCAATGTGGGACAGGCCCACGAAATCCAGCGCCTCGCGCGCCTTCTCGCGGCACACGCGCTCCTCCTCGCGCAGGCGGCTGGAGCCGCGCAGCACATCCCAGAGACCGGATTGCGTGCGCAGGCGGTGGCCCACGATCAGGTTGTCCAGCACCGTGGCACGGTCGAACAGCGCCGTGGTCTGGAAGGTGCGCGCCACACCCAGCCGGGCCACCTGGTCCGGGCGCAGCGAGGTCACATCCTGCCCGTCGAAGGTGATGGTGCCGCTGGTGGGCTTGTGCATGGAGCTGATCAGGTTGAAGAACGTGGTCTTGCCTGCGCCGTTGGGCCCGATGATGGCGTTGATCTTGCCTTGCTCGATGGTGGTGGTGACGTCGTTGACCGCGGCCAGCCCACCGAACTTCTTGGTCAGGTGTTCAATCTGCAGCATGGGCCTTCCCTTCCTTGGTGGCACGGCGTGTGCGCCAGGCCATGAAACTGCCCACCACACCGTAGGGCATGAAAATCACCAGCGCCACCAGGATGGGGCCGAACACGATGAAGCGGAACTCCTGCAGGAACTGCAGGTACTGGGTGATCCAGGGCATGCCGATGGCGCCCAGCAGCGGGCCCAGCACCGTGCCCATGCCGCCCACCATGGCGAAGATCATCATGTCGAAGGTGTGGTGCACCGCCGCCATGTCGGGGCCGATGAAGCGCACGAAGCCGGCGTACAGGCCCCCGGCAATGCCGGCATAGAACACGCTCAGCATGAAGGCCAGCACCTTGTTGCGCATCAGGTTGATGCCCAGCGCCTCGGCCAGCTCGTCGCTGTTGCGAATGGCGATGAATGTGCGGCCCAGCAGCGACTTGACGATGCGGCGCTTCACCCACACCAGCAGCACCAGGAAGCACAGCACGAAGTAGTACAGGCGCAGCGGCGTGTCGAACGTCAGCGCGCCAATGGCCTCGGGCTCGGGGATGCCCATGATGCCCACCGTGCCGTGGGTCAGGCCTTCCCACTTCTCGATCACCAGGAACATGATGTAGCCCACGCACAGCGTGAAGATCGAGAAGTAATGGCCTTTGAGGCGCAGCGAGATGAGGCCGATCACATAGCCCAGCGCCACGCACACCACGCCGGACATCAGCAGCGAGGCCCAGAACGTCCAGCCGTGGTCCACCGTCAGAATGCCCACGGTGTACGCACCCACCGCCATGAAGCCGGCATGCGCCAGATTCAACTGGCCGGTGTAGCCGGTGATCAGGTTCAGCCCCAGGGTGGCAATGGCAAAGATGTAGGCCGTGCTCATCACCGTCAGGAAGTAGTCGTTGCCGGCGATCCAGGGAAAGGCAATGCCCAGCAGCAGCAAGGCGCCCCAGGCCAGTTTGCTGTCAAACAATCCGCTCATGCTCAGTGCTCCCTCTTGGCAAACAGGCCCTGCGGGCGCAGCGACAGGATGATCACCAACAGCACGAAGGCGATGATGTCCTTGTAGTCGGTGGAGATGTAGTAGGCCCCGAAGCTCTCGGCGAAGCCGATGATCAGCCCGCCCAGCACCGCCCCCGGGATGCTGCCCATGCCGCCCAGGATGATGATCACAAAGGCCTTGGTGATGACCAGCTGCCCCATGGCCGGATAGACCAGGTTGATGGGCGCATACAGCGTGGCCGCCACGGCGGCCAGCGCGCCGGAAATGGCAAACGTCATCATCGCCACGCGGTTGGCATCGATGCCCACCAGCGACGCGCCTTCGCGGTTCTGCGCCATGGCAATGATGGTGGAGCCGGTGGTGGTGCGCGTCAGGAACAGGTGCAGCGCCACCATCAGCGCAAACGCGGCGGCAATGATCAGCAGGCGCTGCGCCGGGGCCGTCAGGCCGCCCAGCTCGATCACGCTGGTGTAGGGCGTGGGCAGGCGCTGGAAGTCCGCGCCCCAGAGGGCCTGCGCACCGGCTTCCAGGAACAGCAGCAGGCCGATGGACGCGATCTTGGGGTGCAACGGCGAGGCCTTGCGCAGCGGGTGGAACACCAGCCGCTCGCTAACGATGCCCAGCACCGCCACCGTCACCGCCGCCATCACCATGGCCGACCAGTAGCCCCAGCTCCAAGCCACCATGGCGTGCAGTGCCACAAAGGCACCGATCATGTAGAAACCGCCGTGCGCGAAATTGGGCACATGCAAAATGCCGTACACCAGCGTCAGCCCCAGGGCCACCAGGCCATAGATGCCGCCCAGCGTCAGGCCGTTGAGTACTTGCTGCAGGAAGACGTCCATCTCAGAACCTCCTCCATCGGCCGCCATCCGGTTGCCCGGCGGCGGCGCGCCATGTGTCACCACGCATGTCTCGCTCCTTGTTGAGTCTGGATCACCAGGCCTGCTGCCATGCAGCACGGGCCTCGCGCTGTCTCCATGCTCAACAAGCCAGGGGCTGCAAACAAGAGGGGTGTTCTGCAATGCAGAACCACAAGGGCAAACCCCAACCGTTTTGGGTAACGCAGATGACAGCTGTGCCGCCGCGGTTTCCGCGTTCCCAGGGACAACCCTGAGACCTCGGAAACGGTTTGCTACATGCGTATCGGAAGGCGCTGTGCGCAGCAGGCCGGGCAGCGCATCCATCCCTGCGCGCAGGCGCTGCAGCGCATCGACAACGGCCTGCCCAGACCAAAGCCTTCGGCCGCTGCCACCGGCACGGCGGCAGCGCTGCGGAGCCCCATGGGTCACACCCTGCGGGGCGTAATGCCGCAGCGTTCTGCGTGGAAGGCGCGGACTAGTGCTGCAGCCCGCCGTACGCCGATTGCGGCACGGTGGGCGCGGGCGGCTGCGCCATGGCCGGCGGCGCGACCGCCAGCGGGTCCTGCCAGTTGCGCGGCATGCCGAACACCGGAGGTTGGGTGGCACCGAAAGCCCGCGCGCAGGCCGCTGCGTACAGCAGGATGGCCGAGGTGAAGTAAATCCACATCAGCAGCACCACCAGCGAACCGGCCGCGCCGTAGGCCGACACCACGGCGGCGGTGGACAGATACCAAGCGAATGCCTGCTTGCCCGCGGTGAACAGCGCGGCGCCCACCATGGCGCCGAACACCAGGTAGCGCGCCGGGGGCTTGGGCCCGCTGCCCAGGCGCATCACGCCCCAGAACAGCGCCACGGACACGCCGAACGACACCAGCTCGTTGGCCACCAGCATCACCTGGCCCAGCGGGGCGATCGGCAGCACCGTGCCCGCCCAGTCCGACGCCAGCTTGAGCCCAGTGGACAGCACCATGGACACCAGCAGCATCAGCCCCAGCACCACCACATAGCCCAGGCCGCGCAGGCGGATGGTGGCCATGCTCCACCAGGGCTTGGCGGGCTCGGGCGGCACATCGCGGCCCACCACCCACAGCTTGCGCAGCGAGTTCTGCAGTTCCGCAAACACCCCGGTGGCGCCCGAAGCCAGCAGCACCAGACTCAGCGCGGATGCCAGCAGGCCTTCCTTCTTGGTCTGGGCGCTGGCCATGGCGGCTTTCAGCACCGAGGCGCCCTGGTCCCCCATCACCGCACTGGCCTGGCCCAGCAGCTCGCTTTCGATCACCGACCGGTCCAGCCACCAGCCCAGCAGCGCCACGATCAGCAGCAGCAGCGGCGACAGGCTGAGCATGCCGTAGAACGACAGCGCGGCACTCATGCGCAATCCATCGGCCTGCAGCCACAGCTGTACCGATTCCATCAAGGGCTGTGCGGGGCGCAGCAGGCGTGCGGCCCGGCGCTTCCAGAGGGTGAGATCGAAAGCCATGCGGCCCATTGTGGCGGCACAGGCGCTGCACCGCCAGCCACCAACGGACCGTGAGCGCCACGGCAATGGGCCTGGCGCATGAATGCGGGGGATCTTGTGCCAGGCGCGGCGGCAACAGCGCAGGCCGCCCGCGCACCCGGTCGCGGCCACGGTGAGTGGCCTACTGCAGCCGCAGCGGCAGCCACTGCGCCTGCGACGGGAAATATCGCCCGGATTACATCTCCCGAATGCTGCAAAAATCATCAGGGTTTCCCCTTGTCAACTACGCTGGCGTGCGGTCCGGGGTGTGTGGAACACTGCGGGTTAGCACTTAAGGTGCAACCCGAAAAAATACAGAAGCACTGCCACAGTGACAGTGCCATGGAAGAGGCAAACCCCATGCACACCACCTTCACCCACGAATCCCCTGCGGACCGCGTGCTGTGCCCCGCCTTGCGCGAACGCATCATGACGGCCGACCAGGCCGCCAGCCTGATCCAGTCCGGCATGACGCTGGGCATGAGCGGTTTCACCCCGGCAGGTGCCCCCAAGGCCGTGCCCCAGGCGCTGGCGCGCCGTATCGAGGAACAGAACGCCCACGGCGGCCAGTTCCGCATCAGCCTGTGGACCGGCGCCTCGACCTCGGCCGAACTGGACGGCGCGCTGGCCAAGGTGCATGGCATCGAACGCCGCCTGCCCTACCAGTCCGACCCCACGGTGCGCAAAGAGATCAATGAAGGGCGCATGCAGTACGTGGACATCCACCTCTCGCATGTGGCGCAGTATGTGTGGTTCGGCTTCCTGGGCCACCTGGATGTGGCGGTGGTCGAAGTGGCGGGCATCCTGCCCGACGGGCGCCTGATTCCGTCGACGTCGGTGGGCAACAACAAGACCTGGCTGGAGCAGGCCGACAAGATCATTCTGGAAGTCAACAGCGCCCAGCCCGCCGCGCTGGAAGGCATGCATGACATCTACTACGGCGCGGCCGTGCCGCCCTTGCGCAAGCCCATTCCCATGGTGCACCCGTACGACCGCATTGGCGACCCGTATCTGCACTGCGACCTGGACAAGGTGATCGCCGTGGTGCCCACGCAGCAGCGTGACAGGCTGGCCGGTTTCACGGCGCCCGATGCCGATTCACAGCGCATCGCCCAGCACATCATTGACTTCCTGCAGCACGAGGTGACAGTGGGCCGCCTGCCACCCGAGCTGCTGCCCCTGCAGTCCGGCGTGGGCAACATCGCCAACGCGGTGCTGGCCGGTCTCAACCACGGCGCGTTAGAGCAGCTGCACGCCTACACCGAAGTGCTGCAGGACGGCATGCTGGACATGCTGGAATCGGGCAAGCTCGCGACGGCGTCCACCACCTCGCTGGCGCTCAGCCCGGCGGCCATGGAACGCTTTCTGGCCGACATTGACCGCTACCGCTCGCGGGTGATCCTGCGCCCGCAGGAGATCTCCAACCACCCGGAGCTGATCCGCCGCATGGGCCTGATCTCCATGAACGCGCTGATCGAGGCCGATATGTACGGCAACGTCAACAGCACGCACGTGATGGGCTCGTCCATCATGAACGGCATCGGCGGCAGCGGCGACTTTGCACGCAACGCCTACCTGTCCATCTTCATGACACCGTCCATGGCCAAGGGCGGGAACATCAGCTGCATCGTGCCCATGGTGTCCCATGTGGACCACACCGAGCACGATGTGCAGGTCATCGTCACCGAACAGGGCCTGGCCGATCTGCGTGGCCTGGCACCGGTGCAGCGCGCGCGGCGGATCATTGCGCAGTGCGTGCACCCGGACTACCGGGCGGAGATGACCGACTACCTGGAGCGCGCGCTGCGCGATGCCCCGGGCAAGCACACGCCCCATCTGCTGGAAGAGGCCTATGCCTGGCACCAGCGCTACCTGAAGACCGGCAGCATGCACGCGGCGGCCCCGGCCGCCCGCATGCGGGCGGCTTGAGCACCCGGCACGGGCCGAGGAAGGGTGGCACAGGAACGACACGTGGACTGAAACAACGCAGCCCCCCTGCCCCAAGGCGCTGCATCGCAGCGCCTTTTTTTGGTTTTTTTTGAGGGGATTTTGGGCTTTTTTGAAAACCGGGTGCGCGCGCTCCTGCCGCGCCCCCGGCCGCCCGGTCAGAACAGCAGCGTCTTGATGAATGGCGCCGCCAGCACGTTCACGGCACCGGCAATCAGCATCACCAGCGATGCCATCACCGCCTGCACCTCGCCGGCCTGGCGGGCGCGCGCCACACCGCTGCCGTGGGCCGCACCGCCCCAGCAGGCACCGGTGGCCAGCTTGCTGCGGATGCGGGGCAGCACGCGCAGCACGGTCTGACCCAGCAGCATGGCGCTGACGCCGGTGAGCAGCACAAACAGCGCGGCCAGATCGGTGGGGCCGCCCAGCACTTTCTCCGCCTCGATGGCGAAGGGCGTCGTGATGGAACGCACTGCCAGGCCTTTTTCCAGTTCCTCGGGCAGACCGAACCACTGGGCAAAGGTCACCGAGGTGCCGATGGACACCACGGTGGCCGCCAGCACGCCGGTGGCAATCGACATCCAGTGCTTGCGCAGCAGGTCCCGGTGGGCATGCAGCGGCAGCGCAAAGGCCACGGTGGTGGGCCCCAGCAGCCAGACCAGCCAGTGCGTCTGGGCGTAGTACTGGGGAAAGCGCACCTGCGTGAGCAGGGCCAGCGTGACCAGCACCACGGGCGTGGCGATGATGGGCATCAGCAGCACATGCGGGTGGCGGCCGTACAGGCGCTTGTTCACCACATAGCACGCCACGGTGGCGGCCAAGGACAGCAGGCCGATCACCTCGTTCGAGAGCATGTTCACACCTCCTCCCGCACCGCACGGCGCGCACGGGCCGTGGATTTGCGGCGCGCCAGCCACAGCTCCAGACGATAGACACGGTCCACGGCCAGGGCCGTCACCGCCATCACGCAGGCGGTGCTGATCACGATCACCGCCAGAATGCGCAGGCCCTGGTGGCGGATCAGGTCGGGGTATTCGGTCACCACCAGCATGGCGGGGACAAAGAACAGCAGCATCTCGGCCATCAGCCAGTTGGTGCCGGCCTGCAGCCACTGGGCCTTGACCAGCCCCGTGAACAGGCCCACGGCCAGCAGGCCGAAGCCGATCAGCCCGGCCGGCATGCTCCAGCCAAAATGCTGGCGCATGCCTTCCATGGCCACCCAGATCGCACTGAGCAGGCCCACCTGCAGCACCACCCTGGCCAGCGGCCAGACGGACCGTGCCGCACGGAGGGTGAGGGGCCGCGCGGGCAGGGTCGGAATTCTTGACATGGGACAAAGTCTAGGGTTTACCCCTGTATTCGTAAAATGAATAATTTCCATAAAAGCCATGCTTTAAAGGAATCCCCATGGACCTGCGTGCCCTGCGCTACTTCATCGAGGTGGTGCGCCAGAACGGTTTCACCCGCGCGGCCGAAACCCTGCATGTGACCCAGCCCACCATCAGCAAGATGGTCAGGGCGCTGGAGGACGAGCTGGGTGGGCCGCTGCTGCTGCGCGAGGGCCGCGGGGTGCAACTGACCGATGCCGGCCAGGTGGTCTATGACCGGGGGCAGGAGATGCTGGACCAGGCCCGGCTGCTGCGCCAGCAGGTGGCCGAGGTGGACAACATCACGCGCGGCGAGCTGAGCGTGGGCATCATGCCCACCACCGGCCACTACATGGCACCGGTGATTGCACTGTTCCAGCAGCGCTTTCCGGGCGTGCACCTGCAGGTCAACGAACAGGGGGCACGCGCCCAGTACCAGCTGATCCAGGACGGCAAGCTGGACATGGCGCTGGGCCTGTTTTCCGCACCCGATCCGGCACTGGAACGCTACACCGTGGCGCGGCAGAAGACCCGCGTGGTGCTGCCCGTGCACCGTGTGGGCGATCCCGACCGACCGCTGCGCTGGCAGGATCTGCACGACCTGCCCTTTGTGCTCTACACCTCGGACTTTGCGCTGCACGAGCATGTGCTGCAGCAGTGCGAGGCGGCGGGCTTCTCCCCCCAGGTCAAGGTGCAGACGCGCTACTGGGATTTCATCGGCCATCTGGTGGCCGCTGACGTGGGCGTGGCCGTGATGTTCGAGCATGTCATCGCCCGCTATGACCCCCGGCGCGTGGCCAGCCGCCCGCTGACCGAGCCGGCGATCACCTGGGATGTGGCCCTGATGTGGCGCCCCGGCTACCTGTCCCGCGCCGCCCGGGCCTGGCTGGACTGCGTGCGGGCCGTCTATCCCCGCCCGCTGCACGGGGCGGACCAGCCGCCGATGCCGCAGCCATAGCCTCCCTGGAACGTGCTGGGCACCTGCCGGTGCGGCCAGTTGCTCATGTGGGAGGGCGTCCCTCCAACGCCCCGGCGTCTGCTGCACCTCGCCCATGCCGATGCCGGTCCCAGCGCATGTGCAGTCCGCAACCGGGCCATTGCTGGTGTAATCGGGCAGCCCCACCGCTGCAGGGCGCTTCACCACAACGACACCGAGACACGAGACATATGCAACGCCGACATTTTCTTGCCGCTGCTGCGGCCTCCTGTGCCACCCCCACGCTGTCCGCCCTGGCGGCCGGCAAGCCCGTGCGCATCGTCGTGCCTTATGCCGCCGGCGGCGCCATCGACCTGAGCGTGCGCCGCATGGCCACCATGCTGGAGGCCGACCTGGGCACCGTCATCATCGAAAACCGCCCGGGCGGCGGGGGCGGTATCGGCATGACGGCCGTGGCGCGCGCACCGGCCGACGGCCTGACCCTGGGCATTGCCGCCGTGGCCACCAATGCCATCACCCCCTGGCTGTTTGCCAACCTGGCCTACGACCCGATCAAGGACTTCGCCCCCATCACCCAGATGACGCGCATTCCCAATGTGCTGGTGGTGAATGCCGAGGCAGCACAGAAGCGCGGCATCGCCAGCCTGGGCGACTTTGTCGCCTTTGCGCAGCGCGAATCCGGCAAGCTGACCTATGCCAGCGGCGGCAATGGCAGCGCCGGCCATCTGGCAGGCGAGATGTTCAAGCGCGACGCCCAGGTGGACATCGTGCACGTGCCCTACAACGGCGGTGCACCGTCCCAGCTGGCCTTGCTGTCGGGCCAGGTGGATTGCTCCTTCGACAACCTGGCCAGCGCGGCGGCCAATATCCGCGCCGGCAAGCTCAAGGCCCTGGCGGTGACCTCCGCCCAGCGCAGCGAACTGCTGCCCGATCTGCCGGCGGTGGCCGAACGGTTCAAAGGCTTCCAGATCGACACCTGGTGGGGTCTGGTCGCACCGGCCGGCACGCCCGCGGAGGTGGTGCAGCGCCTGAATGCCGTGGCGGTCAAGGCCTTGTACAGCGCCGAAGTGATGGCCCTGTACCGCGACATGATGATGGAAACCGTCACCAGCACGCCGGATGCCTTCGGCGCCTTCATGCGCCTGGAGTTGGCCCGCTACCAGCAGGTGGTGCGCATCAGCGGCGCCACCGTGGGTTGAACGCGCCGCAACAGGTGGCGCGCACCGTCCCGGGCAGGGCCGCAGGCCCTGCCGTTTTTTTGACAACCGTTTTTCACCCCTTCTGCACCCATGCACGACGCGTTTCTGGCCCAGCACACTGTTTTCATCACCGGTGCCGGCCGGGGCATAGGCCAGGCCGTGGCCGTGGGTCTGGCGGCCATGGGCGCCCACCTGGTGGTCAGTGACCTCAGCAGCGAGGCGGCGGCCGCCACGGCCGCACAGATCCGCAGTGCCGGCGGTGTGGCCTCCAGCCTGGCACTGGATGTGGCAGATGCCGCCGCCTGCCAGGCCGCCGCGGCGGCGCTGCCACTGCCCGCCGGGCACCGCCTGGTGCTGGTGAACAACGCCGGCATCCGCCCCAAGCACGCTTTCGACAGCCCGGACCGCGATGCGCAGTGGCGCCGCACCATGGACATCAA
Source organism: Comamonas sp. UBA7528 (assembly GCF_002479375.1). Lineage (NCBI taxonomy): Bacteria > Pseudomonadati > Pseudomonadota > Betaproteobacteria > Burkholderiales > Comamonadaceae > Comamonas > Comamonas sp. UBA7528. The sequence goes on from NZ_DLMU01000015.1 coordinate 109,864, forward strand.
CCTGGACGGCGCACGCCACACCATCCTGGCCTTCCAGGCCCTGCTGGCGGCCAGCGGCGGCAATGTGGTGAACGTGGGCTCTATCTCGGCCTCGCGCGCCTCGCCGGGGTCCATCGCCTATTCCACTTCCAAGGCTGCCGTCGAGATGCTGACCAAGGTGATGGCGCTGGAACTGGCCCCCCAGGGCATCCGCGTGAACGCGGTGGCACCCGGCGTGATGCTGACCGGCATGACCGAGCAGACCCGCAAGGATCCCCGGCATGTGGAATACATCCTGCGCCGCGTGCCGCTCAAGCGCTACGGCGAACCCGCCGAGATCGCCGGCCCCGTGGCCTTTCTCGCATCACCGCTGGCCAGCTACATCACCGCCACGGTGCTGAATGTGGATGGCGGCTATCTGGCTGCCTGATCCGGCGTACCACTGCGTGCACCACGCCCACGCTGCGCCGGCTATGCTGCGGCCCTGGGCAGCCGTGTCCGCTGCCGTGTCGCACTGCCATGACGCCATCCTTTCACGCCCGCCGCCACACCCTGTCCCGCACCGCTGCGCTGCTGTTCGGACTGGGCGGCTTGCCACCGCTGCACGCCATGTCTGCCACTGCCTTGCACGAAGCCGCCACACGCGGTGACACCGCCGTGCTGCGCCAGCAGCTGCAACAGGGCGCGCCCGTGGATGGGCGCGACGGCGCGGGCCGCACCGCCTTGCTGGCCGCCACCCACGCCAACCAGGTGGAAGCCGCGCGCCTGCTGGTGGCCGCCGGGGCCGATGTGAATGCCAAGGACGCTATCCAGGACAGCCCCTATCTGTACGCCGGCGCACGTGGGCTGCTTGAGATCCTGCAGCTCACCCTGGCCCACGGAGCCGACCTGCGCAGCACCAACCGCTACGGCGGCACCGCCTTGATTCCCGCCGCCGAGCGCGGCCATGTGGAGGCCGTGCGCACGCTGATCACTGCCGGCGTGGACGTGGACCACATCAACCGCCTGGGCTGGACGGCGCTGCTGGAAGCCATCTTGCTGAGCGACGGCGGCCCCCGCCACCAGCAGATCGTGCAACTGCTGCTGGCCGCTGGCGCCAACCCCAACCTGGCCGATGGCGACGGCGTGCGCCCGCTGCTGCATGCCCAGCAGCGCGGCTACACCGCCATGGCCGATCTGCTGCGCGCCGCAGGCGGGCGTTGACCCGCCCCGCGCCCTGGGCTGCCGTAGCGCAGGGCGTGCTGCGTGCACACCACAAAAACTATCAAAATAAGAGCAACCCATGCACACAAAGAATGCGTGAACTGCCATTTTCACCAGAAGAATTTGTACGACACCGCCGCACATGCAAGGCGCATTCATGCACCGCACTGAGGGAATCTTCGAACTGCCCGGCGGAATGCAAAGATTTTTTCAATCCACCGCCGCGCCAGAGCACGCTACCCTCGCGCCTGCGCCGACCAACGGTCGTCCCTGAAAAACGTTTTTCGTCCCGGGGCAGCCCTGCGTCCGCCGCCACAAAAAAGATTGCGCTCAGGGAGGAAAACCACATGCTCACCATCCGCCGCGGCCTGCTGCTGGCGGCCACCCTTGCCTTGGGCGGCTGCCTGTTCGAAGAAACCATGCTTCCCGAAACCCTGCACTTCCCTCCGGGCACCCCCATCACCTACGGCGGCAAGCCCGCCAAGCTCTATGGCACCGAAGCCTGTGCCCAGGGTGAACTGGCCGGCCATTCCTGCCTGATCTTTCCGCCCAACCGCCCCACATCCAAGGCCGTGATCATCAGCGGACAGCGGGTGAAGGAAATCCAGGTCACCGCCAAGCGCGACCCCCAGAACCCCACACATTTCATCGTGGTCGACGACCAGGGCCGCCGCCTGCTGAGCACCACCGGCAACCACGACGACATGGCGAATATCCAGATCACCTACTGAGCACCACGGAGCGCCCGCAGGGCGCCTACGTTAGCAGCGACACCTGAACGCCAGATGAGCGAATCCCCGGGCCTGAAATACGTATTTCCCAGTGATTGCAGGCCCGGTTGCGCAGGCCCAGAATGGGCGCGGAACCCTTGTCCGCCTTTTCAATAAACTGGAGATAACAGATGAAAAGCACCTTGCTCGCCCTCGGCCTTGCCGCCGCCTTTCTGGCCCCTGCCGCCTACAGCAGCCCGCTGACGGCCAGCCAGCACACCCAGGTCTCCGCCGCCAAGAAGACGTCGGCGCACGCCACGCCCCACAAGGCCAAAGCCACCAAGCACGCCAAGGCCAAGAAGCGCCCGCAGCACATGGTCAAAAAGGCCTGAACGGCAGCGGCCGCAAGGCCGCAGCCCCCAAGCAAAAAGCCAAGG
>NZ_DLMU01000015.1:112373-223047 GCF_002479375.1 Comamonas sp. UBA7528
CCTTGGCTTTTTGCTTGGGGGCGCGTGAAGAATCAGCCCAGATTCGGTGCCAGTGCCCGGCGCATCACTTCCAGGTCGATGCCGCGGCGCTGGGCCATGTCTTCCAGCTGGTCCTCACCGATCTGGCCCACGTTGAAGTAGGTGGCATCGGTGTGGCCCAGGTAGAAACCGCTGACGCTGGAGGCCGGGAACATGGCCAGGCTTTCGGTCAGGTGCATGCCGATCTCCCGGGCGTTCAGCACCTTGAACAGGTCGGTCTTGGCCGTGTGGTCGGGGCAGGCGGGGTAGCCGGGCGCGGGGCGGATGCCTTTGTACTGTTCCTTGATCAGCTGCTCGTTGCTCAGCTGTTCGTCTTCGGCATAGCCCCACAGGTCCTTGCGCACGCGTTCGTGCAGGCATTCGGCAAAGGCTTCGGCCAGGCGGTCGGCCAGGGCCTTGAACATGATGCCGCTGTAGTCGTCCAGCGCAGCCTCGAATTCCCGGTCCTTCTTCTCGGCACCGATGCCTGCGGTGACGGCGAACATGCCGGCGTAGTCGGCAATGCCGCTGTCCCTGGTGGCCACAAAGTCGGCCAGGCAGCGGCTGGGACGCATCACGCCGTCCACGATCTGCTTTTCGGTCTGCTGGCGCATGCCGTACCAGGTGCTCAGCACCTGGGTGCGCGATTCATCGGTGTAGAACACGACGTCGTCGCCCACCCGGTTGGCAGGGAACAGGCCCATCACGCCGTTGGCCTGCAGCCAGCGGCCTTCGATGATCTTCTTGAGCATGGCCTGCGCATCGGCGAGCACCTGACGGGCCTGCTCGCCCACAACCTCATCCTGGAGGATGGCGGGATAGGGACCGGCCAGGTCCCAGGTCTGGAAGAACGGGCCCCAGTCGATGTAGCGGGCAATTTCGGCCAGATCGAAGTTCTGGAACACCTTGCGCCCCAGCGCACGGGGCACCACGGGGGCATGGTGGGCAAAGTCCACCGGCGTGGCATTGGCGCGGGCCTGCTCCAGCGTCCACAGCGGGGTCTTCTTCTTGTTGGCGTGCTGGCTGCGGGCCTTGTCGTAGTCGGCCATCACCTCGTTGACATAGGCGTCCTTGCCCTCGCCCAGCAGGCTCTGCGCCACGCTGACCGAGCGCGAGGCATCGGGCACATAGACCACCGGGCCTTCGTAGTTGGGCGCAATCTTCACGGCCGTGTGCACGCGCGAGCAGGTGGCGCCGCCGATCAGCAGCGGAATCTTCTTGATGCGGAAGTAGTCGTCCTTGTGCATTTCGCCCGCGACGTACTGCATCTCTTCCAGGCTGGGGGTGATCAGGCCGGACAGACCGATGATGTCCGCACCTTCGGCCTTGGCACGGGCCAGGATCTCATGGCAGGGCACCATCACGCCCATGTTGATGACTTCGAAGTTGTTGCACTGGAGCACCACGGTGACGATGTTCTTGCCGATGTCGTGCACATCGCCCTTGACGGTGGCGATGACGATCTTGCCCTTGCTCGAAACATCCAGGCCGGCGGCTTCCTGCTGGCGCTTTTCCTCTTCAATGTAGGGCACCAGATGCGCCACGGCCTGCTTCATCACGCGGGCAGATTTGACGACCTGGGGCAGGAACATCTTGCCCGCGCCGAACAGGTCGCCCACGACGTTCATGCCGTCCATCAACGGCCCTTCGATCACGTGCAGCGGGCGACCGCCGCCCTGCACCACGATCGCCTGGTAGGCCTCTTCCGTGTCTTCGGTGATGAAGTCGGTGATGCCGTGCACCAGAGCGTGCGACAGGCGCTCGCCGACAGTCCGAGGGTGCTCGGCCGTGCCACGCCATTCCAGCTTCTTGCTGTCGTCCTTGGCGTTGCCCTTGGCCTGGTCGGCAATCTCCAGCAGGCGCTCGGCCGCATCGGGGCGGCGGTTCAGCACCACATCTTCCACACGTTCGCGCAGCTGGGGCTCCAGGTCGTCGTACACGCCGACCATCCCGGCGTTGACGATGCCCATGTCCATGCCGGCCGCAATCGCGTGGTACAGGAACACGGTGTGGATGGCTTCGCGCACAGGGTCGTTGCCGCGGAACGAGAACGACACGTTGGACACGCCGCCGGACACCTTGGCACCGGGCAGGTTCTGCTTGATCCAGCGCGTGGCTTCGATGAAGTCGACGCCGTAGTTGTTGTGCTCTTCGATGCCGGTGGCCACGGCAAAGATGTTCGGATCGAAGATGATGTCCTCGGGTGCGAAGCCGACCTCATCGACCAGCAGGCGGTAGGCGCGCTCGCAGATTTCGATCTTGCGTTCGTAGGTGTCGGCCTGGCCTTTTTCGTCAAAGGCCATGACCACGGCAGCCGCGCCATAGCGCTTGACAAGCTTGGCGTGCTTCTTGAACTCCTCGACGCCTTCCTTCATGGAAATGGAGTTGACGATGCCCTTGCCCTGCAGGCAGCGCAGGCCGGCCTCGATCACGTCCCACTTGGAGCTGTCCACCATCACCGGCACTTTGGCGATGTCGGGCTCGGAGGCGATCAGGTTCAGGAAACGCACCATGGCCGCCTTGCTGTCCAGCATGGCCTCGTCCATGTTCACGTCAATCACCTGCGCGCCGTTTTCCACCTGCTGGCGGGCCACGGCCAGGGCTTCTTCGTACTGCTCGTTCAGGATCAGGCGCGCAAACGCCTTGGAGCCGGTGACGTTGGTGCGCTCGCCCACGTTAACGAACAGCGTGTCCTCGCCAATGAACACGGGCTCCAGGCCCGACAGGCGCATGGGAGGAATAGAGACGGGGACAGCAGCAGACATCGCACTCACCTGTGTGAAAACAATTGGGGATACATAACAGGTGAGCGCCGTTGCATGCGACAGGGCCGCAGCCTGCCGGACCCCAAGCCTGACGGGCGGGTTGGCATCAACCGGGCCGCTGCAGCGCTCCTTGGGGCGAAGCCTGTGATTTTACGGCGTGCAGCGCCGCCGTGCCTGCGGGGCTATAGCTGGGCCCCCACCACACGGCCGATCGCATAGGTCACCCCCATGGCCAGCAGTCCCCCCGCCACATTGCGCAGGGCAGCCCGCATGCGCGGTGCCCCACCCAGGTGCGCCGATGCCACGCCGGTGGCCACCAGCGCCAGCAGCACGGCCACAGCCGTCGAGGGCACGGCCCGCTCTGCGGGGGACAGCAGCACGGTCAGCAGCGGCACCAGCGCGCCCACGGCAAACGACACCGCCGAGGCCCATGCCGCATGCCAGGGGTTGGTGTACTGGCCGGGCTGTATGCCCAGCTCCAGCTCCGCATGGGCGGCCAGGGCATCGTGCTGCGTCAGCTCCAGCGCGGCCTGGTGGGCGGTGGCGGGCTGCAGGCCCTTGCGCTGCAGCATGGCGGTCAGCTCGCGCAGCTCGTCCTCGGGCAGGGCCGCCAGCTCGGCTTTTTCCTGGTGGACGGCCGCTTTTTCGGTATCACGCTGGGTGCTGACGGAGACGTATTCGCCCGCCGCCATCGACAGTGCGCCCGCCACCAGCCCGGCCACGCCGGCCGCCAGCAGGGCGGAGAAGCTGGCATCGGCCCCGGCCACGCCCAGCACCAGGCCGGCGGTCGACAGCACGCCGTCATTGGCGCCCAGCACGGCCGCGCGCAGCCAGTTCAGCCGGCTGGACAAGGCTGCACCATGGCTGCGGTCCTGCACCGTATGCGGCGGGCTGGCAGTGGCATGGGCTGTTGCGGAAGACGAGGGCGACGAAGAAGGCGATGGCTGCACGGCAGACTCCTGGCACAGGCGGCATCCCCGGACGGGGACGCCGCACCTGCCTGGCATTGTGCGCCGTGCCGCGCAATGCTGGGATAGGGGGCGCACATGCACCGCATGCCGCAAAAAAGCCCGCTGCGATGCAGCGGGCTTTTCAAAAATTTTGCGAGGGGCTTGCCGCGCCGGCTACACCGGATCCGGCAGCCCTGCAGGTGCAACGGTCAGCTGGCAGCGACCGGCTGTGCCTGGGCGGAGGCCGGCAGGCCAAAAATGCGGTCAAAGCACCAGTTGAAGACAAAGGTGTAGACCATGAAGAACACCAGCAGACCGGCTTCCATCACCACGGCCTGCCACAGCGTGATCTCGAACCACCAGGCCATCAGCGGGATCAGCATGGCGGCGATACCGCCTTCAAAGCCCACGGCATGCACGATGCGGCGCAGCAGGGAACGGCCCTTGCGGCTCTGGCGCAACTCCCAGCGCTCGAACAGCCAGTTGAACGTGAGGTTCCACAAGATGGCGATGGAGGAAGCCACCACGGCCATCACCCCGGAGGCGCCCGAATCCTGGCCCGTGGCCATGAACAACAGGCTGGAGACGATGATGGCGATCAGCTCATACAGGCCGACAAACACCACGCGGCGCTTGGCTCCTTGCAGGCCGGAGGCACGGGGCGGGGTGGCGAGGGAAGCAGAAGGGGAGGCAGAGAGAGAACTTGCGGGTGCCATCGCAGAGGCGGATTTCGACATGGACTGAAGTGTATGTTCTGAAAATTGAAGAAGAAAGTCAGCTTCTTTCAGTTTTACTGATAGATTGTCCGCCATGGCTTTTCCTCCCGAACAGGTACCGCTGTTTCTGGCCGTGCTGGACAGCGGTTCGTTTTCCGCCGCCGCGCGCCGGCTGGGGCGCGTGCCGTCGGCCGTCAGCATGGCCGTCGCCCAGCTGGAGGCCGAGCTGGACCTGCAGCTGTTCGACCGCAGCGGGCGCGAACCCCGGCCCACCGCCGCAGCCCGTGCGCTGGAGCCGCAGGCACGCCTGCTGGCCGCCCAGCTGCAGCAGCTCAACCAGCAGGCCCAGGCACTGCACCAGGGGCTGGAAGAGCGGCTGACCTTTGCCATTGCGCCCGAGCTGCTGTCCACCGCCTGGGCCGATGGTCTGGTGCCGCTGGTGCAGGAATTCCCCGCGCTGACGGTGGAGGTCCTGGCCGCACCGCAGGACGATGCGCTGGAGCTGCTGCACGCCGGCCGTGCCCAGCTGGCCCTGGTGTTCGAGCGCCCGGCCATCGACGGGCGCGAGGACTTCCAGGAAATGGGCCAGGAAACCCTGGTGGCCGTGATGGCCCCGCAGTTCGCCCCCTGGCGCGCCACGCTGGACGTCCGGGCACCCGGCGGCCCCGCCCCCCAGCTGAACGTGGACCAGCTGGCCGCCACGCGCCAGGTACTGGTGGCCAGCCGCGACCCGCAGCAGACCGATCCGCGCTTTGTGTTTGCCCACCAGCAGTGGCGCACCGACAGCCACCAGGCGGCGCTGTCGCTGATCAGCACCGGCCTGGCCTGGGGCTGGCTGCCCAAGGGCTTGGTGGAAGCCCACATTGCCGCCGGCACGCTGCTGGAGATTCCCGTGCAGAACCTGAGCAACGGCACCACCTTGTTCGTGGACTGGGTCTGGTCCAAGGAGCGGCCCCTGGGCCTGGCCGCGCAGCGCTTTGTGCACATGCTGCGCGAACGCCCCGCGCACTGAGCACCGGACACTGAGCACTGCAGATGCCTGCTGGCGCAGCCCGCGGATTTATGGCACAACAGTTGCAGCAGTGCTTGTGGATGGCACAAGCAGCTACGGTTTTGCCAGCATTTCCCTCTGCACCAGGAGCCGCCTGCCATGGCCACCAAGAAAGCCGCGCCCCCTTCCACACCCGCCTCCCCGTTCACCAGCCGCGATGCGGCGCTGCGCAAGCGCTGGCAAAGCTGCCAGCCGGGCACCCCGCAGGCCGGCAGCACCGGGCGCATCGTAGACCTGTCCCACTTCGATCCGGCCGGAAAACCGTTCGCCACCGGCAAAGGCAAGGCGCAGGACAAGGCCCGGGTGCTGGAGCTGGCCCAGGAACTGGACGGGCTGCAGAACATCTTCTATGCCGACCGGCGCCACAAGCTGCTGGTGATCCTGCAGGGCATGGATGCGGCAGGCAAGGACGGCACCTTGCGCAGCGTGTTCGGCCAGATGTCGCCGCTGGGCGTGCGCACCGTGGGCTGGAAAGCGCCCACCGAGACCGAGAAAGCCCACGACTATCTGTGGCGCATCCACCAGCAGGTACCGGGCGCGGGCGAGGTGGTGGTCTTCAACCGCAGCCAGTACGAAGACGTGCTGGTGCCTGTGGTCAACGGCTGGCTCACGCCCGAGCAGCAACAGCAGCGCTATGCGCAGATCAACGACTTCGAGCGCATGCTCAGCGAGACCGGCACCCTCGTCGTCAAGTTCATGCTGCACATCAGCCAGGACGAGCAGCGCCAGCGCCTGCAGGAGCGCCTGGACGACCCGGCCAAGCACTGGAAGTTCGACCAGAACGACCTGCAGGTGCGCGCCCAGTGGTCCGACTACCAGCAGGCCTATGCCCATCTGCTGGCCGCCACCCACACCCCCTGGGCACCATGGACCATCGTGCCGGCCGACTCCAAGACCCACCGCAACCTGATGGTGGCCACGCTGCTGCGTGAGCTGCTGCACAACCTGGATCTGCGCTACCCACCCGGGGACCCGGCGCTGGAAAAAATCACCGTCGTCTGAGTGCGCGGCCCCAGGGCCTAGGGACAGCGTCTATGGACGCCCGGCGCCGCTGCGCCGAGCATGGATGCCTTGCCACCCCAATCCCGTAGAGGAACCATCCCGATGATCGACCGCCGCCATTTTCTGTCCCGCAGCACCGCTTTCTGCACCGCGGCCACCCTGCCCGCCTGGGCCCAGAGCCCATGGCCCGCCCGGCCCATCCGGGTGGTGATTCCCTATGCCGCCGGTGGCGTCACCGACAGCGTGGGCCGCAGGCTGATCGACCAGATGGCCCAGGCCCTGGGCCAGCCCATGGTGGTGGAAAACAAAGGCGGTGCCGGCGGCACCGTGGGCATGGCCGAGGTGCTGAAGGCCACGCCCGATGGCTACACGCTGGCCCTGACTGCCATCAGCCCGCTGACGCTGTCACCGCACCTGATGAAGCTGCCCTACGACCCCGCCAAGGATGTGGTGGCCGTGGCGCCGATGATGTATTCACCCGTCTATGTGCTGGCCACGCCGGCTTTCCAGGGCAAGAGCTGGGAAGACCTGATTGCCCAGGCCAAGGCCCAGCCCGGCACCATCCGCTTCGCCACCTCCGGCGTGGGCTCGGTGGGGCACATCATGCTGGAGCAGATCCAGCACCTGACCGGTGCGCAGTTTGTGCATGTGCCCTACAAGGGCGTGGGCCAGACGGTGAACGACGCCGTGGGCGGGCATTTCGAGATCATGACCGGCAACCCCTACGGCACCATCAACGGCCTGATCACCCAGGGCAAGCTGCGCGTGCTGGCCACGACCGGCCCGCAGCGGGCGCCCAACCAGCCCCAGGTGGCCACGCTGGCGGAAAAAGGGGTGGCGGCGGCAAACATCACCTCGCTGTTCGGCTTTGTGGCACCGGCACGCACGCCCAGCGACGTGGTGCAGCGCCTGAGCAGCGTGGTCCAGGCCCAGCTGGCCACGCCCGCCATCCAGGAAGCGCTGCGCAGCACCGACAACGTGGGTCTGCAGATGACACCTTCGGAGTTTGGCAGCCTGCTGCTGCAGGAAAGCCGCGCCAACGCGGACATCATCCGCAAGGCCCGCATCACACTGTGACACCAGCGATGCCACGTCGCCTGCACAGCGGCAGGGCACCAGCGCCGCCCCCCCCCAAGCCACTCCCGGCACACGGGCGGTCTGTGCCCCGGGACCCTTGGGAGCGAGGCCCGGGTCAGAATTGCCAGGCCAGTGCGCCCAGGCCTGCAAATTCAGCGTGAAAGCGGTCGCCCGCCTGCAGCTGCATGCAGCCGCACCAGGTGCCCGTGGTCACCACCGTCCCGGCCGGCACGCTGCCATAGGTCTGCGCCACATGCAGCAGCCAGTCGCGCAGCAGCCAGGCCGGATCACCCAGGCTGTGCGTGCCGGTAAAGACCTGCGGCGCTCCGCCGTTGAGCGTGACGGCGCAGGTCTGCGTGCTCCAGTCCCGGCCCTGCAGCGCGTCCATGCCCTGCCAGTCGCCCAGCAGCAGGCCGCCGTGGCACTGGCCGTCGGCCAGCTGGGCCAGCGCGGGAGCCTTCAGGCCATCGCGCCAGCGCACGTCCACCCACTCCAGTGCCACGCACCAGGCATCCACCAGCGTCAGCGCAGCGGCGTGGTCCAGCGCAGCGGCCTGTTCGGCCGAGATCGCGCTGCCAATGCGCAGCGCAATTTCCGCTTCGGCACCGCGCAGCTGGAACACCGGGCCGGGCGGTGGTGCTTCGGCCAGACCGCTGAGCACCCCCGGCTCCGGCAGGGGGGCATGCACCAGTGGCTGCGCGCGGCCAGGGCCGCCGCTCTTCCAGTAGCGCGGCGCACGGTCGGCGGGCCACCAGCCATAGGTCTGCGCCAGTGCGCGCTGCACGGCGCGGGCATCGTCCGGTCCGCGCAGCAGCGGTGCGACATCGGCCCCCAGGGCCTGGGACGCGCCCAGCTTGCGCGACCACCACAGCGCATCGGCCATGGCGTAGGCGTCTTCGTGCAGGTCGGGTGCCTGCTGGCTCCAGTCCGGCAGCACGTCGTGCTGTTCCTGCAGCGCGGGCGCCAGGCCGATGGGGGGAGTGTTGGCAAAGGGGGCAGGGCCGCTGGCGCACCAGCCGTCCTGGCAATCGTTCTTTTCAGGCATGGTGCCGATGATGGCAAATTCCGCGTCCGTTTGCGCGACCCGCAGGCTTTGCGCCGCCGCCCTGTGACCCTAGGCGCTGCCAGGGCATGCACCCCGGCAAGGGTTTTCCGCGCTGGCGCGCCGTCCTTGAACGGAAAAAACGGCGACAGAAGGCATCTTTTGCAATCACTTTGTCTGAAAATTGGACACCGATGCAAGATCATGCGCAAAATGCATGAGGCCGCTACCAACTGGCCTTGGACAGCATCCGCCGCTGTGCCTACTCTGGAAAAAAGCAGGCGGATGCCGCCCACTCGCACAGCGGGAGGCATTCATTCCATCTCCACCCAGGCCCTACCATGCAAGCCTCCAGTACCTCCGCATCCAAACCGGCACATGCGCTGCCCTCCTACCTCAACGCCCACGACCTCGGCCCCTGGGGCAACTACCTGCAGCAGGTCGACCGGGTCACGCCCTATCTGGGCTCGTTGGCGCGCTGGGTGGAAACGCTCAAGCGCCCCAAGCGCATCCTGATCGTAGATGTGCCGATCGAACTGGACAACGGCACCATCGCCCACTTCGAGGGCTACCGGGTACAGCACAACCTGAGCCGGGGCCCCGGCAAGGGTGGCGTGCGTTTTCACCAGGATGTGACGCTGTCCGAAGTGATGGCGCTGTCCGCCTGGATGTCGGTGAAGAACGCTGCGGTGAACGTGCCCTACGGCGGCGCCAAGGGCGGCATCCGTGTCGATCCCAAGACGCTGACCCGCGGTGAGCTGGAGCGCCTGACACGCCGCTACACCAGCGAAATCGGCATGATGATCGGCCCCTCCAAGGACATCCCAGCGCCGGACGTGAACACCAATGGCCAGATCATGGCCTGGATGATGGACACGTACTCCATGAACACCGGCGCCACGTCTACCGGCGTGGTCACCGGCAAGCCGGTGGACCTGGGCGGGTCGCTGGGCCGTGTGGAAGCCACGGGCCGCGGTGTATTCACCGTGGGCGTGGAAGCTGCCAAGCTGACCGGCCTGGCCATCTCCGGCGCCCGCGTGGCGGTGCAGGGCTTCGGCAATGTGGGCGGCACGGCCGGCAAGCTGTTTGCCGATGCCGGCGCCATCGTGGTGGCGGTGCAGGACCACACCGGCAGCATCTACAACGCCAAGGGCTTTGACGTGCCCGCGCTGCTGGAGCATGTGGGCAATACCGGCGGTGTCGGCGGCTTCAAGGGCGGCGACAAGCTCAAGAACGAGGAGTTCTGGGGTGTGGACTGCGACATCCTGATTCCCGCTGCGCTGGAAGGCCAGATCACGGCCAAGAATGCCGGAAAGATCAAGGCCAAGATGGTGATCGAAGGCGCCAACGGCCCCACCACCCCGGAAGCCGATGACATCCTGAACGACAAGGGCGTGCTGGTGCTGCCCGACGTGATCGCCAACGCCGGCGGCGTGACGGTGTCGTACTTCGAATGGGTGCAGGATTTCTCCAGCTTCTTCTGGACCGAGGACGAAATCAACGCCCGTCTGGTACGCATCATGCAGGAGGCCTTTGCCGGCATCTGGCAGGTGGCGCAGGAGAACAAGGTGTCGCTGCGCACCGCCACCTTCATCGTGGCCTGCAAGCGCATCCTGCACGCCCGCGAAATGCGCGGTCTGTACCCATAAAGCCTGGACAGCGTCCAGTCTGCAGGGGCCGCGTCAGCGGCCCTTTTTTTCATGGCCACAGGCCACCTGCACCGAGCTTCAGTGGGGGCTGCGTTGCAGTGCCCAGGCATGGCGCTGCAGGGCCTGGCGCGCCAGGTGGAGCACCGGGGCATCGACCATACGGCCGTCCAGCACGCACACCCCGCCCTGCGCCGCCTCCATGGCCTGCACCACCTGCCGGGCACGCTGCACGGCTTCGGGCGTGGGTGCAAACACCGCATGCACCGAGGCCACCTGCGCCGGGTGGATGCACAGCTTGCCACCAAAGCCCATGCGCTGGGCGCGCCAGGTGTCGGCGGTGGTGGTGGTCGCATCGCGCGTGTCCACGGTCACCCCGTCGATGGGCTGCGCCAGTGTGCCCCGGCGCGAGGCCAGCACCAGGGCCATGCGCACCGGCAGCAGCTCGGCTTCGTCCGGCGCGCACTGCATGCCGGCATCCACCTGAAAATCCAGGTGCCCGAACGCCAGCCGGGCCACCTGCGGCGCGCGGGCCAGGGCATCCGCAGCATCCAGCCCGGCCACCGACTCGATCAGTGGCACCAGCGCACAGGCGCTGCCCGCCACTGCGGCCACGCCCTGCAGCGTGCCGGCCGACTCGGCCTTGGGCACCACGGCACCGGCCACGCCCTGCCCGACCAGCTGCGCCAGCGCACGCAGATCCGGTGCGTGCCAGGCTGTGCCTGCGGCATTGATGCGCACCAGCAGGCGGGCCCGCTGCGCCGGGGCAAGGTCGGCGCACGCGGCCAGCAGGGCAGCGCGGGCACCATCCTTGTCGGCCGGGGCTACCGCATCCTCCCAGTCGGCAATCACCATGTCGGCCCCGCTGGCCAGGGCCTTGAGCAGGCGCTCGGGGCGGTTGGCAGGGACGAACAGAAACGAGCAGGCGTGCTGCACCAATGCGGACATGGCAGGGGTCTCCAGCGGACCGGAAACGGTCAGAGGTATTCGGAAATTTCGATCAGGTTCAGATCGGGGTCGCGCACATACACCGAGCGTATGGGGCCGCGTGCGCCGGTGCGTTGCACCGGGCCGCATTCCACGGCAATGCCGTGTGCGGCCAGTTGCTGCTGGACCTGTTCCAGCGGCACGACCGCGATGAAGCACAGGTCCAGCGACCCCGGTGTGGGGTGCTGTGCCTTGGGTTCGAACTCCCTACCCTGGAGGTGCAGATTGATCTTCTGCCCGTTCCAGACAAAGGCCTTGCGGCCTTCGCCAAACGTCTGCAGTTCCATGCCCAGCACGGTGCAGTAAAAGTGCACGCAGGCGGTTTCGTGCGCGGTGGTCAGGACCAGGTGGTCCAGGCGGTCGATCAATGCAGTCATACAGTGCTTGGTTTCATCTGCACGGCCACCGGCGGCAGCCGTGCAACAGCGGGGATTATTCGGCGGTGACGCCAGCAGCCTTGATCACCTTGTCCCAGCGGGCGACTTCGGCTTCCAGGTGCTTGCGCAGGCCTTCGGGGGTGGCTTTTTCGGGCGACACCAGGTCGGAGCTGAGTTCGGCAATGCGCTTCTTCACGTTGTCGTCCTTCAGGGCCACGTTCAGCGCCTTGTTGATCTTGTCGACCGCTTCCTTCGGCGTGCCCTTGGGCGCGTACATGCCGTGCCAGACCTTCACGTCAAAGCCTTTCAGGCCCTGTTCGTTCAAGGTCGGGATCTCGGGCAGCGAAGACAGGCGCTCGGACGTGGTCACGCCGAACACCTTGGCGCGCTTGCCGTCCTTGATCACCGGCACGGTCTGCGTGGTCTGGTCGCACAGCAGGTCCACCTGGCCGCCCATCAGGTCGTTCATGGCCGGGCCGGCGCCCTTGTAGGGCACGGTGGTCAGCTTCACACCCATCTGGTGCATGAACAGCATGCCGCACAACTGCGACACGGCGCCGATGCCGGCATTGGCCAGCGAGACCTTGTCCTGGTTCTTCTTGACGTAGTCCTGCAGCTCCTTGAAGTTGTTGGCCGGGAAGTCCTTGCGCGACAGCAGCGTCATGGGCACATCCAGCACCTGGCCGATGTATTCGAAATCCTTCAGCGGGTCGTAGGGCAGCTTTTTGTACAGCGCCGGTGCGGTGGCCATGCCCATGTGGTGGATCAGGATGGTGTAGCCGTCGTTCTTGGACTTGGCCACGCGGGCCGGGGCAATGGTGCCGCCCGCGCCCACCGTGTTTTCCACCAGCACGGTCTGGCCCAGGCTCTGGCCCATGGGCACGGCAATCAGGCGGGCCACCACATCGGTGGGGCCGCCGGCAGTGTAGGGCACCACCAGTGTGATGGGCTTGTCGGGCCAGTTGTTGGCCATGGCGCTGCCGGCACCCAGGGCCAGCACAGCGCCTGCAGCGCAGGCACGCAGGGCCCAACGGCGGGAAGTGGAAGAACGGGTCATGGAGTGTCTCCTTAGGGTCACAGGGCAGGCATTTCTGTGGTGCCATTGCCCTCGGGGGAAAGCATGTCCGCAGCCCCCGCCGCAGACATGCCAGATTGGGTGCCGGATCAGGCCAGCAGCCGCGCCACGCGGGGCCACTGCGCAACCTGCCACAGCTGCTCCACCGTCTGCTGCACCTGCGCAGCAGGCACCTGGCTGCCATAGGCGGCCAGGCGCAAGGCCTTGTCAGTGATTTCCTGGCGGCTCAGCGTGTTGCCCGGGTCGCCCTTGGGCTCATCGACACGGCCGTGCAGCGTGCGTCCATCGGTGGTCTGCACCGTCACTTTGCCGATCCAGCGTTGTGGGTAAGCGGCATCGACTTCGGGGTCGAGTGCCATCGTGACTTTGTTGCGCAGGGCCACAGTGTCAGCGGCCAGATACTGTTCGTCGAATTCGGTCAAACCCGCATGACCAAAACGCGCGGCCAGGGCCAGCACCGTGCCCATGGAGAACTTGCTCTGGTGCACCGTGGCGGGCGACGTGACCGGACCCAGCACATCGATGGCCCCCTGGTGCACATGGCAGACGACCTGCGCGATGTCGCTTATCTGCACACCGTCACGTTGCATGACCTGCAGCAAGGCATCGGCCGCCGGATGCGTGTGGCGGCAGGAGGCATGCCATTTGAAACTGGTCTCCGCCGTGGCCCAGCGTGTGCCCAGGCCATCGGTGAGGCGGGCGGGATCGGCATCGGTGCTCATGCCCGCAGCCAGCCCCTGCGGGCCGGTGAAGATGTCCTGTGCACCGGTGAAGCCGTCCTGCGCCAGATAGGCTGCCATCAGCCCGGCCGATGCCGCGTGCGCGGTGTGCAGCTGCTTGCTGTCGGCCGCCGTGCGCAGAAACTCCCACAGACCGGCCGCCTGCGTGCCGGCCGAACCCAGGGCATGCTGCATCTGTGCCGGCGTCAGTCCCAGCAGATTGCCCACTGCGGCAGCGGCCGCCAGCGTGCCGGCCGTGCCCGTGGTGTGGAAGATCTTGTAGTGGCTGCGGCCCAGGAACTCGCCCACGCGGATGCCCACTTCATAGCCGGCCACGCAGGCGGCCATCAGCTGTGCGCCGCTGGCACCCAGGCTCTGCGCCACCGCCACGGCCGGGGGGAACACCACGGCCGCCGGATGGAACACCGAGCCGTTGTGCACATCATCCTGTTCGGCCACATGCGCGGCCGCGGCATTGGCCAGCGCCGCCATCATGGGCGAGGTGGTGGCGCTCTGGCCGATCACTTCGCACGGCCCCTGCGCCGGGCCTTGCGACAGCGCGAAGCGCGCGATGCTGTGCACCGGGCGGGCGTTCTGCCCGGCCAGCACGGAGCCGAACCAGTCCACCCACAGGTCTTCGGCCTTGCGCTGCACGGCAGCGGGCACCTGGCTCCATTGCAAGGTGGCGGCGAACTGGGCCAGCGGGTGGATGGCGACGTGGTTTTCTGCTTTCATTCCGGTCTCCTGGGCTCTTGGGCTCTTGGGCGCTTGGGCGCTTGGCATGCCCGTGCGATGTGCGTGGTGGGGTCGTGTTCAGGCCGCCGTCTGCGCCTGCTGCAGCGCAGCCACCTGCTCCGCGCTCCAGCCCAGCTCTGCCAGGATGGCGGCGTTGTGCTGGCCCACGGCGGGAATCGGGTCCATGCGGTAGTCGAAGGCACTGTTCACGCCCGGCGGCAGCAGCGCCGGCACCTCGCCTGCGGGCGTTTCCACGGTGCGCCAGCGCTGGCGTGCCGCCAACTGCGGGTGGGCCCACAGGCCGGCCATGTCGTTGACGCGGGCGTTGGCAATCCCCGCCGTCTCCAGCCGCTCCACCAGCTGGGCAGCGGTGAGCGCATGGAACTCCTGCAGGATCAGCTCCTGCAGCGCCGCGCGGTGGGCGTTGCGGTTGGCATTGCTGTTGAAGCGCGCATCGGTGGCCACTTCGGGGCGCAGCAGCACCGCGTCGCAGAAGGCTTTCCATTCGCGCTCGTTCTGCAGGCCCAGCATCACGGTGCCGCCATCCCCGGCCTGGAACGGGCCGTAGGGGTAGATGCTGGCGTGCGATGCGCCGGTGCGCGGCGGCGGCGTGGCACCGTCGTAGGCGTAGTACAGCGGGTAGCCCATCCATTCGCCCATGGCTTCGAGCATGGACACATCGATGTGGCTGCCCTCACCCGTCTTGCCGCGCAGCAGCAGGGCCGACAGGATGTTGGTGTAGGCGTACATGCCCGCCGCAATGTCGGCCACCGAAATGCCGGATTTGCTGGGGGTCTCCGGCGTGCCGGTGACGGACAGGAAGCCGGCCTCGCTCTGGATCAGCAGGTCGTAGGCTTTTTTGTCGCGGTAGGGGCCGTCGCTGCCGTAGCCGCTGATGTCGCAGACGATCAGCCGCGGGTTGTGCGCCTTCAGTGCCTCGTACGACAGGCCCATGCGCGCTGCCGCGCCGGGCGCCAGGTTCTGCACCAGCACATCGGCGCTGGCCAGCAGCGCCAGCAAGGCCTGCTTGGCCTGGGGCTGCTTCACATCCAGGGCCAGGCTTTGCTTGCTGCGGTTGATCCAGGTGAAGTGCGAAGACTGCCCCTGCACTCGCTGGTCATAGCCGCGCGCAAAGTCGCCGCTGCCGGGGCGTTCCACCTTGATGACGCGCGCACCCAGATCGGCCAGCTGGCGCGTGCAGAACGGTGCGGCCACCGCATGTTCCAGCGAGACGACGGTGATGCCGTCCAGCGGACGGGGGCGTTCAGAGATTGCCATGTCGGATGTCCCCCGGTGCTCAGAAGGAACGGGGCAAGCCCAACAGGTGCTCGGCCACGTAGGAATAGATCAGGTTGGTGGAGATGGGCGCCACCTGGTAGAGCCGCGTCTCGCGGAACTTGCGTTCCACGTCGTATTCGCAGGCAAAGCCGAAGCCACCGTGGAACTGCAGGCAGGCATTTGCCGCTTCCCAGCTGGCCTTGGCCGCCAGGTACTTGGCCATGTTGGCCTGGGCGCCCATGGCTTCGTGCCGGTCGAACAGCTCGCAGGCTTTCCAGCGCATCAGGTTGGCGGCTTCCAGCTCGATGAAGGTCTCGGCAATCGGGAACTGCACGCCCTGGTTCTGGCCGATGGGGCGGCCGAACACGGTGCGGTCCTTCACGTACTGGGTCACACGGTCCATGAACCAGTAGCCGTCGCCGATGCACTCGGCGGCGATCAGCGTGCGCTCGGCGTTCAGGCCGTCCAGGATGTACTTGAAGCCCTTGCCTTCTTCGCCGATCAGGCTGTCTTCGGGCAGCTCCAGGTTCTCGAAGAACAGCTCGTTGGTCTCGTGGTTGACCATGTTGGGGATGGGGCGCACGGTCATGCCCTTCTTCTCGGCCTCGCGCAGGTCCACCATGAAGATGGACATGCCTTCGGACTTCTTCTTCACCTCGGCCAGCGGCGTGGTGCGTGCCAGCAGAATCATGAAGTCGCTGTGCTGGATGCGGC
Source organism: Comamonas sp. UBA7528 (assembly GCF_002479375.1). Lineage (NCBI taxonomy): Bacteria > Pseudomonadati > Pseudomonadota > Betaproteobacteria > Burkholderiales > Comamonadaceae > Comamonas > Comamonas sp. UBA7528. The sequence continues at coordinate 128,526 of NZ_DLMU01000015.1, forward strand.
TGATCCACACCTTCTGGCCGTTGATGACGTATTTGTCGCCCTGCTTGACCGCGCTGGTCTTGATCTTGGTGGTGTCGGTGCCGGTGGTGGGCTCGGTCACGCCCATGGACTGCAGACGCCATGCGCCGCTGGCGATCTTGGGCAGGTACTTCTGCTTCTGCGCCTCGGAGCCATGGCGCAGCAGCGTTCCCATGTTGTACATCTGGCCGTGGCAGGCACCGGAGTTGCCGCCGCAGCGGTTGATTTCTTCCATGATGACCGAGGCCTCGGTCAGGCCCAGGCCGGAGCCGCCGTATTCCTGCGGGATCAGCGCCGCCAGCCAGCCGGCTTCGGTGAGCGCGTTGACAAAGGCTTCGGGGTAGGCGCGCTCTTCGTCGACCTTGCGGAAATACTCGTCCGGAAAGCCTTTGCACAGATCGCGGATGGCATCACGGATTTCGGGGTAGTTGTTGCTCTGGGTCTGTTCAATCATGGCGTGGTCTCTTTCAGCCGGAACGGCTGCTGGCGTGGCCTGCGGCGGCGCAGGCGGCCGCGGTGTCGGGAATGTGCTGGCCGCTCAGGCCAGCGTGGCGGTGGCCTGCATGGTCAGCCAGCCGTCGTGGTCCTGGGCCCACAGCTCGATGGTCTTGCCGTCTGCCGAAGGCTTGCCATGCACGCTGAAGGCATGCAGATCGAAGGTGGGGCGCACGGCCTTGAAGGCAAAACCGGCCAGCAGCGCACCAGGCACGCTGCGGCGCACCAGGTCCACCAGCAAGGTGGCAATCAGCGGGCCGTGCACGATCAGGCCGGGATAGCCTTCCACCTGGGTGACGTACTGGCGGTCGTAGTGGATGCGGTGGCCGTTGAAGGTCAGCGCCGAATAGCGGAACAGCAGCACATCGTCGGGCACGATGGTGCGCGACCATGCGGCCTGACCGGCCAGCGGCGGCGTCTGCGGGGCCGGTGCGGCCTCGCCGGGCTGGGCCAGCGGGCGGTAGACGATGTCGTGCTCCTCCGTCAGCGCCACGCCCTGGGCATTGCGGAACTGGTGCTCGACCTGGACAAACAGCAGCTCGCCCGAACGGCCGGCCTTGTGCCGGACCGACTGGATGGTGGAGAGGCGTTCCACCTCCTGCCCCACCCGGAGCGGGTTGCCGACGTCCCAGCGCAGGCGGCCGCCCGCCCACATGCGGCGCGGCAACGGCACCGGCGGCAGAAAGCCGCCGCGCCGGGGATGGCCGTCCGGGCCGATCTCGCTCTGGCGCGCATGCGGCAGGAAATACAGCCAGTGCCACAGCGGCGGCACCACGCTGCCCGGTGCGGGCGGGGCATCGTCGCGGTCTAGCGTGGCAGACAGCGCACGCAGCGGCGCCGTGGTGATGCTGTCGGGCGTGGTCTCGGACTTGCCTTGCCAGGTTTGCAGATGGGCCAGGGCGGCGGCGTCGATCAGGGGGGAGAAATCGCTCATGGTGCGTGCGGTCCAAAGCCCAGACACACAAGCCGGGCCGATGGCGCATCTTGGCGCTGCGATGCCCTGTCTACAATCACACAGTTTGCAAGCCATCCTTCCGTTTTTTGGAAGGCTTGCTGTTTTAAGTAGAAACCCTCTGCCGCCATGCAACTGGAACTCAAGGACCTGCGTCTATTTCTTTTGATAGCACAGACAGGAAGCCTGACGCGCGCCTCAGAGCAATCCCACCTCTCGCTGGCGGCCACCAGCGCGCGCATCAAGGCGCTGGAGGAACAGGCTGGCATGCCTTTGCTGATTCGAGAGGCTCGCGGGGTCCGCCTGTCGCCGCCGGGCGAGGCCTTCCTGCACCATGCCCGCGCCATGCTGGAGCAGACCCGCCAGCTGCAGGCCGATCTGCAGGAATACGGCGCCGGCCTGCGCGGCCATGTGCGCGTCTTTGCCAACACCACGGCGGTGACGGAGTTCATGCCCGACATCCTGGCCGCCTACCTGATGCAGCACCCGCACATCAGCGTGGACCTGCAGGAACGCCCCAATGCCCATATTGCGCACGACATCCGCGAAGGCCGGGCCGATCTGGGCATCATCGCCGGCGAGGTGGACACCCACGGCCTGACCAGCCTGCACTTCAGCACCGACCGCCTGGTGCTGGTCACCCCCGACACGCCCGCGTGGCGCAGCCACCAGCAGATCGCGTTTGCCCAGGTGCTGCACGAGCACTTTGTCGGCATGCACCGCCACAGCACGCTGCAGACGTTTCTGGACCAGATCGGCCAGCAGCTGGGCCACACGCTGCGGCTGCGCATCCAGCTGTCCAACTTCGACGCCATGTGCCGCATGGTGGCCGCCGGCGTGGGCGTGGCCGTGGTGCCGGAAAGCGCGGCGCTGCGCCACCGCAGCCAGAGCCCGCTGCACCGCGTGCAGCTGCAGGATGGCTGGGCCGTGCGCCCGCGCTACATGCTGCTGCGCGAAGGGCAGATGCCCTCCCCCCATGTGCAGGCCCTGATGGATGCCATCCAGGCCTACCACCTGCCCCCATCGTCGCCGTAAGAGGCTGAAGTCGAGGCCGATGCGCCGGCCAGACAGGCCCACAGGCTGCAGACCACCCACAAAAAAGCGGCCCCGAGGGGCCGCAACGATGGATCACTCACACAACCCGTTTCAGAGCGCGCCGGCCAGCTCCTGCGCCTCGATCTGCGGGTAGAACTCCCGGTCTTCGCGCAGCATGCGCTCGTGCAGCTTGCGCAGCACCAGGTTGGCGTCGTCACGGAAGCCTTGTGCATCCTCACGCACGCGCTGGCTGGTGTTCCAGCGCCGCGCAAAGGCGTCGTAGGCCGCGGCGATGGGCACCATGTCACTCTGGTAGTGCCGCGCCAGCCGGGCCAGATCGCTCTGGCGGTCGGCCTGCAGCGCCGGGTACAGCACCTGGTCCTCCACCGCCAGGTGCAGCTTGATCAGCGCGCTCATGGCCACGATGCCCTGGGCAATCGCCTCGGCGTGGGTGTCCGCTCCGGCGCGGGCCAGATCCCGCAGCTCAGCGACGCGGCGCTTGATGTCGCCATGCTGGTGTTTGAACTTGTCGATCTGCATCACATGCCTTTCACCAGCACCGCATCGGCCGGGGCCGCAGGCGCCGGGGTTCCAAACAGTCCGCGCACCACCTGCCAGCTCACGCACAGGGCACCGACGATGAAGACCACATCCCCGAAAGTGCGCACCCAGCGCAGGGTCTGCAGGAAGGGCTGCTGCAGGAAGGCTTCGCTGCGGGCGTACCACAGACCTTCGGTGACGCTGGCGTGGAACTGGAACAGGCCGATGGGCAGCAGGCTGGTGAACATCATCAGCGCCAGACCGGCGTTGAGCCACCAGAAGCCGGTTTTCATCAGGCTCTCGCTGAACACCAGCTGCGGGCGCACATAGCGCAGCACCATCAGCGTGAAGCCCAGGGCCAGGAAGCCATAGACACCGAACAGCGCGGCATGGGCATGCACCGGCGTGGTGTTCAGGCCTTGCAGGTAGTACAGCGAGATGGGCGGGTTGATCATGAATCCGAAGACCCCTGCCCCCAGCATGTTCCAGAACGCCACCGCCACAAAGCACATCAGCGGCCACTTGAGGTGTGCCATCCAGGGCGTGCGGTGCTGCAGGCGCCAGTGTTCCCAGGCCTCATGGCCCAGCACCACCAGCGGCACCACTTCCAGTGCGCTGAACGATGCACCCACGGCCATCACCGGGGTGGTGGTACCCGCGAAGTACAGGTGGTGGAAGGTGCCGGGCACGCCGCCCAGCATGAACAGCGAGGCCGAAGCCAGGCTGGCTGCCGTGGCCATGCGGTAGGACACCAGACCCAGGGTCGAGAAGATGAAGGCCAGTGCCGTGGTGGCAAAGACTTCGAAGAAGCCTTCCACCCACAGGTGCACCACCCACCAGCGCCAGTACTCCATCACCGACAGGTGGGTGCGTTCACCGTAGAACAGGCCGGAGCCGTAGAACAGGCCGATGCAGACCACCGAGCAGGTCAGCAGCGCCAGCAGGTTCTTGTCCTGACCGCTGGGAGCCAGCAGCGCAGGGAAGATGCCGCGTGCCATCAGCACCAGCCAGAAGACGATGCCGGCGAACTTGCCGATCTGCCACAGGCGACCCAGGTCCACGTATTCATAGCCCTGGTGGCCCAGCCAGAAATTCCATTCCGGCGGCAGCACCTGGGCAATGGCGAAGTAGTTGCCGATGAACGACCCGACGCACACCACCACCAGCGCCCAGAACAGAATGTCCACGCCCAGCTTCTGGTACTTGGGGTCCTTGCCGCCATGGATCAGCGGCGCCAGAAACAGGCCGGCCGCCAGGAAGCCGGTGGCAATCCAGAACAAGGCACTCTGGATGTGCCAGGTGCGCACCAGCGCATACGGAAACCACTGCGATACGTCCACGCCATAGAACTGCTGGCCTTCCACGGTGTAGTGGGCCGTGAAGCCGCCCAGGAACACCTGGGTCGTGAACAGGGCCACCACCAGGAACAGGTACTTGCCCAGTGCGCGCTGCGAGGGGGTCAGGGGCACCCGGCTGAGGGGGTCGTGCACGGGCGGGGTGGGATCATCCTCTTCCTGCTTGCGCAGGAAAGACCAGCCCCAGACCAGAAAGCCCACGCCGGCCATCATCACCACCACGCTCATCACCGACCAGACCAGGTTCTCCCCCGTGGGCTGGTTGCCGATCAGCGGCTCGTGCGGCCAGTTGTTGGTGTAGGTGGCACCGCTGCCGCCCATGTCGGCCGGGCGCTCGGTGGCCGCAGCCCAGGCCGTCCAGAAGAAGAAACCCGCCATCTGCGCGCGGCGTTCCGCGCTGGGCAGGGTGTTTTCCTTCATGGCGAAATGCTCGCGGCTTTCTTGCAGCGCCGGGGCATCGCTGAACAGCTGGTCGTAGTACCGCGCCGTGCGGGCGATGGCTTCGGCCCGCAGGGCCGACACCGTGGCCGTGCCTGTGGCAGCATCGAAGGTGTTGGTGCGGTATTCGGTCTTGAGGCGGTCGCGCAGCACGGCCTTTGCGCCGGCATCCAGCTCGGCAAAGGGCTTGCCCTGCTCACGCTCGGCCGCCACGTCCAGCCAGGCCGTCAGTTCGCGGTGCAGCCAGTCGGCCGTCCAGTCCGGCGCCTGGTAGGCGCCGTGGCCCCAGATGGAGCCCAGCTGCATGCCCCCGACCGACTGCCAGGCCGTCTGGCCGTCGAGGATGCTTTCCTGCGTGAAGAGCACCTCCCCGCTGGCCGTGGCAACGCGGTCCGGAATCGGCGGGGCCTGGCGGTAGACCTCTCGGCCGTAATAGCCCAGCAGGCTGAACGTGACGATCAGCACCGCGATCAAGGCCAGCCAGTGTTTGCGGTAGCTACCCATGGTGCACCTCCGGGGCCGCTACGGCGGCTGCGGGGTGGTGGTTCAACGAAGTGTTCATAGTGCCTTGCCTGTAACGATGGATGGCATGCTTGGAGCAAAGCCGGTGCCAGTCGAATCAGGCAATCAAATCAGACACTTGCAGAACCATGCGGTGTTTTTCACCCTGCCTTGCAAGGTTCAAAACACCCTGCAAAGGGTCATAAACACCCACAGCCATCTCGGGCCGTACCCACGCGCACCGACCTCGACAGCAACTGAGGGAAGATCAGAGGCGGCTGGAGCGCGATGCGGCCCACAGGCTGTTCATCTCGGCGCAGAACGGCTGGGCGCATTCGGCACGGCCCTGGTACTGGCAGCCGGCGCGGTTGCACTGGCCATCGCTGCCATGCTGCTGGCGCTCGCGCGGCAGCTGGCCGCTGGCCTGCTGCTGGGCCATGTGCAGCCAGGGGTCACCGCCTCGCGCCAACAGGGCCTGGTAAGCCTCCTGCGGCAGCATGCCGGCGGGCAACAGGCCGGCAGTGACCGCCTGCTGTGCGACCTGGCTGGCCGCCATCGGCATGGGCTGAAACTCCAGCTGCAGCACGGCACTGGTGCGCATGGCCTGGGTCTGCCCCGCCGGCAGGCCTTGCGGCGCCAGCACCAGACCGAACGTGGCATTGGCCAGCTGCTGCACACTGCTGCCATAGGGCAGCAGCAAGGCCCCCAGGGCACTGCCGGACAGCCCCGGGCCGCCCCCTGCCAGCTGAGCCCCCAGGGCCTGACCCAGCACGCTCTGCGCCTGGGCCCAGGCCACGGGCACCCGCAGCGTCAAGGTGAAAGCCCGTTCGCCGTCCGGCCCCTGCAGCACGCCCTGCTGCACCAGCCAGTTCTGCAACGCCGGCAAGGCGGGCCGCACGGTGGCCGCCGGCGTGCCGGCACCGGCTGCCTGTCCTGCTGCAGCGGAAGCACCTGGCGATGCGGCCGACGCCGCTGCCACGCCAGCGCCCGTGGGCGCCTGCGGCGCAGCTGCGGCGGACGCCAGGGTGGCGGCAGAGGGGGCCGACGGGACCGGCGCCCCCCCCGCACTCCCGGCCCCGCTCTGCAGCACCGCCTGGGCCAGGGCCGCAGGCCAGGACTGCACGCTGAGCAGTTGCTGCGGCAGCGGCTGGCCGGCCGAAGCCTGCTGCACCAGGGCGGCCAGCAAGGCCTGCCACTGGGGGGTGACCCCACCTGCCGGCCAGTTGGCGGGCAGTTGTACCGTGCCTCCCTGGATCTGCTGCACCAGCTGGGACACCAGCTGGGCAAAGGCCTCGGCCTTGATCGCCTGTTGCGCCTGGGGTGACAGATTGACGGTCTTGGCCAGCGCGGCCTGCGCCGCCGCCAGTATGGGCGCCACCTGGGCGGCAGAGGCCACGCCCGAGACCGGCAGCACCGCATGGGCGGCACTGGCGGCCGCCGTGGGCGCCGCAGCGGCTGGGGCTGCGGTCGGGGTGAGCGAGGAAGGCAGGGAGGTGGTCACGGCCCGACTGTAGAACAGTTGCGCCCGCCGGGCCCTACGGGCATGCCCGGCGGCACCCTGAAAGCGCTGCCGTGCGGGTCGCGTGCGGTGCAGGGCACCGTTGCAGGACGCTCCATGACTCCGCCTGGCTTCGGGTGCGCACCACGCCCTCAGGCGTGGGCGGGATAGAACAGCTTGCGGGTGGTGGTGGACTGCACGGCCCGGGCGATGGCGCCGATATGGTCGGGCGTGGTGCCGCAGCAGCCGCCGACGATATTCACCAGGCCCTCGGCCGCAAATTCATGCACCAGGCGGCCGGTGATGTCGGGGGTTTCGTCAAAGCCGGTGTCGCTCATGGGGTTGGGCAGGCCGGCATTGGGGTAGCAGCTGATGAAGGTGTCCGGCGCGGCCTTGGCCAGCTCCTGGATGTAGGGGCGCATCAGCGTGGCACCCAGCGCGCAGTTCAGGCCCACCGACAGCGGGTTGCTGTGGCGCACGCTGTGCCAGAAGGCGGTGACCGTCTGCCCGCTCAGAATGCGGCCCGAGGCATCGGTGACGGTGCCGCTGATCATGATGGGCAACAGTTCGCCGGTGGCATCGAAGGCTTCTTCGACCGCGAACAGCGCGGCCTTGGCGTTGAGCGTGTCGAAAATGGTTTCCACCAGGATCACGTCCGCGCCGCCTTCGATCAGGGCCACGGTCTGCTCGAAATAGGCCTGGCGCAGCTGCTCGAACGTGACGTTGCGGGCCCCCGGGTCGTTCACGTCGGGGCTGATGGACGCGGTCTTGGGCGTGGGGCCCAGAGCGCCGGCCACATAGCAGATGCGGCCGTTGACGCTGTACTTGTCGCAAGCGGCACGGGCCAGCTGGGCGCTCTTGAGGTTCATCTCGCGCGCCAGATCGGCCATGCCGTAGTCTTCCTGCGCCACGGTTGTGGCGCCGAAGGTGTTGGTTTCGATCAGGTCCGCTCCGGCCGCCAGGTACTTTTCATGGATGTCGCGGATCACGTCCGGGCGGGTGATGGACAGCAGCTCGTTGTTGCCCTTCACGTCACGGGGAAAGTCGGTAAAGCGATCGCCTGCGCCATCGGCGCCGCTGTAGCCTTCGCCCCGGTACTGGGCCTCACCCAGCTTGAAGCGCTGGATCATGGTGCCCATGGCCCCGTCGAGGATGACAAGGCGTTGGGCCAGGGTGGCGGGCAGTTCTTGGGCGCGGGTGTAGGTGGGCAGGCTCATAACCCCCGATTGTAGGAAGAGCAGCCCGCCCCGCGCAGCAGCGGGTGCATCGTGGCCCGCGCGGGCCGCCGGCCCGTCCACCCGCCAGAAGTCATTGCGGCCGGTAGTGGCTGCGCGCCATGCGGAAGGTCAGGTTCCAGCGCCGCCCCCCCAGCAACGGGTGGACGCCGTCCTGCAACGGCAGCACGCCGTGGTAGGCCATGCGCGTGGCACCGCCCCAGACCAGCACATCACCGTGCAGCAGCGTGAAACGCCGCACCGGGCTGCTGCGTTCCAGCCCGCCCCACTGGAAGCGGCAGGGCAGTCCCAGCGAGACCGAGACAATGGGCGCAGCCCAGTCCTGTTCGTCCGCATCGCGGTGCAGGCCCATGCGGGCCCCTGGCAGGTACTGGTTGACCAGGCACACATCCGGCGCATAGCCGGGGTAGCCCGCAGCCGCCGCCGCGGCCACGGCCTGGTCGTGCAGGAAATCCGGCATCGCCGGCCAGGCCGCGCCAGTGTCCGGGTTGGTGGGGCTGTAGCGGTAGCCCGCCGCGTCGGTGACCCAGCCGTAGGCGCCGCAGTTGCTCATGCCCACCGACATCGGCTTGCCGCTGGGCGTGCAGCTGGCCCGCAGCGGCTGCAAGGCCAGCACCTGCTGCACGGCACCTAGCCACTGCGCCTGCCGCTCCAGCGCCCAGCCACGCAGCAGCCAGGCCCCATCGTCGATAGCCATGCGCTCCATGGGCTGGGGCGGGTCATCGAACAGCGAGGCCGTCATGGTGCGTGCCCTGCGGCTTAGATGGCCCGTCCCAGCACGGCCGACAGCGCCTGCACAAAGCGCTGGTTGTCTTCCTGCAGGCCCACGGACACGCGCAGGAACTGGGTGAAGCCCGGCTCCTTCCACGGCTTGATGATGACGCCCTTGGCCAGCAGGCCTTCGGCCACCACGGCCGCATCGCGCCCCACTTCCACAAACAGGAAATTCGTGGCCGACGGCGCCATGCGCAGCCCTGCAGCGCGCAGGCGCTGGGCCAGGGCCTCGCGTTCCACCACCGTGGCCTGCACGCTGCGGCGCATATAGGCTTCGTCCTTCAGCGCGGCCATGGCCGCCACCTGGGCGGCCTGGTTCACATTGAACGGGGTGCGCACCCGGTCCAGCAGGGCAATGGTGGCGGCATCACCCGCCACGCCATAGCCCACGCGCAGACCGGCCAGGCCCCAGGCCTTGGAGAAGGTGCGCAGCACGATCCAGGGCTTGCCGCAGTCCTGCAGCTGGGCCAGGGTGTCGGGGTAGCCGGGCGTGAGGCTGGCGTATTCCACATAGGCCTCGTCCACCACCAGCAGCGTCTGCGGTGACGCGGCCTGCAGCAGCTGGGCAAACTGTTCGGCCGTCCACATGCAGCCCACCGGGTTGGACGGGTTGGCAATGAACGCCAGCTTGGGCGCGCGCTGCAGCGCGGCGCACCAGGCGGCCAGATCAAACTCCAGATCGGCCGTCAGTTCCACCAGCTCCACGCTGGCGCCCATCATGCGCGGATAGATCTCGTGCAGGCCGAAGGACGGGCGCTGGGTCAGCACCACATCGCCCACGCCGGTGAAGGCCTGGCACAGCATCTGGAGGATGTCTTCCGAACCGTTGCCCAGCACCAGCTGGCCTGGCTGCACCGCATGGCGGGCGGCCAGTGCATCGCGCAGCGTGGTGGCACTGGCATCCGGGTAGTACTGGATCTGGCGTGCCAGATCCACCAGGGCCGCGCCCACGCGGGGGCTGGGACCATGGGGGTTCTCGTTGCTGCCCAGGCGGGCAATGTGCTGCACGCCGTAGCGGGTGCGCACGGCATCGGACGACAGGCCGACGTTGTAGGCCGGCAAGGTGGGCACTTCGGGGCGTGCCAGTTGGGCAATGTTCTCGTTCATGGCAAAAAGGCGGCGCGGTGCAGGGCGCCGTCGCCGCCGTGGTCTCTCAGGGTTGTACCGGCTGCTGCACCCAGGTCAGGGCCGTCTGCAGCATCTGCTGCAGCGTGGGCTGGAGGATGCCGGCACGTTCGGGCAGGTAGGCGAAGGGCAGCGCTTCCTGCATGTAGCTGCACTGCGTCAGCTCCAGCTGCACGGCGTGGATGCCCTGCTCCGGCTGGCCGTAATGGCGCGTAATGTAGCCGCCTTTGAAGCGCCCGTTGAGCACCGCCGTGGCACCGAGGGCCTGCTCGGCAATGGCCAGCAGCTGCTGGGCCAGTTCCGGTGCGCAGCTGGCGCCATCGGCGGTTCCCAGGTTCAGATCGGGCAGCTTGCCGTCGAAAAAGCGCGGCAGCACCGAGCGGATGGAATGCGCATCCCACAGCAGCACGCGGCCGTGCGCGGCACGCAGGCGGTCCAGCTCGGCCCGCAGCTGGGCATGGTAGGGCGCCCAGTAGGTGCTGCGGCGGCGCGCCACTTCGGCGCCGTCCGGCTGGTCTTCGGCACGCTGGTACAGGGGCGTGTCGTCAAAGGTGTCCACCGGGCACAGGCCGGTCACGCTCTGGCCGGGGTAGAGGCTGGCCCCATCGGGGGAGCGGTTCAGGTCCACCACATAGCGCGAATGGGTGGCCGCCAGGATGGAGGCGCCCATGGCCTTGGCAAAGGCGTAGAGCTCGGGCATGTGCCAGTCGGTGTCAGGCACCTGGCGGGCTTCGTCGGTGAGCAGGGCCGCGATGTCGGCCGGCACATGCGTGCCCGCGTGCGGCATGGACACCAGCAATGGCAGGGTGCCCTGGTGGAAGTGGAAGGGAGCGATATCGGTCATAGCGTGCATGGGAGAGATGCGGGCCGGCCCGCCACAGCGGGCCTGGGAGGCCAAGTGGTTTACAGGTCGAACACCTTGCCGGGGTTCATCAGATTCAGCGGATCCAGCGCGGCCTTGATGGCGCGCATGGCCGCCAGCTCCTCCGGCGTACGGCTGGCATGCAGGAAAGGCTTTTTGTGCAGGCCGATGCCGTGCTCGGCCGAGACGCTGCCGTGGAACCGTGCCACCTGCGCGTACAGCGCGGCTTCCACCGCGTCACACTCGCCGTGGACGGTGGCGCCGTCGGTGGAGACATGCAGATTGCCGTCGCCCACATGGCCGAAGAACAGCGTGTGGTGGCCGGGCCAGCGCGCATCGAAGTCCGCCTGGATGGCTTGCGCAAAACGGCCGATGTCGGCCTGCGGCAGGCTGACATCGAAATTGATCGGGGGGTGCATCTGGGTGTTCAGCTCGGCCGGGGCTTCGCGCAGCTTCCACAGCGTGCGGGCCTGGGTGTGCGACTGGGCGATCACGGCGTCGGCCACCTCACCGGCCTCCATGGCTTCGCCCAGGGCCTCTTCCACGGCGTCGCGCAGACTGGCTTCGTCCTTGCCATCCACGTCGATCAGCGCCAGCAGCGGGTGGCTTTCGGCCAGCGGGGCCTGCAGCTTCTGCCATTGGATGGAGGCCTGCACAAAGCTGTCCCACATCAGCTCGAACGCGGCCACGCTGTTGCCGAAACGGCCTTGCATGCGCTGCAGCACGGCCAGCGCGGCATCGAAATGCGGCACCGCCACCAGGGCCGTGGCCTTGGCCTGGGGCATGGGGCGCAGGCGCAGCAGCACGCGGGTGATGACGCCCAGCGTTCCTTCGGCGCCGATGAAGAACTGCTTGAGGTCATAGCCGGTGTTGTTCTTCAGCATGGGGCGCAGCATGGGCAGCACCGTGCCGTCGGCCAGCACCACTTCCAGGCCCAGCACCTGCTCGCGCATCATGCCGTGCTGCAGCACGCCGTTGCCGCCGGCATTGGTGGAGACATTGCCGCCGATCTGGCAGCTGCCGCGTGCGCCCAGGTCCACGCCGAACACCATGCCGGCCGCCACGGCAGCCTCCTGCACGGCCTGCAGCGTGACACCGGCCTGCACCGTCACCAGACCGGTCCGGGCGTCCACGGCCTCCATGGCATTCATGCGCTCCAGCGACAGCGCCACGCAGCCTTGCACCGGCACGGCACCGCCGGCCAGGCCGGTCAGACCGCCCTGCGGCACCACCGCGATGCGGTGGGCATGGCACAGGCGCAGCACGGCCGCCACGTCCTCGGTACTGCGCGGACGCACCAGGGCCAGCGGGGCCACCGGCGGCTGGCCGCTCCAGTCGGTGTGGAAGCGCGCTTCCACCGCGGTGCCCACCTGGACGGCACCGTCACCCAATTGCTGTTGCAGCGCGGAAAGAAAAGAGTCGATGGAGGGGAGAGACATGGGGGCAGGAAACCTTTTCAAACGGCACACAGCCCCCGGGGTGAGCCGGGGGCTGCGGGGAATGCACCACGGCATTGTCGTGCCATGCGCCCGGTGCCGTCAGGCCCTGCAGCAATTCCGCTGTGGCCCATCGGGCAAGTGCGGCCCCTCAGAACGCGTGGGCGTAGCGCAGCAGCAGAAAGTTTTCGCCCGGGTTGGGCTCCTGGAGGCCGGCATTGGAGCTGTGCTGGATGCGCAGCGACAGTTCATGCGCCCGCTGAGGGCCAAAGTTGCGCCCCAGCCCCAGGTGGCTGGAGAAATTGACGCGGCTGCCGAAGGCATCGCTGCCATTGCGGTAGTGGCGGCTGAACCAGCTCAGGCCCGTCCCCAGTTCCACGAACCAGGGGGATTGCCCTGCCGCTGCGCGCCAGCGCAGGCTGGGGCCCACACCCAGCACCAGGGTGTTGCGCCGCGCCGATGCTTCCGGGCGGCTGGACCAGTTGCCCAGATACCCATCCCACTGCCCGCGCACCACTCCGCTGCCCAGCGACCAGGACCAGGTTTTCCAGGGCCAGGTCAGACCCACCGTGGTGGCGTAGGCCTCGCGCTCGCCGGCTCCGCCCTGCAGATACAGGGTGCGGGCTTCCTGTGACTGGACCGTGGTTGCTGCCGCCAGCGCGGTCAGGGCTGTGACTCCGGTGGCGATCCAGCGCATGGCGTGGACATGCATGGGCTGCTCCTCTTTGGGGTGGCCAGGCAGTTGCGGATGGCCTGCCTGCGTTACCGACCAGTCTGCAGAACAAGCCGCAGCCCCGGCGTAGGTCAGAGGGACAGAAGCTGTCAGCCAATGGCGCAGCCTGCGGCGCCCAGGGGAGCACGCCAAGCCCCTGCAATGCCGTTGCGCGGACGGGCCGGCGCACAATAGCGGCCGCCACCTTCGGTGGCCCTCCCGATAAAAACACCCTCTACAGCTCGCCCTGCCTGCACCGCGCGCTCACTTTTCGAGATTTCCCTTGTCTGCCGCCCTGTCCACCCTCCAGAACGTTTTTGGCTATGCCTCCTTCCGGGGCCCCCAAGCAGCCATCGTGGACCAGGTGGTGGCGGGCGGCGATGCGCTGGTGCTGATGCCCACCGGGGGCGGCAAAAGCCTGTGCTACCAGGTGCCCGCCATCGTGCGCCAGCAGGCCGGACAGGGCGTGGCCATTGTGGTATCGCCGCTGATCGCGCTGATGCACGACCAGGTGGGTGCGCTGCACGAGGCCGGGGTGAGTGCGGCGTTCCTGAATTCGTCGCTCAGCTACGACGAAGCCCAGCAGGTGGAATGGCAGCTGCAAAGCGGCCAGCTGACCCTGCTCTACGCCGCACCCGAGCGGCTGGTGACGCCGCGCTTTCTGGGCCTGCTGGACGACCTGCACGCCCAGGGCCAGCTGAGCCTGTTTGCCATCGACGAAGCGCACTGCGTGAGCCAATGGGGCCATGACTTCCGCCCCGAGTACCGCGCCCTGTCGGTGCTGCACGAGCGCTATGCCGGCGTGCCGCGCATTGCGCTGACCGCCACGGCCGATGCGCTGACGCGGGCCGACATCGTCGAGCGCCTGCACCTGGAACAGGCGCAGCAGTTCGTCAGCAGCTTCGACCGGCCCAACATCCGCTACACCATCATCGAGAAAAAGGATGTGACGCAGCAGCTGCTGCGCTTCATCCAGAACGAGCATGCGGACGAAGCCGGCGTGGTGTACTGCCAGTCGCGCCGCCGGGTGGAGGAAATCGCCCAGACCCTGCAGCAGGCCGGCATCAACGCCCTGCCCTACCACGCGGGCTTCCCGTCCGAAGTGCGCCAGCAGCACCAGGACCGCTTCCTGCGCGAAGAAGGCATCGTGATGGTGGCCACCATCGCCTTCGGCATGGGCATCGACAAACCCGATGTGCGCTTTGTGGCCCACGTAGACATGCCCAAGAACATCGAGGGCTACTACCAGGAAACCGGCCGCGCCGGCCGCGACGGGCTGCCCGCCCACGCCTGGATGGCCTATGGCCTGAGTGACGTGGTCAACCAGCGGCGCATGATCGACGAAGGCGGGGCCGAGGAAGAATTCAAGGCCGTGCTGCGCAGCAAGCTCGACGCCCTGCTGTCGCTGGCCGAAGCCACCGACTGCCGCCGCGTGCGCCTGCTGCAGTACTTCGGGGAGACTTCCAGCCCCTGCGGCAATTGCGACAACTGCCTGCATCCCCCCACGGTGTGGGACGGCACGGACGCAGCGCGCAAGCTGCTGTCCACCATCTACCGCGTGCACGAAATGAGTGCCCTCACCTTTGGTGCCGGCCACATCATGGACGTGCTGCGCGGCAAGGACACCGACAAGGTGCGCCAGTTCCTGCACGACAAGGTCTCCACCTTCGGCATCGGCAAGGGCTACAGCGAAACCCAGCTGCGCGGCGTGATGCGCCAGCTGCTGGCCACCGGCGCTCTGGGCCTGCACAAGGTGACCAGCGAAAACAGCGGCCATGTGTTCGACACCCTGTGCCTGACCAGCGGCTCGCGCGACGTGCTGCGCGGCGAGGTGCAGGTGCAGCTGCGCGAAACCGTGGCGGCCGCCCGCAGCCGCAGCACCAAGCGCGGTGTGCAACCCAATGCCGCCGCCGCCAACCTGGGGCCGGATGCGCAGGCGCGCTTCATCAACCTCAAGGCCTGGCGCTCGGAAGTGGCCAAATCGCACAATCTGCCAGCCTATGTGATCTTCCAGGATGCCACCTTGGCCGCGATTGCCGAGCAATGCCCCGGCTCGCTCCAGGCCCTGGGCAGCATCAGCGGCATCGGCAGCAAAAAGCTGGATGCCTACGGCGCGGAAGTCCTGCGGGTCATCGGCGGCACCTCGGTCTGAAGCGCCCTGCGGGGCACCGCCCGCGGCCCTCCGCAGGCGGCGATCAGGAACGCTGCTAATACCCGCACACCCGCAAACCCGCCATACTGCCCCGCTACTGCTGCTGGGAGGTATGACGATGGCTTCTGACGACACCCACGAGGTTTTCAACCAGGTCGATGAACCGTGCCAACAGGCACCGCTGCAAACCGATGCGGCCCTGCTCCATGCCGTGCAGCAGGACCACGCGAGCTGGGCCTTGCCCTCGCTGCAGGACTATGCCCAGCGCGTCACCTCCCCCGCCACCTGGCAATGGGCCCAGCTGGCCAACACCCATCCCCCCAGGCTCCAGGCCTTCGATGCCCGCGGGCGGCGCACCAACACCGTGCACTACCACCCCTGCTGGCATGCGCTGCTGACGCTGTACCGCGAACAGGGCCTGGTCGGGCTGCCCTACGAGAACACCCGCGCCGGCCGCTGGACCGCCTGGGCGGCGGGCTTCTATCTGCACGGCCAGGTGGAACAAGGCTCGCTCTGCCCCGCCACCATGACCACCGCCGCCATCGGCGTGCTGCGCCACGAGACCGCGCTGTGGCCCCAGATCAAGGCCGGGCTGCTGTCACGCCACTTCGATGCCCAGGACCGGCCCTGGCCCGACAAGCAGGCGCTGTGGGTGGGCATGGGCATGACGGAAAAGCAAGGCGGCTCCGATGTGCGCGCCAACACCACGCAGGCCGTCCCCGACGGCGCACCCGGGCGCGGCCAGGCCTACCGGCTCACGGGGCACAAATGGTTTTTTTCGGCGCCGATGAGCGATGCCCACCTGGTGGTGGCGCAGACGCCCGACGCCGGCCCCGCCTGCTTCTGGGTGCCACGCTGGCAGCCCGACGGCACGCGCAACACCGTGCACCTGCTGCAGCTCAAGGACAAGGTGGGCAACCGCAGCAACGCCAGCAGCGAGGTGGAATTCCACGGCGCCTACGGCCTGCTGCTGGGCGAGCCCGGCCGGGGCATTCCCACCATCATCGAGATGGCCACCACCACCCGCCTGTGCTGTGTGCTGGGCAGCAGTGCCATCCTGCGCCAGGCGCTGGTCCAGGCGCTGCACCATGCCCAGCGCCGCCAGGCCTTTGGCAAGCCGCTGGTGCAGCAGCCGCTGATGCGCAGCGTGCTGGTCGATCTGGCGCTGGAAAGCGAAGCCGCCACCATGCTGGCGATGCGCCTGGCCAGCGCCTTCGAAGCCTGCGAAGGCGCCGACCCGGCCCCGGCAGAACGGGCCTGGAAGCGTCTGATGACACCGGCCGCCAAGTTCTGGGTCTGCAAGCGCGCGGTCGAGGTAGCTGGGGAAGCCATGGAGGTGCTGGGCGGCAACGGCTATGTGGAGCCCGCCGTGGTGGCCCGGCTGTTCCGCGAAGCGCCGGTCAACAGCATCTGGGAAGGCTCGGGCAACATCATGTGCCTGGACATGCTGCGTGCGCTGGGCCGGGAACCCGAAGGCAGCCAGGCCCTGCTCACCCACCTGATGGATGCCGCCGGGGAAGACAGCCACCTGCTGACCGAGCTCCATGCCCTGCAGGCCCTGCTGCACCGCCCCCCTGCCGAGCAGGAGCTGCTGGCCCGCCTGATCGCCCAGAAGCTGGTGCTGGTGGCCCAGGCCTGCCTGCTGCGCCGCCATGCCCCGTCCTGGGTGGCCGACGCCTTCATCGCCACCCGCATCGTGCACGGCAGCGCCCGCGTGGTGGGCGCCATCGACGCCCGTACGCTGGATGTGGCGGCACTGCTGGAACGCGCCTTGCCCGCCTGAACCCGGACCGCACTGTGGCGCCCGGCAGACACTGTGCGGGGTCCGCGCCGCCTCCGTGGGGCGATGCGCCCGCATGGAATTGCAGAGTCCATAGAATACGAACAATTCTTATTCATAGATTCCAGGCTTTTCCATGTCCGCCCCCCTCAGCGCTGCAGCCCATACCCTGCAGACGTTCTACCTGCAGCACCATGGCTGGCTGGTGGCACGGCTGCGCCGCAAGATCGGCTGCCCCTGGGACGCGGCGGATCTGGCACAGAGCACATTTCTGCGCGCCTGGACGGCGCCCGGCCAGCCGCTGGACCAGGTGGCGGAGCCCCGCGCCTACCTCACCACCATTGCCCAGCGTCTGCTGTCCAACCACCTGCGCCGGCGCCAGATCGAACGCGCCTACCTGGAGGCGCTCGGCGCCCTGCCCGACCCCGTCGCACCGCCTCCCGATGTCCAGCTGATGGTGCTGGAAACCCTGGTCGCCATCGACCAGCTGCTGGACGGCCTGCCAGCCGTGGCCCGCCAGGCCTTTTTGCTGTGGCGGCTGGAAGAGCTGACCCAGGAAGAGATTGCCCAGCAGCTCGGCCTGTCCCGCACCACGGTGCGCCGGCACCTGGCCGCCGCCGCCGAGCGCTGCTACTTCGGCGTGGGGGAGTGAGATGGACCACCCGGCTCCCCCTCCTCCCGCTGCTGCCACCATCCCCCCTGCCGTGGCCCGTGCCGCCGTGCACTGGCTGCTGACCCTGGACGATGACAGCGCCCCCCCGTCCGAGCGTACCCGGCAGCAGTGGCACAGCTGGCTGCAGGCGGACCCGCTGCATGCCCAGGCCTGGCAGCGCATCGCCTCCCTGGATGCACAGTGGCAGCAGCAGCTGCACGGCCTGCCGGCCTCTGTCGCGCGCCAGGCCTTGACCGCGTCCGGCCACGGCCGGCGCCATGCCCTGCGTCTGGCCCTGCTGCTGACGGCCGGCACCGGCGGCCTGCTGGCCTTGCAGCAAAGCGGCATGGGCCAGCCCCACTGGCAGCGCCTGGCAGCCGACCTGGCCACGGCCACGGGGGAACAGCGCAGCCGCGAGCTGGCCGACGGCACGCGGCTGTGGCTGAACACCGCCACGGCGGTGGACCTGCACTACAGCGCCACCGAGCGCCTGATCGTGCTGCGCGCCGGTGAAATCCTGGTGCACAGCGCGCCCGACAACGCCCCGGATGCCGCCACCGGCCAGCCGCGTCCGCTGCGGGTGCGCACGGCCGAAGGCCTGGTGCGCGCCATCGGCACCCGCTTCACGGTGCGCCAGCACGCGCAGCACACCAGCGTGGCGGTGCTGGAAGGCGCGGTGGAGCTGCATCCGGTGCAGGCACCGCAGGACGTGCTGCGCCTGGACGCCGGGGAGCAGGCCACGCTCGAACGCAGCCAGGCCGGTTCTGCCACCCCCCTGCCCGAAGGCGCCGGGGCCTGGCACGACGGCATGCTGGTGGTGAACGATATGCCCCTGCCCGACTTCCTGGCCGAGCTGTCGCGCTACCGCACCGGCCTGCTGCGCTGTGCCGCCAATGCCGCCGGCCTGCGGGTTTCGGGCGCCTACCCCCTGGCCGACACAGACCGGGTGCTGAACGCCCTCACCCGCGCCCTGCCGGTACAGCTGCAACCGCGCACCCGCTGGTGGGTCACGGTAGAGCGCCGCAGCTGACGCACGCAATTCACTCCGGATTGCATAGCAAACCAGGTTTTTCTGGAAAGCATCTGCAGCTTTTTTTCAAAATCTGCAAAAAAACCGGCCATTTCCGGCCCCTTGCGTGTCAAGCCCCTCAGACGGACTGCGCCCACGCGCCAGCCCTGCTTTCAGCCTATCCACCGAGGGATTCCACCGCATGAACCGCCGACCGCTTCACCCCCAGCCCACCGCCACGGCGCGGGCCACCCAGTTGCTGTGCGCCAGCCTGATCGCTTGCGCCACGGCCTTGCCCGCCCTGCCCGCACTCGCCCAGACCAGCACCGCCCAGGCACAGCGTAGCTACACCATTCCCGCCGGCACGCTGGCCTCGGCCCTGAACCGCCTGGGCCGTGAATCCGGAGCGCTGATCAGCTTTGCCCCCGATCTGGTGGCCGGCCTGCACACCAGCGGTGCCCAGGGCACGCAGGGCGTGGCCCAGGCCCTGGCGGCCCTGCTGGCCGGCACCGGCCTGGAAGCCGTGCCCGACGCCAGCGGCGCCTACGCCCTGCGCCGCATCCCCGAAGCCGCCCAGCGCAGCAGCGGCGCGGCCACCCTGGCCGAGGTCAAGGTGACGGCCGCCGCAGCGGTGCAGGATGGCACCACCGAAGGCACGGGCCGCTACACGGCCGCCGGCCCCAGCGGCGCTGCCACCGGCCTGGCGCTGACCTTGCGCGAGACCCCGCAATCGGTCACCGTCTTCACCCGCCAGCGCATGGAAGACTTCAAGCTGCAGACGCTGACCGATGTGATGGAGCAGACACCCGGCCTGACGGTGAGCCGCCAGAACCAGATGGTCACGTACAACGTGCGGGGCAGCACCGCCAATCTGCAGGTGGACGGCGCGCGCCAGCTCTCCAGCGGCTGGGGCTTCAACACCCACACGCTCTACACCATGGACGACCTGGCCGACATCGACCGCGTCGAGGTGCTCAAGGGCTCGTCCGGCCTGATGAATGGTGACGGCAACTACGGCGCCACCATCAATCTGATCCGCAAGCGCCCGACCAAGGAGTTCCAGGCCCATGTGGAAGCCAGCGCCGGCAGCTGGGACAGCTACCGCACGGATGCCGATATTGCAGGTCCGCTGAACGCCGAAGGCAGCCTGCGCGGGCGGCTGGTGCTGTCGGAAAAGCGCGCCCGCGGCTTCCGCGACTACGAGGACTCCAGCGGCCGCATGGTCTACGGCACGCTCGAATACGACCTCTCGCCCGACACACTGCTGAGCGCCGGCGTCACCTACCGCGAACGCACGCTGCGCGGCTCGGGCGCCACCACGCCCATCCAGGCCTATTCCGGCACCGGCGCCTTTGTCGGCTGGATGCCGCGCTCCTACAACAACGGTGCGCGCTGGGCCGGTTACGAGCAAAAGGGCCTGAACCTGTTCACCCGGCTGGAGCACAACTTCGGCCAGGGCTGGAAGGCCAAGCTGCAACTGGTGCACGAGGAAATCGACGTGCCCGAGCAACTGCTGGGCTATATGAACAACGCCCTGCCGGGTGCTGTGAACTTCGGCCGCTACGGCGATAACACGACGCGCAACCAGAGCATCCAGCTGGACGTGCAAGGGCCCTTCTCCCTGTTCGGCCACCAGCACGACCTGCTGCTGGGTGCCGGGGCTTCCAAGAGCCGCATCAACCTGCAGCGCGGCAGCGGCGCCAACACCACGCTGGGCGCGCTGGGCCTGGACTATGCCCAGGGCGGCGGTGCGCTGCCGCATGTCGACCTCAGCGGCCTGACCTATTCCAACGACCTGTTCAGCCGCAAGCGCAACTATGTGTACGCCGCCGGCCGCTTCAGCCTGGCCGACCCGGTCAAGCTGATCGTCGGCGCCCGCGCCACCAATTACGACCAGAAGGATGTCTCCGACGTCAGCTGGTACAACTACGACCTGCACGAACGCGGCGTGGTAACGCCTTATGCCGGTCTGGTGGTGGATGTGGCCCGCGACGTGTCGCTGTATGCCAGCTACGCCAGCATCTTCCAGGCCCAGAGCGCCAAGAACGCCAGCGAACAGACGCTGCCGCCGGAAGAAGGCAAGACCTATGAAGTCGGCGCCAAGGGCGAGTTCTTCGACAAGCGCCTGAACGCCAGCGCCGCCTACTTCTGGATGAAGACCGACAACACGGCCGAGACCGTGGGCCAGACGCCCGCAGGCGAAACCATCTCGCGCGCCGTCAGCGGCGTGACGCGGCGCGGCTGGGAGCTGGAGCTGTCGGGCGAGCTGGCCCGTGGCTGGCAGCTGCAGGGCGGTTTTGTGATGAACAGCAGCACGCTGGACTCGTCCAGCACCACGCCCAAGTACCAGTTCAAGCTGGGTACCACCTACCAGTTCCGCGATTCGGCCCTGCAAGGGCTGACCGTGGGCGCGGCGACCCGCTGGCAGAGCGACATCTCCACCAGCCGGGGGGCGACCACGCTGCGCCAGGACGCCTACTGGCTGGTGGACCTGATGGCCCGCTACCAGGTTGACCGCCACTGGAGTGTGGCCGCCAATGTGAACAATGCGCTGGACAAGCGCTACTTCGCGGGCGTGACCAACTTCACCTCCCAGGGCCTGTTCTACACCTGGGGCGCACCGCGCAGCCTGAACCTCAGCGCGCGCTACGACTTCTGACGCACCGCTGCTTGCGCGGCCGAAGGCGGCGCAAGCAGCGGCACAGAAGCCATGGTCCCTCCCGGCGACCGGCGCTCTGTGCGCAGCGCGCCGGCGTTCACGGTGCGTGGCGCCCGATGGCAACGGCAGTGCGGCAGATATGGCAATCTGTCAGACTGTGCCGCCTGCCCTCTCCGCACCCGCCCCGACCATGTTGACCTACGCCGATATCCAAGCCGCCGCCACCCGCCTGCGTGACCAGGTGCTGCAGACGCCCTGCGTCGAATCCGAGACGCTCTCGCAGATCGTGGGCGCACAGGTGTTCCTCAAGTTCGAGAACCTGCAGTTCACGGCCTCCTTCAAGGAGCGCGGTGCCAGCAACCGGCTGCAGCTGCTGAGCGCCGAGGAAAAAGCGCGCGGCGTGATCGCCATGAGCGCCGGCAACCACGCCCAGGGCGTGGCCTACCACGCACAGCGCATGGGCGTGCGCGCCGTGATCGTGATGCCGCGCTTCACCCCCGGCGTGAAGGTGGAGCGCACCCGCGGCTTTGGCGCCGAAGTGGTGCTGCACGGCGACACCCTGGAAGAAGCACGCCAGCATGCGTTCCAGCTGGCCAAGGAACAGAACCTGACCTTTGTCCACCCCTTCGACGACGAGGCCGTGGCGGCCGGCCAGGGCACGCTGGCCCTGGAAATGCTGGCCGCCCAGCCCGATCTGGACACCCTGGTGGTGGCCATCGGCGGCGGCGGCCTGATTGCCGGGGTGGCCACGGCCGCCAAGGCACTCAAGCCCGGCATCCGCGTGGTGGGGGTGCAGACGCAGCGTTTTCCGTCCATGCTCAACGCCGTGCAGGGCACGGACCTGCCCATGGGCCAGTCCACCATCGCGGAAGGGATTGCCGTGGCCACGGCCGGCACCATCACCCGCGAGGTGGTCAAGCAGCTGGTGGACGAGCTGCTGCTGGTGGACGAAGGCGATATCGAGCAGGCCGTGCTGATGCTGCTGGAGATCGAGAAGACCCTGGTCGAAGGTGCGGGCGCTGCCGGTCTGGCCGCCCTGATCCGCCACCGCGAGAAGTTCACCGGCCAGAAGGTGGGCCTGATCCTGTCCGGCGGCAACATCGACCCGCTGCTGCTGGCCGCCATCATCGAGCGCGGCATGGTGCGCTCCGGCCGTCTGGCGCGCGTGCGCGTCAGCGCACGCGATGTGCCCGGCGTGCTGGCCCAGATCACCGCCACCGTGGCCGCCGCCGGCGCCAACATCGAGGAAGTCCACCACCAGCGCGCCTTCACGCTGCTGGCCGCGCAGAACGTGGAAATCGACTTTGTGCTGCAGACCCGCAACCAGCAGCATGTGGAACAGGTGCTGGAAGCGCTGCGTGCCGCCGGCATGCAGGCGGCACGCGCCTGAGATCCGTCGGTACCGTGGCGCTCCGTCCCCTGGCTACGGGGCGGAGTGACGGTACCCGGCGGTGGAGCCAGCCTGCCACGCCCCCGGACCTGCGCCGTGGATAACCCTGTAGCCGGGCCATGCCATCCCTTTCACAATGGTAGGACGAACGAGGTCTGCGTGGCGCACCCGCCACCTGGTTGTCCGACTGCCCGCAAGGAGTGAACGCATGAGCCATGACCCCGCTGCCCACGATGCGCAGCCCCAGATCAATCCCGACGACGCCGCCGAGGCGGTGGTGCCCCTGATTCCCATCGTGCTGCCGCTGGTCGGGGCCGTGATGATGTTCCTGCTGGCCTTCATCGCCGTCAACATGGCGTGAACCGCATCCCCCTTCGACACCCGCCCCGCAAGGGGCTTTTTTCATGCCGGCGATTTTTGACTCACGCATATACCTATGCATATGAGACATAGTTTTACGGCTTGTCCTACTGGCTTTTTGCAGCCGCCTTCCTAGAATGACTTTCCCGGCGCCGGTCATCGGCTGCCTGATAGCGCCCGCAGTGCATCTTATGGACGAGCTGCTTTGCCCAACCGCCCCTGGCTGGTACGCCCCGCGCGTGCCCGGTTCGGCAAAACCGTTTACCCACTATCAGGAGATCCTTCGATGAACGCCCTCGCCCCCCAGGCCCTGCAGTTGCAGGCGCCCGCCTTCGTGAAAAACCCCAAGCTGATCGCCTGGGTGGCCGAAATGGCCGCACTGTGCAAGCCCGCCCGGATCCACTGGTGCGACGGCTCGCAGGAAGAGTACGACGCCCTCTGCCAGCAACTGGTGGACGCTGGCACGTTCAAGAAGCTCAACCCCGCCAAGCGCCCCGGCAGCTTCCTGGCCTGGTCCGACCCGTCGGACGTGGCACGCGTGGAAGACCGCACCTACATCTGCTCGGCCCGCAAGGAAGATGCCGGCCCCACCAACAACTGGATGGCCCCGGCCGAGATGCGTGCCACTTTGCAGCCGCTGTTTGACGGCTGTATGACAGGCCGCACCATGTACGTGGTGCCGTTCTCCATGGGCCCGCTGGGTTCGCCCATCGCCCACATCGGCATCGAGCTGTCCGACAGCGCCTATGTGGCCGTCAACATGCAGATCATGACCCGCATGGGCAAGGCCGTGTACGACGTGCTCGGCACCGACGGCGAGTTCGTGCCCTGCGTGCACACCGTGGGCGCCCCCCTGGCGGCCGGCGAGACCGACAAGACCAGCTGGCCGTGCAACCCCACGACCAAGTACATCGTCCACTACCCCGAAACACGCGAAATCTGGTCCTACGGCTCGGGCTACGGCGGCAACGCCCTGCTGGGCAAGAAGTGCTTTGCGCTGCGCATCGCCTCCACCATGGGCCGCGACCAGGGCTGGCTGGCCGAACACATGCTGATCCTGGGCGTGACCAACCCCGAAGGCCAGAAGTACCACGTGGCGGCGGCCTTCCCCAGCGCCTGCGGCAAGACCAACTTCTCGATGCTGGTGCCGCCCACCGGCTTTGAAGGCTGGAAGGTCACCACCATCGGTGACGACATCGCCTGGATCAAGCCCCAGGCCGATGGCTCGCTGCGCGCCATCAACCCCGAAGCCGGTTATTTCGGCGTGGCACCGGGCACCAACCTGCTGACCAACCCGAACTGCATGCAGAGCCTGGACAAGAACGTCATCTTCACCAACGTGGCGCTGACCGATGACGGCGACGTGTGGTGGGAAGGTCTGGAAAAAGACCAGGGCAAGCTGCCGGACCACCTGATCGACTGGAAGGGCCAGGACTGGACCCCGGCCATCGCCAAGGAAACCGGCGCCAAGGCCGCACACCCCAACGCCCGCTTCACCGTGGCCGCCACCAACAACCCCGCGCTGGACGCAGCCTGGGATGACCCCAAGGGCGTGAAGATCGACGCCATGATCTTCGGCGGCCGCCGCTCCACCACCGTGCCGCTGGTGACCGAAGCCCGCAACTGGACCGAAGGCGTCTACATGGCCGCCACCATGGGTTCGGAAACCACTGCCGCCGCCTTCGGCGCACAAGGCGTGGTGCGCCGCGATCCGTTCGCCATGCTGCCGTTCGCCGGCTACAACATGAGCGACTATTTCCAGCACTGGCTGAACCTGGGTGCCAAGATCGAAGCCCAGGGCGCCCAGCTGCCCAAGATCTTCACCACCAACTGGTTCCGCAAGGACGCCGACGGCAAGTTCGTCTGGCCTGGCTACGGTGAGAACATGCGCGTGCTGAAGTGGATGATCGACCGCATCGAAGGCCGTGCCCAGGGCCAGCAGACCGCTTTCGGCGTGGCTCCCACCTATGGCGAAATCAACTGGACCGGCCTGGACTTCAGCGCCGACCAGTTCGCCAGCGTGACCAGCATCGACAAGGCCGCCTGGAACGAGGAAATGCAGCTGCACACCGCCCACTTCGACCAGCTGGCCTACAACCTGCCGCAGGAACTGCTGGCCACCAAGAAGGCGCTGGAAGCCCGTCTGGCCGCCTGAAGCCGGTCCTTCCCAGGCGCTTCGCGGTGCAGATGCTTCCGGTATCTGCATGCGACAGGCGCCTGCAAAGCCAAAGGAGCGTGCTGTGCACGCTCCTTTTTTCATGGCATGAAAAAAAAGCCACGGCCTGGTGGGCGGTGGCTTTGGTGCGACGGGCGGCTGCCAATGCAGCACCCTGTGCGGGAAGACAGTCAGCGTATCAACGTTCCTGGCGGTCCATGGCGCGGGCCAGATCGGCCATCAGACGGGCGTCCTGCAGGGCCATGTTCCAGGTGCGTTCATCTTCTGCCGCCATGCGGCGGCTGTTTTGCCAGGCACGCAGGCCCTGGCGCAGCGACACCAGGCTGCGGCGCACGGAGGACATGCTCAGCGCCCAGCCGGCCAGCGCCAGCACCCACAGCAGCATGCCCACCAGCAGGGCCGAGCCTTCGCCGGCCGACGCAAATGCGGCCAGCAGGGCCATTACGGCCACCAGGGGCCAGACAAAGGAAAAATGTGCAGAACGGCGCACGGGGGCAGCCGCTTCCTGGACCGGGCGGTACTCGGCGGTCAGGGAAATTTGCTCGGCACCGGGGTGCACGACACAGTAAGAGTTGTAGATGAAATTGCTCATGGCAGTAAAACCCCTTGGGACATCGCTTGTGGCGAAATGCTGGGCGATGGAAGAACTATAGGGTTTACCCCATGCATATTCAAATTTATATTTTGAATCTACAGTATTCATATCAGTGATGACAACGCCATGACACCGCTTAACTTCCGCACCCTGGACCTGAACCTGCTGCGCGTGTTCGACGAGGTCATGTCCGAACGCAGCCTGACCCGCGCCGCCGAAAACCTGGCCATCACCCAGCCCGCCGTCAGCAACGCCATGCGCCGCCTGCGCGATGCCATGGGCGACGAGTTGCTGGTGCGCCACGGCCAGGGCGTGCAGCCCACACCCCGCGCCCAGGCGCTGTGGCCCGTGGTGCGCGAAGCCCTGGCCAGCCTGGCCGACAACCTGGCGCCCGAACGCTTTGACCCCGCCACCGCCAAGACCACGCTGGTGCTGGTGATGGCCGACGCCACTGCGGGCACGCTGATTCCGCACCTGCTGGAGATCCTGGAGGTGGAAGCGCCCGGCGTGACGGTGCGCATCCTGCCGCTGACCACGCGCGACCCGCGCAGCCTGCTAGACGAGGAAACCGCGGACCTGGCCATCGGCAACTTTCCGGCCGTGCTGGCCGATCTGACGGCCCGCGCCCAGTCCGGTGCCCTGGTGGCCTACGAAAGCCGGCGCCTGTACGACGGCCAGTACGTGGCCGCCATGCGCCGCGACCACCCGCTGTCGCGCCAGCCGCTGACGCTGGAGCGCTACTGCGCCGCGCGCCATGCGCTGGTCAGCTTCTCCGGTCGAGCCTGGGGCTTCATCGACGAAGCCCTGGCCTCGCTGGGCAAGAAGCGCCACATCGCGTTGACGGTGAACCAGTACGGCACCGCGGCCCGCGTGGTGGCGCAGACCGATCTGGTGACGGTGATGCCGCGCCACTTCGTGCCCATCAGCCACATGGCCGAGGAGCTGCACATTGCCAAGCTGCCGCTGGACGTGATGGCCGTGCATGTGGATGCGCTGTGGCACAAGCGCGGCCCCAACCGCCCGGCCTACGACTGGATGGTGCAGGCCCTGGGCCGGGCCGCGCAGCAGGCGCTGGCATTGCAGCACCCGCTGTAACCCGCCGCAACGGCGCGGTGCGACATTCCGGGACAATAGCGCTCCATGCGCATCCAGCTTTTGTCCGACCTGCACTTGGAAGTGCATCCGCAGTTTGTTCCGGAACCCGCCGCCGACGCCGATGTGCTGGTACTGGCCGGCGATATCGGCTCCTACCAGGACGGCAGCCTGTTGCAGGACGACTGTTTCGGCCTGGAACGTTTTTCGCCGCTGCCGCAGTATGCCGGCTGGCCCTGCCCGGTGGTGTTTGTCCCCGGCAACCATGAGTACGACGCCCAGGACTGGGATGCGGCGCACGCCCGCTTGCGCCGCATCTGCGACCGGCTGGGGCTGATCTGGCTGGAGCGCGACACCGCCGTGCTGGACGGCGTGCGTTTTGTCGGCACCACGCTGTGGACCGACTATGACGCCATCGCCCTGCTGGACGACCAAGTGCAGGCCGGCGACATGGGCCGACTGCTGAAGCTGCGCGACAAGTCCTTTCGCGCGGCCAACTTCTACCTGCAGAAAACCGGCGGCACCCGCCATGGCGCACCGTTTCTGGCGGCCCCCATGCGCGAGCAAGCCCTGGTGTGCCAGGAATGGCTGCGCACGGCCCTGGCCCAGCCTTTTGATGGGCCCACCCCACTTCGCCCCCAGCCTGCGCAGCAGCGACCCCCGCTACGGCATGGTGCCCGGCACGGCCGGCTTCTGCAATGCGCTGGACGATCTGCTGCCCTGTGCCCAACTGTGGCTGCACGGGCATTTGCACACCCCAGTGGACTACACCGCCCAGGGCTTACGGGCCGATGGCAGCGCCTGGCAATGCCGCGTGCATGCCAACCCGCTGGGCTATGCACGCAAGGGGGAGCAGGACAAATTCCACCCTGCGCAAAGCTTGGCCCTATGATGCATTGCAGGCGCAGGGCCTCCGCCTTCAAAAAACATGACATGCGTCAAGACAACAAGCAGCCATCCGCAATAACCTGTGCCTGTTCACTCATGGAGAAACCGTCATGAAGATTCTGCTTGCTGTCGATGGCAGCCCCTACACCAAGAAGATGCTGGCCTACATGACCACGCACGAAGAGCTCACTGCCGGCACCCATGCCTACAGTGCGATCACGGTGCAGTCGGCTCTGCCCCCCCGCGCCCGCGCCGCCCTGGGCAAGGAAACCGTGGACGCCTACTACGCTGAAGAGTCGGCCAAGGTGCTGGATCCGGTGTGTGAATTCCTGGCCCGCCACAACGTCCAGCCCACGCGCATCGCCAAGGTGGGCCCCGCCGGTGAGGCCATTGCCAAGGAAGCCGTGGAAGGCAAGTACGACCTGATCATCATGGGCACCCACGGCCATGGCGCGCTGGGCAAGCTGGTGATGGGTTCGGTCAGCACCCAGGTGCTGGCCAACTGCGACGTTCCGGTGATGCTGATTCGCTGAGGCGCCTGCCCCTGCATGGCCCGCATACGCCTGCGGGCCATGCACCACAAAAAAACCGGCCCCTCGGAGGCCGGTTTTTTTGTGCTCGGGAACCACTGCAACGGCGGAAGCTACGGCTGCCGCTGCGCCGTCAGCCCACGGCCAGCATGCCTTTCTTGGCCGGTTTGGCCTTCTGGGACAGTGGCAGGTATTCCGGTGAGGCGTGCAGCGTGGCCATGCAGGTCTTGACGCACCACTCCACCACTTCGTCGTGGCTGTAGGCCTGGGTGTGCATCAGCGCGTCCACCATGGGATCGACGGCGCGGGTCATCAGCATCTGCCGGGCCACCAGCAGGGGCCAGCCGGGGTGGATGTGGCCGGCTTCCTGCGCCTGCACAATCCATTCTTCCAGGCGCGTGCTCAGGCCCTGCAGCGCCAGCTGGTAGGGCTCCGAAGCCTTGAGCGCATGGCGGATTTCGGACTTGCGCTCGGCCAGCAGCGGCGCATCGGAATTCAGCTGCGCCTGCAGCACCCAGCGCACAAAGGCCTGCAGCCGCTGGCTGGGGCCCATGCGGGCGGGCAGGCCGTCCAGGAAACCCTGGGCACGTTCCAGACCCCGCACCATGACTTCACAGCACAGGTCTTCCTTGCCCTTGAAATGTTTGTACAGCACGGCCTTGGCCATACCGGCGGCTTCGGCCACCTGGTCCAGCGTCATGGCGTCATAGCCCCGCTCGCTGAGCAAGCGGGTGCACTCTTCCAGAATGGCCTCCTTGCGGGCCCTGTGCATCATGTCCCGGAAGGAGACGTGGCTGAAGGACGGTCGATGGGACACGGTCAGATTAATATTTGTTACATATGGATCGAAATTAACACCGGACCTGTTTGCGATCAGTCAGACAACGGCTCACCTTTCTGAACAATTGTCTTTGAGGTTCACTTTTGAGCCTTGGAGCAAGGCGTCCGTCAATTGCTGCAGCAGGCTGGAGTCCAGGTTCCAGCAATGCCAGTACAGGTCGATGGACAGCATCGTACCCGGCGCGACGTCGACCAGCCGCCCATGTGACAGACGGTCGCGCACCAGCAGTTCCGGCAGCACGCCCACCCCCCAGCCGGCCTCCACCGCCCGCACCTGGGCTTCGGAATTGGGCAGGTAGAGGCTGTTCAGCACCACCTGCGACAGGCCCAGCAGGCGCGCTACGAACTCGCTTTGCATATCGTCCTTGCGGTTGAAGCACAGAAACGGTACGCGGTGGAAGTTGTGGGCGTTCAGCCCCTGCGGCAGGTGGGCGGCCGCATACTCGGGCGCCGCCACGGCCAGATAGCGCATGGCGCCCAGCGGCTGCACGCGGCAGCCCTGCAGCGGCTGGCGCAAGGTAGTCACGCAGCCCAGCACCTCCCCGGAGCGCAGCCACTCCTGGGTGAAGTCCTGGTCGTCCGTGATCACTTCCAGTGCAATCCCGGCGCGCACCAGCGGCGTCAGCGCCTCCAGGGCCCAGGTGGCGATGCTGTCGGCATTGACTGCGACGGCCAGGCCCACCCCGGCGCCGGAGCCGGCCGTGTGGGGCGCCAGGGTCTGCATGTCACGCGCCAGATCGGCCCGCAGCAGGCGCAACTGCTGGGCATGCTTGAGCAGCAACTGCCCGGCGCGGGTGGGCCGCAGGGGCCGGCTGCGCACCACCAGCACCGATCCGGCCTGTTCCTCCAGCGCCCGCAGGCGCTGCGAGACGGCGGACTGCGTGACATGCAGGCGCTGCGCGGCCTTCTCGAACCCACCGGTTTCCACAATGGCGGCCAGGCACTCCAAGGCCACCGGGTCCCAATGCTGCATCGCGTCTTCTCCTGCGTTGTATTAGCTGCGCTTATGGATTCACAAGGAATGTAATCCGGCTTGGCGTCCTGCGGGTGGCACACCACACTGCGCTCCATGAAAACCATCATCCTCGGCGCCGGCATCATCGGCATCAGCACCGCATGGCACCTGCGTGCCCGCGGCCACGACGTGATCGTCATCGACCGCCAGGCCGAGGCAGCGCAGGAGACCAGCTTCGCCAACGCCGGCCAGATCTCGGTCAGCTACTGCGAACCCTGGGCCAACCGCGAAGCCCCGCTGAAGGCGCTGAAGTGGATGTTCGACGCACAGGCGCCGTTGCTGTTCCGTCCCCAGCTGGACTGGCAGCAGTGGCGTTGGGCGCTGCAATTCCTGGGCCAGTGCAACGACCGCGCCTTCGCGCGCAATGTGCAGCAGATCGTGGCCCTTGGCGCCTACAGCCACACCGCCCTGCAGCAGATGGTGGCGGACACCGGCATCAGCTACCACCGGCTGGAGCGCGGCATTGCGCACTTCTATTCCAGCGCCCAGGCATTCGAGGAAGCCGGCGAGGCCGTGGACATCATGCGCCAGCACGGCGTGCAGCGCCAGCTGGTCAGCCGCGACGAGCTGCTGCGCATCGAGCCGGCCTTCATGCCCTACAAGGACCAGATCTTCGGCGGCACCTTCACGCCCACCGATGAAAGCGGCGACGCCCGCGCCTTCACCCAGCAGCTGGCCCAGCTGTGCGCGCAGCGCGGCGTGCAGTTCCTCTACGGCCACGATGTGCTGCGCCTGAACCAGGCGGGCGGCGAGGTGCAGTCCATCACCGTGCGCCAGCGCCTGGACGATGGCCCGGGCCGTGAACAGACGCTGACGGCCGACAGCTTTGTCGTGGCCTGCGGCAGCTACAGCGCGCCGCTGCTGCGCACCGTGGGCGTGGATCTGCCCATCTACCCCGGCAAGGGCTACAGCGCCACCTTCCGCATCCTGCAGCCCGATGCCGCGCCGTTCGTGTCGTGCATCGACGACGCGCGCAAGATTGCCATGAGCCGTTTCGGCGACCAGCTGCGCGTGGCCGGCACCATCGAGCTGGGCGGCTTCGACCTGTCGCTGGACAGCCCCGTGGCCCAGGCCCGCTGCCGCATGCTGAGCGAGCGCATCGAAGAGATACTGCCCGGCGTGTGCGACACCCGCTCCGAAGCCGAAGGCGGTCAGCCCCACTACTGGTGCGGCCTGCGCCCGGCCACGCCCACCAACATCCCCTTCATCGGCCATACCGGCGTGGGCAGGCTGTGGGTCAATGCCGGCCACGGCACCCTGGGCTGGACGCATGGCGCCGGCTCTGGCAAGGCCCTGGCGGCGCTGATTTCCGGCGAGCGCCCGGCCATGGACTTCGGCTTTCTGGGCCAGGGCCGCGACCCCGTCGCCTGGCACCAGCGCCCGGTCGAGGCCTGAGCGGGACAGACCCGGCCGGGCGGCCTGCCGGCTGGCCACCGCCGCAGCAGCCGCTGTGGCCGCGGCGGCCAGGAACGGCCATCTGACATTCGGCTTTCGCTGCGCGCACCGCAGTGTCCGCGCGACACGCCCGCCCCGCCGGCGCCGCTACCATCGGCGCATGCGCAACGACCACTATCTTTTCCTGACCGCCTCGGCCCGCGAGCCCCATGTCATCGGCAACACCGAGTGGCTGGCCCGCGAAGCCGCCCGCCACCTGCCGGACGACGTGCAGCAGACCTGGGTGCATCTGGCCCAGGAGCCCATCCCCGCTTTTGTCGATGTGCGCCACAGCGCCGGAAACTACCCTGCGCCCGAAGGCCGCATGGCCGATCTGCTGCAGGCCACGCTGGATGCCAGCCACCTGGTGCTGGTCTGCCCGGTGTACTGGTTCAGCCTGCCCACGGCCGTGAAAGCCTATCTGGACCACTGGAGCGGCTGGCTGCGCGTGCCGGGGCTGGACTTCAAGGCCCGCATGGCCGGCAAGCCGCTGTACCTGGTCAGCACCGGGGGCGAACGCCGCAAGGCCCAGCCCTCCATCGACGCGGCCCAGCTGTGCGCCGAATTCATGGCCATGCCCTGGGGCGGGGCCTTGTGGGGCAAGGGTGGCGCCCCCGATGCGGTGCAGGCCGACACCAACGCCGTGCAGGCGGCTGCCGGCTTTCTGCAGCGCGCTTGATCCGCATCGGGGGCGGGGCCTTGCACGGACCGGACAACCGGTCCGCTGCACTGCACGCCATAATGGCGGGCGCTGCTGCCCGCTTGACCGGCATCAATCCTTTTTGACCACCATCCGCCCTGCCCCTTGCTCGCTCCTGCCGCTTTTACCACCCGTGATTTCCGTCACGCCCTGGGCCAGTTCGCCACGGGTGTGACCATTGTCACCACGGCCGATGCCCTGGGGCGCCCCATCGGGCTGACGGTCAGCTCGTTCAACTCGGTGTCGCTGGATCCGCCGCTGGTGCTGTGGAGCATGGCCCACCGCGCCGCCTCGCTGCCGGTATTCCAGCAAGGCGGGCACTATGCCATCCACGTGCTGGCCGCCG
This sequence comes from Comamonas sp. UBA7528, assembly GCF_002479375.1. Lineage (NCBI taxonomy): Bacteria > Pseudomonadati > Pseudomonadota > Betaproteobacteria > Burkholderiales > Comamonadaceae > Comamonas > Comamonas sp. UBA7528. The sequence continues at coordinate 161,120 of NZ_DLMU01000015.1, forward strand.
GCCAGCAGGAGCTGGCCCAGCGCTTCGCCACCCGCGGCGTGGACAAATTTGCCGGCGTGACTTGGGAAGCCAACGGGCAGGGTGTGCCCCTGATCGAAGGCGCCGCCGCCGTGTTCGAATGCAGCAACCGCAGCCGCTATGACGAGGGCGACCACACCATCTTCGTGGGCCTGGTGGAGCGCTGCCAGCACCTGCAGGGCGTGCAGCCCCTGATCTACCACGGTGGCCATATGTACGCCAAGCACGGCCTGCCGCCTGCGCCCTACACCGACTGAGCCCGGCCCGCAGCCCGCCCGGTCCCCGGAAAAACAAAAAGCCTGGCCCCATAGGGGCCAGGCTTTTTTTGCAGGTCGGGCAGACCGACCGGCGGCTCAGCGCTGGGCGTCGGGCAGCTCGATCTTCACTTCCAGCACTTCCAGGTTGTCCTGGCGTTCCAGCTGCACCTTGATGTCGCTGGGGTCGATCGACACGTACTTGGAGATCACCGCCATCAGCTCGCGTTGCAGCGCAGGCAGGTAGTCGGGTTGGGCATTGGAGTTGCCCACGCGCTCGCGCGCCAGAATGATTTGCAGGCGTTCCTTGGCGACCGAAGCGGTTTTCTTCTTCTCGCCCAAAAGCATGGAGATCAGGGACATGCCGACTTACCTCCCACCAAAGATGCGCTTGAAGAAACCGGGCTTTTGCGCGTCAATGAAGCGCATGGGCTTGTCTTCACCCAGGAAGCGGTCCACCACGTCCTTGTAAGCCTCGGACACATCGGTGCCCGGCATGTGCACGGCCGGCACGCCCTGGTTGGAGGCCTGCAGCACGGTTTCCGACTCGGGAATCACGCCGATCAGCTCGATGCGCAGAATGTCCTGGATGTCCTCCAGCGACAGCATCTGGCCGTCTTCCACGCGGTTGGGGTTGTAGCGGGTGATCAGCAGGTGTTCCTTGACCGACTCGCCCTTGGTGGCGCGGTCGGTCTTGGAGCTGAGCATGCCCAGAATGCGGTCCGAGTCGCGCACAGACGAGACTTCGGGGTTGGTCACCACCAGCGCCTCGTCGGCGTAGTGCATGGCCATCAGCGCCCCGCTTTCGATGCCGGCGGGCGAGTCGCAGACGATGAATTCAAAGTCCATGGACGCCAGATCGTCCAGCACCTTCTTGACGCCGTCCTGCGTCAGCGCTTCCTTGTCGCGCGTCTGCGAGGCTGCCAGCACGAACAGGTTCTCGCACTGCTTGTCCTTGATCAGGGCCTGGTGCAGATTGGCTTCGCCCTGGATCACATTGATCAGGTCATAGACCACGCGGCGTTCGCAGCCCATGATCAGGTCCAGATTGCGCAGGCCGACGTCGAAGTCGATCACTGCAGTCTTGTGGCCACGCAAAGCGAGGCCGGAAGCAAAGCTGGCACTGGTGGTGGTTTTGCCCACACCACCTTTGCCGGAGGTCACAACGACGATTTTGGCCATGTTTGCAGTTTTCCTTAGAGACTGATTGCGTGGTTCTTGTGTACGGGTCAGTCGGGGCTGTTCAGCTCCGAAGCTTACAGGGATTCGATGATGATTTTTTCCCCCTCCAGGCGTACCTTGGCGGGTTTGCCCGCCACATCGGCCGGCAGGGGGGAATCGATCGCACGGTAGATGCCGGCAATGGAGAGCAGCTGCGGCTCCATGCAGGTGCTGAAGATGCGGGCTTCGGTGTTGCCCCGGGCTCCGGCCACGGCACGGCCGCGCAGCGGGGCATAGACATGGACGTTTCCGTCGGCAATCACTTCCGCACCATAGCTGACCATGCCCAGCACCACCACATCGGTGTTGCGGGCGTAGACCTGCTGGCCGGAGCGCAGCGGGCGGTCGATGATCAGGGCATCGGACAGGGGCGCCGGGATCTCGCGCACCACTTCCACCTCACGGATCACTTCCCGGATTTCCACCGGGGCGGAGCGCGCAGGCAGCGCGTCCGGTGCGGCCATCAGACCGGCGGCATGGGCGGCAGCCATCTGGTCGGCCGAGCCGCCGCGCACCGCCACGGGCTGGGTGTGGTGGCTGGAGAGTACCCGGCGCAGCTCGGCAAAGTCCACCGGGTCCACCGCCTCGCGGATGTGCGAGAGGTCGATCAGCACCGGATCGTTGTCGAAGAAGTCGGGGTCGGCGGCCAGGCGTTCTGCCAGATCGTGGGCCAGCACATGGATGTCTGTGTCCTTGAGCACCACGGCCACCACCGGCAACTGGGCACTTTTCAGGTCAAAACTGGTGCGGGCAGTGCCCTGCGATTCAACGGCCATGGAATGCGATAGGTGCGTAGGTGAAAGGAAACGCCATCTCGAAGCTGGAAAGTGTACCCCGCTGTGCGGAATGTCGGCCACGCGCCTGCCGCGGGCGCGCAACACCGTGTAACCCTGTGCGGGCGCCCCACTCGGCAGACTTGTCGGGGCGCCGCACAGGCGGCGTTCCCGCCGTTCAGCCGACCGGCGTCTGGCGCGCCAGGTACTGGGCCGCAAAGGCTTCGTACCAGGGCAGGCAACCGGCATTGGCCATGGTGTCGGGGTTGACCACCTTGGCCAGCGGCTGGCCCAGCAGCAGCTTCTTGATCGGCAGCTCCTGCTTCTTGCCGGTCAGCGTGCGGGGGATCTCGGCCACCTGCACGATCTCGTCCGGCACAAAGCGCGGCGACAGTGCGGTGCGGATGGCGGCGTTCAGCCGCTCGCGCAGCGCGGCGTCCAGCGTCAGCCCCTCGCGCAGCACCACGAACATCGGCATCCAGCTTTCCTTGCCCAGGTACTCCAGGTCCACCACCATGCTGTCCAGCACCTCGGGCAGGGCCTCGATGGCGCTGTAGAGCTCGCTGGTCCCCATGCGCAGGCCATGGCGGTTGATGGTGGCGTCGCTGCGGCCGTAGATGGTGCAGCCTCCCTGCGCGCCGATGCGCAGCCAGTCGCCGTGGCGCCACACCCCCCCTGCCGCAGCCGGCAGGTCGCCGCCGCCGGGCTGGCGGCCGTGGCCGGGGGCATAGCTGTCGAAATAGCTGGACAGGTAGCGGCTGCCGTCCCGGTCGCCCCAGAAGTACAGCGGCATCGAGGGCATGGGCTGGGTGCAGACCAGCTCGCCCACAGCGTCGACCACCGGATGGCCCTGCTCGTCCCATGCCTCCACGGCCGCGCCCAGCTGGCGGCACTGCATCTCGCCGGCCAGCAACGGCAGCTCGCGGTTGCCGCCGATGAAGGCACCGCAGAAATCGGTGCCGCCCGAGATGTTGTTCCACCAGATGCCGGGCGTGCCCAGCCGCGCAAACTGGTCCGTTCCCCATTGCTGTACATCGGGGGACAGAGGGGAGCCGGTGCTGCCCAGGCTGCGCACGCGCCACAGATCGCCGCAGTCCGCCAGATCCAGCCCGGCCTTCATGCAGCCGGTGTAGAACGCCGCGCCGGCCCCGAAATTGCTCACCCCGTGGCGCGCGGCAAAGCGCCACAGCACGCCCCAGTCGGGCTGGGCCTTGCTGCCGCTGGGGCTGCCGTCATAGATCACGCAGGTGGTCCCGCCCAGCAGGCCGCCCGCCTGGGAGTTCCACATCACCCAGCCGGTGGAGCTGTACCAGTGGAAGCGCTCTCCCCAGCTGTTGGCGTCATAGCTGGGGCCCACATCGTTGTGCAGGGCCTTGAGGCACAGCGCCACCAGCACCATGCCGCCATGGCCGTGGACGATGGGTTTGGGCAGGCCGGTGGTGCCGCTGGAATAGACGATCCACAACGGGTGGTCGAACGGCAGCCATTCGGGCGCGAAGGCGGCCGTGGCGGCATCATCGCGGGCCAGCACCTGGGCCAGATCGGCGCTGTCGGGCACCGCCTCGGCCGCATGCGGGCTGCGCAGCACCACCACATGGGCCAGCGTGGGCAGCTGGGCGCGCAGCTCCTGCAGCACGGCACTGCGGTCCAGCGGCTTGCCGGCGTAGTACACACCGTCCACGGCAATCAGCGCCTTGGGTTCGATCTGCTGGAAACGGTCCAGCACGGCGGCCGTGCCCATGTCGGGCGCGCACACGCTCCAGATGGCACCCAGGCTGGCCACGGCCAGCAGGGCCACGATGGCCTCGGGGACATTGGGCAGGTAGGCCGCCACACGGTCGCCCTTGCCCACGCCCTGGGCCCACAGGTGCAGGGCCAGCGCGGCCACCTGGCGCTGCAGATCGGGCCAGCCCAGCTCGCTGACCTGGCCTTGTTCGTTGTCGGCGATCACGGCCGGCATGCCGGCGGCGTGCGCGGGCTGCACATGGCGCAGCACCTGGCGCGCGTAGTTCACCTGGGCGCCGGGAAACCACTGCGCACCGGGCATGACATTGCGCGCCAGCACGGCCGTGTGGGGCGTGGGCGACTCGACGTGGAAGTAATCCCAGATACTCTGCCAGAAGGCATCAAGCTCGGTGGTGGACCAGCGCCACAGCGCATCGTAGCTGTCAAAGCGCAGACCGTGCTGCTGCGCCAGCCACTCCTGGTAGAGGCGGATCTGGGGAATATGGGGGGGATGGGACGCAGAGGGGGAGGTAGAGAGCGGCATCCCGCCAGCGTAGGCGCAGCCCCCAATTGTCGCCATGCTAGGTGCACCAATTGACAAAGTCGGTCCGCCCGCATTGCATGTTCTTGTCATACTTGAGGCAGTGCAAGCCTGTGCCCGCTGTCTGCGCGCACAATCCCTGCACCCAGCGCCTTCGTCCGTGCGACGGCCTGCCTGTGTTGATTTCTCAGTTGTTTACGCCAATGTCCATGCATACCGATGCCCTCATCGTGGGCGCGGGGCCCGCCGGGCTCTCGCTTGCCATCTCTCTGGCCCAGGCCGGGCTCCAGGTGACGGTGCTGGAGCAGCAGCCGGCCCTGGCCCTGCAGCAGCCCAAGCCCGACGGGCGCGAAATTGCCCTGACCCACCCCAGCGTGCAGACCCTGCAGCGCCTGGGCAGCTGGGAGCTGCTGCAGCCGCATGAGCAAGGCCAGATCCGCGAAGCCCAGATCCACGACGGCCCGGTCGGTCAGCGCCCCATGCTGGCCATCAGCGCCGATGGCAGCGGGGTGGACCAGCTGGGCCGCATCGTGCCCAACCACGCCCTGCGCCGTACGGCCTGGGAAGTGGCCAGCACCACCCCGGGCGTGGAAATCATCACCGAGGCGCAGGTGACCGCCGTGTCCGTGCACCCCGGCCATGCCGAAGTGCGCTACACCCGCACCGACCAGGGCGTGCGCTGCGAAGCCCCGGCCCTGACCGCCCCGCTGGTGGTGGCCGCCGACAGCCGCTTTTCCGGCATGCGCCGCCTGCTGGGCGTGGGCGCGCAGATGACGGACTTCGGCCGCAGCGTCATCGTCTGCCGCATGCGCCACACGCTGCCGCACGAGGACATTGCCCACGAATGCTTTGGCTACGAGCGCACGCTGGCCATCCTGCCGCTGCAGCCCGATCCCGACACCGGCGAGCTGCTGTGCTCCGCCGTGATCACCACCGATTCGGCCGATGCCCAGCGCCTGCTGCAGCTCTCGCCCGAAGATTTTTCCGCCCATGTGCAGCACGACTTCCAGGACCGCCTGGGCCCCATGGAGCTGGTGGGCGAACGCCACAGCTACCCGCTGGTGGCCACCTATGCCCACCGTTTCAGCGGCGCACGCTGGGCGCTGCTGGGTGATGCCGCCGTGGGCATGCACCCGGTGACGGCCCATGGCTTCAACCTGGGTCTGGCTGGCGTGGAACGCCTGACCGCCGCCGTGGCGGCAGCACGCCAGGCCGGCAAGGACTGGGGCGATGCCGCCGTGCTGGACGCCTATGCCCAGGGCCAGCACCGCCATGCCTTCCCGATCTTTGCGGGCACCAACAGCATCGTGAAGCTCTATACCGACGCCCGTCCCCTGCCGCGCGTGCTGCGCCAGGTGGTGCTGACCGGTGCCCGCCATCTGCCGCCGCTCAAGGCCGCCATCGCCGCCCAGCTCACCGGCCGCAGCCCCTGGCAGCTGATCCGCGCCACCCTGCCGCAGCCGCCCTGGGCGGGACGCCGCTAGCGAAGTACCGCGCCCAGCGGCCGCCACGCAACCGCGGCCCGCCTGCGACAGCGCCCCCTGCCCATGGCAGCACGGATTCACTCCGTGCACCCTGGCTCCACAGATGGCTGAATCTGTGGAGCCTTTTTTATGGAAGCGCATGCAGCTATCACTATTGCAGCAGCGCGCTCCAGCACGGATGGCGCGACGCTGCTGCCGCGGCCGGCCAAGCCCATGGGGCCCGGTCATGCGCCAGCAAACCGTCATCCGTGGCACGGCGATTGCCTCTAACATCGCGCCAGTTTTTTACGGAGTACACCACCATGGGAATGTTTTCCTGGACTGAAAAGTCCCCCGCCGTCCTGCAGGGCGGCGGCGTCATCGGGCCTGATGAGCGCCTGCCCTGGGCCCAGACCGGCCTGATGGGCATCCAGCACGTGATCGCCATGTTCGGCTCCACCGTGCTGGCCCCCATCCTGATGGGCTTTGACCCCAACCTCGCCGTGCTGATGAGCGGCATCGGCACCCTGATCTTCTTTCTGATCACTGGCGGCAAAGTGCCCAGCTACCTGGGCTCGTCCTTTGCGTTCATCGGCGTGGTGATCGCCGCCACGGCCTACGCCGGCAAGGGTGCCAACGCCAACATCGGCGTCGCCCTGGGCGGCATCATTGCCTGCGGCGCGGTCTACACCCTGGTGGGCCTGCTGGTGCAGGCCATCGGCACAAGCTGGATCGAGCGCTTCATGCCCCCGGTGGTGACCGGTGCAGTGGTGGCCATCATCGGCCTGAATCTGGCGGCAATCCCCGTCAAGAACATGGCCGCCAACAACTTCGAGGCCTGGATGCAGGCGCTGACCTTTGTGTCCGTGGCCCTGGTGGCCGTATTCACCAAGGGCATGCTGCAACGCCTGCTGATCCTGATCGGCCTGATTGTGGCCAGCATCCTGTACGGGGTGTTCACCAATGTGCTGGGCTGGGGCAAGCCCATCGACCTGAGCGGCGTGGTCAATGCCGCCTGGTTCGGCCTGCCTACCTTCCACGCCCCGGTATTCAATGCCAATGCCATGCTGCTGATCGTGCCCGTGGTCATCATCCTGGTGGCCGAGAACCTGGGCCACATCAAGGCCGTCACGGCCATGACCGGCAAGAACCTGGACCAGTACATGGGCCGGGCCTTCATCGGCGACGGCGTGGCCACCATGGTCTCCGGCGCCGCCGGCGGCACGGGCGTGACCACCTATGCCGAAAACATCGGCGTGATGGCGGCCACCCGCATCTACTCCACGGCGGTGTTCTTCGTCGCGGCCTTGCTGGCCGTGCTGCTGGGCTTCAGCCCCAAGTTCGGCGCGCTGATCCAGGCCATTCCGCTGCCGGTGATGGGCGGCGTGTCCATCGTCGTGTTCGGCCTGATTGCCGTGGCCGGCGCCAAGATCTGGGTGGACAACAAGGTGGACTTCTCGGACACCAAGAACCTGATCGTGGCCGCCATCACCCTGATTCTTGGCACCGGTGAATTCACGCTGAAGTTCGGCGAATTCGCGCTCGGCGGCATCGGTACCGCCACCTTCGGCGCCATCATCCTGTACGCGCTGCTGAACACCAAACGCAGCAACTGACCGCGCGGCTCAGTCGCGGTGCACCACCCCTCAAGCGCCCCCAAGCCCCGCAGGCTCTGCCTGCGGGGCTTTTTTCATGCCTACCCCGGGCGGCCCCGAGCCCGCCGATGTGCCACCAATTTATTGCAGTGCAGCATCAAATAATAATTTGATGCAAGCAATCACTTCCAACAAATCCATTTTCAGCCATGGACCTACCTTGCCCGGCAGGGTATTCAGTGCAAACCCTTAAACAAGGGATAACGCTGATACCATTTCTCACGGAGATCTATAAGGGCCGCCCATGAAGGCGGCTTGTTTTTGCAAAGTTGGAGAAACCCCGATGACCCTGGCAGACCGCGTCCGCTACCCAGAATTCCAAACGCGCTTCATGTCGGCAGAGGCCGCAGCGGCCCTGATCCCCCACGGCGTGAACGTCGGCATGAGCGGCTTCACCGGTGCAGGCTACCCCAAGGCCCTGCCGCAGGCGATAGCCGCCCGTGCCAAGGCCGAACATGCCGCCGGCAATCCTTACAAGATCAATGTGTGGACCGGCGCCTCCACCGCCGCGGAATGCGACGGCGTGATGGCCGAAGCCGAGGCCCTGGGCCAGCGCCTGCCCTTCAATACCGACCCGACGGCCCGCAAGGCCATCAATGCCGGTGACATCGACTTCATCGACATGCACCTGTCCCATGTGGCGCAGCACGCATGGTTCGGCTTTCTGGGCCATATGCACGTCGCCGTGGTGGAAGTGCTGGGCGTCACCCCCGACGGCCTGCTGATCCCCTCCACCGCCGTGGGCAACAACAAGACCTGGCTGGAGATCGCCGACAAGGTGATCCTGGAGGTCAACACCAAGCCGCCCGCCAAGATGGAAGGCATGCACGACATCTACTACGGCACGGCCATTCCGCCGCGCCGCGTGCCGATCAACATGACGCATGCGGACGACCGCATCGGCCAGCCCTATCTGCGGGTGGACCCGAGCAAGGTGATTGCCGTGGTGGAGACCCACAAGGGCGACCGCGACAACGTGTTTGCCGTGCCGGACGAGAACTCCAACAAGATCGCCAGCTACATCATCGATTTCCTCTCGCACGAGATGAAGATGGGCCGCCTGCCCAAGGAAATGCTGCCCATCCAGTCCGGCGTGGGCAATGTGGCCAATGCCGTGCTGGCCGGCCTGCTGCACGGCCCGTTCGAGAACCTGCTGGGCTTCACCGAAGTGCTGCAGGACGGCATGCTGGACCTGCTGCGCGCCGGCAAGATGAGCAAGGCCTCGGCCACCTCCATCTCGCTGGGCGCCGCCGCCTGCAAGGACTTCGAGGACAACATCGACTTCTACCGCGAGCGCATCATCCTGCGCCCGCAGGAGATCTCGAACCACCCCGAGCTGGTGCGCCGCCTGGGCATCATTGCCATGAACTCGATGATCGAGGCCGACATCTACGGCAACATCAACTCCACCCACGTGATGGGCACGGGCATGATGAACGGCATCGGCGGTTCCGGCGACTTTGCGCGCAACGGTTATCTGTCGTTCTTTGTCACGCCGTCCGTGGCCAAGGACGGCAAGATCAGCTGCATCGTGCCCATGTGCTCGCACGTCGACCACACCGAACACGACACCCAGATCATCGTCACCGAACAGGGTCTGGCCGACCTGCGCGGCCTGTCGCCCAAGCAGCGCGCCAAGGTCATCATCGACCAGTGCGCCCACCCCGACTACCGCCCCATGCTGCACGACTATTTCGACCGGGCCCGCCAGCAAGGTGCACAGCACACGCCCCATCTGCTGACCGAGGCCCTGAGCTGGCACCAGCGCTTCGTCGACACCGGTGACATGCGCACCTGAGCCCCGTTGTGCCTCCCGCGCCACCGCCTGCAGCCGCACTGCAGGCGGCAGGACCACCCCGCCCGGCATGCCGGGCTTTTTTGTGCCCGCCCCGCGCGGTGCGGAACCTTACCAAACCGTCATGTGAAGTTCATGCCGCACGCGCCGGCCCGCTCCTAGCATCCACGACCTGTGCCTACCTGGGTGCGGGACGCCCCTCGACCTGCACCGTTTTGCGAAAGACTGTGCATGCTCGATCTGATTCCGTCCCTTCCCCTTTCCACGCTGTCAGCCCGGCTGCAGCGCCACCGCTCAGCGGCCTTGCTGGCCGGCGCACTGTGTGCCTTCCCGGCCTGGAGCGAAACCCCGCCCGCCGTGCAGGTGGCCCCGGCCGCGTTGCACGCCGTCCAGGTCGCCACGGTGCAGGCGCCACAGGCAGGTCAGCTGTTCTGGGCCCCCGCCCACCTGGAATACCTGCCGGGCCAGCTCGACAGCGTCGTGGCCCCGGTGCAGGCACGGGTGACCGCCATCCATGTGCAGCCCGGCCAGACCGTCAAGGCCGGCGCCCCGCTGGCGACCCTGGTGAGCGCCGATGCCCTGCGGATGCGCCACGAAGTCCGGGCCGCGCAGCTGGCCTCCGAGACCGCCAAAACCGAACTCCAGCGCCAGCAGAACCTGGTGGAGCGCGGCGTGGGAACCGACATGGAGCTGCGCTCCGCCCAGGCCCGCAGCAAGGAAGCTGCCCAGGAGCTGGAACGTGCCAGAGGCACCGCCGCCCTGCTGGGCCAGGATGGTGGTGACCGCATCGTGTTGCGCGCGCCGCATGGCGGCGTCGTGGCCCAGCACCAGGCGACCATGGGCGCACTGGCCGAAGCCGGCGCCGTGCTGTTCGCCATCGGCAATCCCCAGTCGCTGGGCATTGTGGCGGACGTGTTCGAGGCCGAACTCGCCGGCCTGAAAGCCGGCAGTGCCGCCCAGGTCGAGCTGCAGACCCAGGCCATCGCCGTGCCCGCCAAGGTGCTACAGGTCGGCGCCGTGGTGAACGCTGAATCCCGTCGCGCACCGGTCCAGCTGGCCTTTGCGGACAAGACCGTGCCGGCCGGCCTGCGGGCCGGCATGCAGGCCCGCGTCGGCATTGCCATGGAACGCGGCGACCAGATGATGGTTCCCCTGGCTGCCGTGCTGATCAAGGGCGAGAACCGCACCGTGGTGTTTGTGCAGACCGGCGAACACGCGTTCGCGGCGCGGGACATCCAGCTGGGCCAGCCCGTGCGCGGCTGGGTGCCCGTGATCTCCGGCCTCAAGCCCGGCGAGCGCATCGTGGTGCGTGGCGCCCTGCTGCTGGATGGCGCTGCCAGCCAGATGCTGTAAAGGATTCAGGACTACAGCATGCTGCGTGCGTTTATTGACTTCGTCGTCCACCGACGGCTGGTGGCCCTGTGCGCCACCCTCGCGATTGCCATCTACGGCATCTACGCCTACCTGCAGACCGCCATCGAGGCCTACCCCGATGTGACCAATGTGCAGGTGGGCATCATTGCGCAAGCCCCCGGCCTGGCTCCGGAAGAGGTGGAGCGCCAGATCACCCAGCCGCTGGAGCGTGAGCTCAACGGCACCCCCGGGCTGATCTCCCTGCGCTCGGAAAGCTACTTCGGCCTGTCCATGGTGAACCTGGTGTTCAACGATGACGCCAACAGCTTCAAGGCCCGCGCCGAAGTGGCGCAGCGCCTGCCCCAGGCCGACCTGCCCCCGGGCGTCACGCCCGAGATGGCGCCCGACTACACCCCGCTGGGCAAGATCTACTACTACCGCCTGCGCAGCGACCGCCATACGCTGGACCAGCTGCGCTCGGAGCAGGAATGGAACATCGTGCGCGTGCTCAAGCAGGTGCAGGGTGTGGCCGACGTGGTGAGCGTGGGCGGCTTCGTCAAGGAATACCACGTCGAGGTGAACCCCGACAAGCTGTACCGCCTGGGTCTGTCGCTGGGCGATGTGACCGAGGCCCTGGAGAAGTCCAACCGCAACGTGGGCGGCGGCCTGCTGCGCCGGGGCGAACAGTCGTTCATCATCCGCGGCATCGGCCTGCTGAAGTCTCCGCAGGAGATCAAGGACGTGGTGGTGCAGCTGCGCGGCGGCGCGCCCGTCACCATCGGCGATGTGGCCCAGGTCATCCAGTCGCACACCCCCCGCCAGGGCTCGGTGGGCATGGACGACGAGGACGATGTGGTGCAGGGCATCGTGCTGCTCAAGCGCGGCGAGAACCCTTCTGTGGTGCTGGAAGGCATCCATGAAAAGGTGGAGCAGCTCAATGGCGGCCTGCTGCCCGAAGGCATGCACATGGAGGTCACCTACGACCGCTCCGACCTCGTGGGCCACACCCTGGCCACGGTGCAGCACAACCTGCTGTTCGGCGCCTGCCTGATCATTGCCATCCTGTGGCTGGTGCTGCGCAGCATCCGCGGCTCGCTGATCGTGGCGGCCGTGATTCCGCTGTCGCTGCTGGTGGCCTTCATCGGCCTGCACTGGCTGGGCATGCCGGCCAACCTGATCTCCATGGGCGCCATCGACTTCGGCATCATGGTGGACGGCGCCGTGGTGCTGGCGGAGAACATCATCCGCAACGCCCGCCTGCGCAAGCCCTCCACCCAGCGCGAGATGCGCGCCATCATCATCGATTCCGCCATCGCCGTGGCCAAGCCCACGCTGTTTGCCATGGCCATCGTGATTGCCGCGCTGATCCCGGTGTTCTCGCTGGAAAGCATCGAAGGCCGCATCTTCCGTCCGCTGGCCATGACCTACAGCTTCGCGCTGCTGGGCGCCCTGCTGTTCGCCATGGGACTGGTGCCCGCCCTGTGCGCGCTGTTCCTCAAGCCCAAGCATGTGATGGCGCCCGAGCCGGCGGTGTTCGAGCGCATGGACCATGGCTTCCACCGCTGGATTGCCGCGACGCTGCACAACCCACGCCGCCGCACAACGGTGGCGGCAGTGGCCCTGGCCATCCTGGCGATTGCAGGTCTGTCCGCCACCAAGCTGGGCACCGAATTCCTGCCTGCCCTGGACGAAGGCGATGCCTATGTGCTGGTACAGATGCCCGCCTCCATCTCGCTGGATAAAGGCCAGGAAGTGCTGGCCGATGTGCGCCAGATCATCCGCCAGTTCCCCGAGGTGATTTCGGTCAGCACGGAACAGGGCCGACCGGAGTCGGGCACCGACAACGAGACCTTGAACATGGCCAAGGTGCTGGTCCGCCTCAAGCCGCTGAAGGAGTGGCGTGCCGGGCTGGACAAGTCCGCACTGATCGAGGAAATGCGCGCGCAGCTGGGCACCATCCCGGGGGTGGCGTTCAACTTCTCGCAGCCCATCCGTGACAGCGTGGAGGAGTCCACCTCCGGCGCCCGCGGACAGGTCGTGCTGAAGGTCTTCGGACCCGAGATTCCGCAGCTGCGCGCCATCCTGCAAAAGACCATGGAAGAGGTGCGCCACATCGAGGGCGTGGTCGACCTGGACCTGTACCGCGATGCCCCCGCACCGCAGCTGCACGTGGAGTTCAACCGCGACGCACTGGCACGCCAGGGCATCCCTATGGACACCGCGCAGAAGACGCTGGAGCTGGCCCTGGCCGGCGACATTGCCACCACGCTGTGGGAAGGCGAACGCGGCATACCGGTGCGCGTGCGCCTGCCCTATGCGAACCGCATGGATGAATCCAGCATCCGCGACATCGCCATCCCCACGGCCTCCGGAGGCTCCGTGCCGCTGCATGCCGTGGGCACGGTGTCGGTGAAGATCGGCAACGCCTCCATCTTCCGCGAGAACAACCTGCGCTACATGGCGCTGAAGTTCAACGTCGAAGGCCGCGACATCGGCTCGGTCGTCAAGGAAACGCTGGCCACCTTCAAGGACAAGGTGCAGGTGCCCGATGGCTACCAGGCCGTCTGGGGCGGCGAGTGGGAGAACCAGCAGCGCGCTGCCAAGCGCCTGCAGGTGGTGGTGCCGCTGTCGCTGCTGATCGTGTTCGCCCTGCTGTTCGGCGCGCTGGGACAGGCACGCAGCTCCTTTGTGATCCTGCTGTGCACGCCCTTCACCATGGTGGGCGGCATTGCCGCACTGCACTTCACCGGTATCGAGCTGTCCATCAGTGCGGCCATCGGCTTCATCGCCCTGCTGGGCCAGGTCGCGCTGGCGGGCCTGCTGGTGATCTCCTCGGTGGAGTCACTGCGCCGCCAGGGCACGCCGCTGCTGGAAGCGGTCGTGGAAGGCACGGTCGAGCGCCTGCGCTCGGTGCTGCTGGTCGCCATGCTGGCCTTGCTGGGCCTGTTGCCCATGGCTTTGTCCACTGGCGTGGGCAGTGAGACCCAGCGCCCCTTTGCCTCGGTGATCGTGGGCGGCATGTTGGTGCTGCCGATGGTTGCACTGGTGCTGCTGCCCGTGCTGTACGTATGGCTGGGCCCCAAGACCCTGAAGAAACCGGATGAGTTGGATGAAGACCATTAAAACCATTGCCGTGGCCGCTGCCCTGGTGGCAGCAGGTGCCTGCCTGGCCGCAGAAGCGGTGCCCGGCACGGGCACCCGCGTTGCGGGAACGCCTACCACCACCGCCACTGCCGACTCCCTGCCCCAGTCCCTGGGTCTGGTGGAGTTCCTGTCCCTGGTGCGCAGCCACCATCCGGCGCTGCGCGCCATGCCGCTGCGCCAGGGCATGGACCGTGCCGATGTGCGCACCGCCGGCACCTGGGCCAACCCCAGCATCCACTATTCCCACAAGCCCGATGAGAAGGAATGGGGCATCGAGCAGCCGGTGCCGGTCTTCGGCCAGGTGTCTATGCGCACCCAGGCCGCCCAACTGGCCGCAGCCACGGCACAGGCCGAGCGCTCCGTCGAAGAGCAGGACATCCTCAACCAGGCCGCCCAGCGCTTTGCGGAGCTGCTGGTGGCCCAGGAAAAGCTGAGCGCCAAGCAGCAAGCCATGGAACACCTGAACCAGGCGGTCAAGGTGGTCCAGGGCCAGGTGGAACTGGGGGCCCGCAGCCAGTACGACGGTGCGCGCGTCGAGCTGCAGCGCGCCCAGCTCGACGCCCAGCTGGAACAGCAGCAGGCCGAGACACAGTCCGCACAGGCCGCCCTGGCGGAGCTGCTGGCCCAGCCCCATTGGCACCCCCGAGCCATCGGCAGCCTGCTGCCGGCCAAGCCGGTGCCCGTTGCTGCCGACACATCGTTCGACCGCCTGTGGGAGCAGGCTGAGCCCCGGCTGCCACAGCTGCAGGCGGTCCATGCCAAGGTGCTGCAGGCCGAACAACTGATCAGCCAGCAGGCCCGCGAAGCCCTGCCCACCCCCAGCATCGGCGTGGCACGGGTGCGCAACCGCCCCGACGGCAGCAGCTACAACCAGGTCGGCATCTCGATGGAGCTGCCGCTGTTCGATCGCAAGCAGGGGGCGGTGGAACGTGCCCGGCTGGAGTACGAGCAGGCCCAGCTGGAAGAGCAGTCGGCACAGCAACTGGCACGCCAGCGCCTGCAACAGGCCCTGGCGCAACACAATCTGCTGCGCAAGACCCTGCAGTCGTTTGAGCGCCGCGGCCTGACCCAGCTGGACCCGCTGCGGCGCATGGCCCTGGATGCCTACCGCCTGGGGCAAAGCAGCATCCTGGAATGGCTGGACGCCATGGAATCGGTGGCAGAGCACCAGCAGCAGTACCTGGATCTGACGCTGCGCGTCTGGCAGGCCGAGTGGGAACTGCAGACGGCGCAAGGCCGCCAGCCGCTGCCGCCGCAGTGAAACGGCCTGCGGCGCCAACATGCCCCTATAGACAGGGGTGAACCACCCCTGTCTATAGTAGGCGGACTGCCGACTCCACCACTGCCATGCCCCGTTTCCTGATCATTGAAGACGACACCCAGAACGCCCGCTTTCTGGCCGAAGGCATGCGCGAGCTGCAGGCCGAGGTGTGTGTGTGCCACGATGGCATGGAAGGGCTGACCCAGGCGGTCACCGGCCACTGGGACGCCATCGTGCTGGACCGCATGCTGCCCGACGGTTTCGACGGCCTGAAAATCCTGCAGGCGCTGCGCGGCATGGGAAATACCACGCCGGTGCTGGTGCTCAGCGCCCTGTCCACCACGGACGAACGCGTGCGCTGCCTGAAGGCCGGCTGTGACGACTACCTGACCAAGCCCTTCGCCTTTTCCGAACTGCACGCCCGCCTGGAAGCCCTGCTGCGCCGCGTGCACACGCCGGCCCCCATCCCCATGCTGGAAGTGGCGGACCTGCGGCTCAATCTGCTCAGCCGCTATGCCGAACGCGGCGGCACCACCTTGCAGCTGCAGCCCCGGGAATTCCGGCTGCTGGCCTTTTTGGCCCGCCATGTGGACCAGACCGTCACCCGCACCATGCTGCTGGAGTCGGTCTGGGACTACCGCTTCGATCCGCAGACCAATGTGATCGACGTGCACATCAGCCGCCTGCGCAACAAGGTAGACAAGGGCTTCAACCCGCCCCTGATCCACACCGTGCGCGGCGTCGGCTACTGCCTGTCCACCACCGCACCCACCGCATGACCGCGCCGTCTTCCATCGGGCGCCCGTGGAGCTCCATCGCCTTTCGCCTGGCGCTGTACTACGGCGGTCTGCTGCTGCTGACCATGGTGGTGGTGCTGGCCATCTTCTACGTGCAGATGGTGGGGGTGCTCAGCAACCGCATGGACCAGCAGGCCAAGCAGGACCTCAAGCGCCTGGAAACCCTGTCCCGCCACTACGGCGAGGCCTCGCTGGAGCTGGAGATCCGCAACCTGCTCAACGACGGGGTCGACAGCCAGACCGAGATCGTGATCCTGACCGATGCCAACGGCGCGGTGCTGCTGGGCAATGCCAGCATCCAGCCCGAGCGCAGCCTGACGACCGCAGGCCTGCGCGAGCTGCGGCTGCAGCGCCATGGCCGCACCATCACGGGACGCGTGGCGGTGGCGCTGCTGCCCAGTGGCAACATGCTGGTCGTGGGTTCCGACATGGAGGCGCTGCGCGATATCGAACAGCGTTTCATGCGCGCCAGCCTGTCTGCGGTGGTGATCGTGGTGATCCTGGCCCTGTCCGGCAGCGTGGGTTTCCGGCGCCTGGTGGATGCGCGCGCCACCAGCATACGGCGCACCCTGCAGCAGGTGGCCAATGGCGAACTGGGAGCCCGCATTCCCCTGGCCGAGCGGGACGATGAATTCACCCGCCTGGCACACGACATCAACCGGATGCTGGACCAGGTCGAGCAGCTGATGGATGGCGTGCGCCATGTCTCCAACACCATCGCCCACAACCTGCGCACGCCGCTGACCCGGGTGCTGCTGCAGCTGCGCAGCGCCCGCTACCTGGAAGGCCCGGAACAGCGGCGCCAGCTCGAGCGCGTCGAGCAGGAGCTGCAGGACCTGGGCACGGTGTTCGAGAAGCTGCTGCAGATTGCCGAGCTGGAATCCGGTATGCGCCGCCAGGAATTCACCGCCGTGGATCTGTACACCCTGCTGGCCGAAGTGGACGATCTGTACGCCCCCGTGGCCGAGGATGCGCAATGCACCATGACGGTACAGCTGCACGATCAGCCCCGGGCACTGGGCGATGGCGATCTGCTGGCCAGCGCCTTGGCCAATCTGGTCGAAAACGCGCTGAAATATGCCTGCCAGCAGCCCGGCGGCCAGATCACCATCACCGCACAGCAGCATGACGCCGTGGTGGAACTGCGCATCCAGGACAACGGCCCGGGCGTCCCGCCGGAGCGGCTGCACCAGCTGACCCAGCGCTTTTTCCGCGCCCACGAACGCCAGCCCGGCCATGGCCTGGGTCTGTCCAGCGTGCAGGCCATCGTGGCCCTGCACGATGGACAGCTGGGCTTCGCCAACCTCCACCCGGGCTTTGAGGTGCGCCTGACGCTACCGGCCGCGCCAGCGGCATGAGCCCCTGCGCGACAAGGCCGCGTTGTCACGCAGTAGGCAGCGCCGCCACGCCACGCCGCGGCATGATGCCGGTCTAGCTACAAGGAGACAGCGCACCATGGCGATCTGGAAGAAGCAAGCCAGCCTGGAAGAAATGAACGCCCGCAACGCCGGTTGTGCAGTGGGCCATCTGGGCATCGAAATCACCGAAAAAGGCGACGACTACCTGGTGGGGCGAGTGCCCGTGGATGCGCGCACCAAGCAGCCCTTCGGCCTGCTGCACGGCGGGGTCAGCGTGGTGCTGGCCGAAACCCTGGGCTCGGTCGGGGCCTTCAATGCCTGCCCGGAAGGCCATATGGCCGTGGGGCTGGACATCAACGCCAACCACCTGCGCCCGGCCACCAGCGGCTGGGTCACGGGCACGGCCAGGCCGGTGCACATCGGCCGCACCACCCAGGTCTGGCAGATCGACATGGTCAACGAGGCCGGCGAGCTGACCTGCGTATCGCGCATCACCATGGCCATCCTGCCGCCGCGGGACTGAAGCAGGTCCTGCTGCGCCCAAAGCGCCAAAAGGAATGGCTCCGCGTGCGGAGCCATTTTTTCGTTTCCTTCAGCACTTCTGCCTGTTTTTCAGGCAGCCTCGTAGGCCTGCCGCGCCAGGGCCTGGGCCAGGATCCACGCGGGATCGACCAGGCTGGCGCCCTGAGCCTCGGGGGCCTGCGGCAGGGCCAGCGGAATCTCCGTGCAGCCCATGATCACCGGCACATCGCCATGCTGCTGGCGCATGCGTTCCAGCACGTGGCCGAAGCGCTGTGCGGCCAGCGCCAGATCGCCCTGTTTCACACCGTCGTAGATGCCTTGCATGAGCTGCTCGATGCCTGTGGCATCCGGCACCAGCGGTTCGATGCCGCAAGACCGCAAGGCCTCGTCATACAGGCCGGTGCGGTAGGTGCCCGCCGTGGCCAGCACCACGGCCCGGGTCGTTCCCTGGCGCTGCAGATGGGCCGCAGTTTCCTGCGCAATGTGCAGGATGGCCAGCTGCGGAAACAGCCCCTGCAACTGGCTGTGCCAGACATGGGCCGTATTGCAGGCCACGGCCACGCTGCGCACGCCGAGGGCGGCCAGGCGCCCTATGCCTTGCAGCATGTGCGGTGCCGGATCCTGGGGGCCTGGCGGCGTGCCGTTCAGGGCCTGGGTGCGGTCCGGAATCGGCATCTGCACCAGCCAGTGCTCAGGAAATGCCTGGTCACGCACCGGCTGGCCATGGTCGTGCAGATAGGCCGTGCACGCCTGCACGAACAGGCGCACAAAATCGGCCCCGGCGGCTGGCCCCATGCCGCCCAGAATACCCACCGCGCGCGGCGGAGCCATCACACCGGGCACCATGGTCAGAATGCAGGCTTGTCGCTCTGTTCGACCAGGTTCTTCTTCAGCGCGTCGCCCATGGCCAGGCCCAGGGCCGTGCTGGTGGGCGGGATGGGCTGCAGGAACCACTTGTCATACAGCTTGGTGAAGTCGCCGGACTTCATCATGCCGCCGATCACGCCATCGACCAGCTTCTTGAAGGCGGGGTCGTCCTTGCGCACCATGCAGGCATAGGGCTCGACCTGCAGCGAATCGCCGACCACTTCAAAGTCCTTGGCGTTCTTGGCGTTGGCGATCAGGCCGTACAGCAGGATGTCGTCCATCGCGAAAGCGGCAGCGCGGCCGCTTTCCACCAGCAGGAAGGCGTCGGCATGGTCCTTGGGCATCACGATGTTGGCGCCCCAGTTGTTCTCGGCATTGGCCTTGCGCACCACCTGCAGATTGGTCGTGCCCGAGGTGATGGCCACGGTCTTGCCCTTCAGGTCCGCATAGTTCTTGATGCCGGAATCCTTCTTCACCACCAGACGCGTGCCGGTGTAGAAGTGGTTGATGGCGAAGTCCACGTCCTTGCCGCGCGTGGTGTTGTTGGTGGTCGAGCCGCACTCCACATCGATCGTGCCGTTCATCAGCAGGGGGATGCGGTTCTGCGAGGTCACGGCCTGCCAGTTCACCTTCAGGTCGGGCTTGCCCACGGCCTTCTTCACGGCGTCGGCAATCGCGTTGGAGATGTCCACCGTGATGCCCACGGGCTTGCCGCCATTGAGGTAGCTGAAGGGCACCGAAGACTCACGGTAGGCCAGCGTGATCTGACCGTTTTCCTTGGCCTTGGACAGGGTGTCGGCGTGGGCGGTTGCCAGGCTGGCCAGACCCAGAGCGGCGCAAAGCAAAGTGGTACGAAATTGCATGTGATTCCCTCGTTGGCTGCAAATGTGCAGGCCAGTGTAGGAACTGTCCTGCCGTTTGAGGGATGCCAATTGCACGCCCATCCATGCCTTGTATTTATAGGATCAAAGGGTTTTCACCAAGACCGTGCAGCCATGCATCGAGTGGGTGCGCAGGGCACTTTTTTGGCGCAGCGCGGGGGCCTCAAAATCGCAAAACTCCATAACACTAGGGCATACCCTGTGTGCAAAACGCCATGCGACGCAGCACCCCGGCAGACCTACAGTTCTCCCCACCATGGAGAAGCCCCAAATGCATGTGTGTGTCATCGGTGCCGGCGTCGTCGGTCTCGCAACAGCCTATGCCCTGCAACAGGCAGGGCACCGTGTCACCGTGGTCGATCGTGCCGAGCGCCCGGCCATGGGGGCCAGCGGCGGCAATGGCGCACAGCTGAGCTATGCCTATGTGCAGCCGCTGGCCGATCCCGGCATCTGGAAACAGCTGCCCAAGCTGCTGCTGGAGCCGGACTCTCCGCTCAAATTCCGCCTGCAGGCCGATGCCCGGCAATGGTCCTGGGGCCTGCAGTTTCTGGGCGCCTGCAACGCCCGGACCTCGGCCGACAGCACCCGGTCCCTGCTGACCTTGGCCGCCGAAAGCCGCCTGGCCTTCGAAGCCATGCTGGCGCGCGAGGCCCTGGACTGCGACCACCACCAACCGGGCAAGCTGGTGCTCTACCCCACACAGCAGGCGCTGGACAGCGCCGCGCAGCAGGTGGCCCTGCAGGCCACGCTGGCGGGCCCGCTGCAGCAGGTGGTGGATGCGGCCGAAGTGGCCCGCCTGGAGCCTGCGCTGGCCAGCTATGCCCCGCGCATGGCCGGCGCCATCTACACCCCCAGCGAAAGCGCGGCCGACTGCCGCAACCTCTGCGAACAGCTGGCCCAATTGCTGGCACTGCGCGGCGCGGACCTGCATTTCGGCACCCAGGTCCACCGCCATGCGGTGCAGGGCGGCCGCATCACCGCACTGGACACGTCGGACGGCCGCATCACGGCCGACCAGTTTGTGCTGGCCAGCGGCTGGGAAAGTGCCGCGCAGGCACGCCAGCTGGGCGTGCACGTTCCGGTGTATCCGCTCAAGGGCTACAGCATCACCATCGATGCCGCGGCGGCACCGCACACCGGCCCCACGGTCAGCGTGACCGACACCACGCGCAAAGTGGTGTTCGCCCGCATCGGCGAGCGCGTGCGCGTGGCAGGCATGGTGGAGATCGTGGGCCACGACACCACACTGGATGCCGGCAAGATTGCCAGCCTGCAGCAGTCCACCCGCGACGTGTTTCCGCAGCTGGTACAGACCGGCGATGTGCAGCCCTGGACCGGCATGCGCCCGGCCACCCCCACGGGCCTGCCGATCACCGGCCGCGCCCAGGGCGGCCCGGCCAATCTGTGGCTGCAGACCGGCCATGGCGCGCTGGGGCTGACGCTGGCCTTTGGCTCGGCCCAGCGCCTGGTGCAGCAGCTGGCCCAGGCCTGAGGCTCTGCAGGCGCCTTTTCCAGCGCACCTTCCGCCCGCCTAGTCGCCCAGCAACTCGCGCAGTGCCTTGCGCATTTCCTGGGTCATGGCGCGCGCCAGCACCGAGCCCGGGCGCTGCGCCAGGTGCAGCGCGTTGATGCCCACGGTGATGCGCGGCAGCAGCGGCACCACATGCACCTTGTGGCGGTCGGCGGCCGAGGCGGTGCAGCCATCCACAATCGCGGCACCCAGGCCGTATTCGGCCATGGACAGAGCCGCATGGTAGGTCTGCACCGTCACCACCGGCGACAGGCCCACGCCATGCTCGCGGCAGGCCTGGTTGATGCGCATGCCCAGCGGATCCTTGCCATCCAGCGCCACCACCGGCAGATCCGCCAGATCGGCCAGATCCATGCCTTCGGCACGCACCTTGCGCGGGGGCAGCAGGCCTTTGGGCAGGATGCAGTGCATGTCCACCTCGGCCAGGGTCTCGTGCTCCAGCGCCGGCTGGCCCACCGAGCTGATGACAAAGCCCACATCGGCCTCCTGCAGCAGCAGGGCCGACACCACCTGGGGCGTGTGCAAGGCCTGCACATTCACCTGCACCTGCGGGTATTTCTGGCGGAATCCGGCCACGGCGCGCGGCAGCACTTCGCGGCTGAGCGCAAACACCGTCAGCACCTGCAGCCGGTCGGCTGCCTGGCCATGGCGCAGATTGGCCGCCAGGCGCTGCACCTCGTCCAGCTGTTCAAACAGTTTCTCGATGTGCGGAAACAGCGCCAGGGCCTCGTTCGTGGGCGTGAGCCGCCCGCGTGCCCGCTGGAACAGCGCAAAGCCCAGCTGCAGCTCGGCATGCTGCAGCGTGCGGCTGACGGCCGGCTGCGTCACATTGATCAGCCGCGCTGCCGCGCTGACACTGCCGGTCTGCATGACCGCATTGAATACCTCGATATGCCGCAAACGCATGCTGCTGGATCTCCTGGGTCGGCCTCATCACTCTTCAAATGCCATGGCGGCTGTGCGGCAGATGCCCGGTCATTGCGGTGCAGCCTGTTTCCACCTTGGCGCTGTCATGCCCTGCGCCGCCCTCCGCTGAGGCTGAGGGCGGATTACATGCAACGCTCCACCGGTCCTCACTCCCCGGCGGACAGGCGCGCCAGGCGTTCGCTCTTCCAGTACACATCGTCGCCGCCATCCATGCGATTGAGCACACGGGCCAGTACGAACAGCAGGTCCGACAGGCGATTGAGGTACTGGCGCGGCGCGGGGCGCATGGGTTCCACTTCCTGCAACGCCACCACCTGGCGCTCGGCGCGGCGCGCCACGGTGCGGCATACATGGGCCTGGGCGGCGGCGCGCGTGCCAGCAGGCAGGATGAACTCCACCAGGCGCGGCAACTGGGCGTTGTACTGCGCCAGCGCATTGTCCAGCTGCAGCAGCCCGTCGTCCTTGAGCAGTTCGTAGCCGGGCATGGACAGCTCGCCGCCCAGGTTGAACAGCTGGTGCTGCACATCGCCCAGCAGTTCGCGCACGTCCTGCGGCAGCGGCTCGCACAGCAGCAGGCCGATGTGGGAATTGAGCTCGTCCACATCGCCCATGGCGTGCGGACGCAGGCTGTTCTTGGACACGCGGGTGTTGTCGCCCAGGCCGGTGCTGCCGTCGTCCCCGGTCCGGGTGGCGATCTGTGTCAAACGGTTGCCCATGGCCTGCTCCTTGGTGAATGGCGGGAAAAACAAAGTCAGCACGCATTGTGCGTTACACATTTGCACCCCCATGTGTACGCGGGAAACAAGGGGAAAAATTACTGGCTTCCGGCCTGCCAGTGCTGTGCAATGTGCTCCTTGTTTTGATAACAGGAGTTGGCACGCATGCAACCCACCCGTTCCCTGTCCCGTATCCGTGTGCTGCACGGTTTCGATGCCCGCAGCCTGGTGCTGTTTGCCGGTCTGACCATGGGCGGCACCCAGGCCATCCTGGCGCAAAGCATCACCCCCCCGCCCGCGCAGCATGCGGCCCCGTCCCAACCGGTGCAACACGCCCAGGCCGCGCCGGCGACACCGCGGGCCGCACCCACCGCCGACCAGGCCTTCGACCGCGCCGACGCCAATGGCGACGGCAAGCTCACCCTGCGCGAAGCCGAGCGCTTTCCCGCCGTGGCCGAACGCTTTCAGCAATTCGATGTGGACCGCAACGGCTCGCTGTCCCGCGAAGAGTTCGCCAACGGCCTGAAGCAGCACTGAGCGCCGGTCCGCGCAGGCAGCGCCAGCGCGCTGTCGCTGGCGCTCCGGCCTTCCGCCAGCGGGCATGGCGCCCCCCGTTCAACACGCGGTCTGGCGGTGCCAGAGTGGCAGACAGGGCCGCACCCGGGTGGTATTCTTTTGGCCCCTCTTGGAGTCTCTTATGAACGCCCCCACCGCCGCCATCCACCTGCAACCTCGTGCCATCCCGCAAGCCTTTCTGGATGCACTGGCCGCACGTTTCGGCAGCCGCTGCTCCACCGCCCAGGCGGTGCGCGAACAGCATGGCCGTGATGAGGGCTCCATCCAGGCGCCGCCCCCTGCCGCCGTGGTCTATGCCGAAAGCACGCAGGACGTGGCCGATGCCGTGCAGCTGGCTGACCAGTACGAGGTACCGGTGATCGCCTATGGCGCCGGGTCCTCGCTGGAAGGCCATCTGCTGGCGGTGCAGGGCGGCATCAGCATCGACGTGAGCCGCATGAACCAGGTGCTGCGCGTCAATGCCGAAGACATGACCGTCACGGTGCAGCCCGGCATCCTGCGCAAGCAGCTGAACGACGCCATCAAGGACCAGGGCCTGTTCTTCCCCATCGACCCCGGTGCCGACGCCTCCATTGGCGGCATGACATCGACCCGCGCCAGCGGCACCAATGCCGTGCGCTACGGCACCATGCGCGAAAACGTGCTGGCCCTGGAAGTGGTGACCGCGCAGGGCCAGATCATCCGCACCGGCAACCGTGCCAAGAAAAGCGCCGCCGGCTACGACCTGACCCGTCTGATGGTGGGCAGCGAAGGCACGCTGGGCATCTTCACCGAGATCACGCTGCGCCTGTTCCCGCTGCCCGAAGCGGTGAGCGCCGCCGTGTGCTCCTTCCCCACGATTGCCGACGCCGTGCACACCGTGATCCAGACCATCCAGATGGGCGTGCCGATTGCCCGCGTGGAGCTGGTGGACGCTGCCACCGTGGCCATGGTCAACAAGCACAGCAACCTCACGCTGCGCGAGGAACCGATGCTGCTGATGGAGTTCCACGGCTCGCCCAACGGCGTCAAGGAGCAGGCCGAAATGGTGCAGGACATTGCAGCCGAATTCGACGCCAAGGGCTTTGAATGGGCCGACACGCCCGAGGAGCGCACGCGCCTGTTCACCGCCCGCCATAACGCCTACTTTGCCGGCATCCAGAGCCGCCCGGGCTGCCGCTCCATCACCACCGACACCTGTGTGCCCATCAGCCGCCTGGCCGACTGCCTGCTGGAGTCCATCGACGAAGTCAACGCCAGCGGCCTTCCCTACTTCCTGGTGGGCCACGTGGGGGATGGCAACTTCCACTTCGGCTACCTGATCGACCCCGACAACGCCGACGAGCGCCACCGTGCCGAAGCGCTGAACCACGCCCTGGTGCGCCGTGCGATTGCCATGGAAGGCACCTGCACCGGCGAGCACGGCATCGGCATCCACAAGCAGGACTTTCTGCGCGAGGAATGCGGCGACGGTGCCATCGCCATGATGGCTGCCATCAAGCAGGCGCTGGACCCTAAGAACATCCTGAACCCGGGCAAGATCTTCACGCTGTAAGTCCGGCGCTGCGCCCGCTCACCAGGGCCTGCCCTGCACCCGTGTGCATGGCAGGCTCTTTTTGCATCCAGCCCTCACCCCGCAGGGGAAGACCGTGCGGCCGCCGGCCTCAGTTGCGGTAGCCCGGCGATTCGCGGTCCAGCTTGCGCAGCAGCGACGGCCAGACAAACGCCCCACCCATGCCCCCGGTCTGCACCCTGGAGGCCTGGGACACGCCCTGCACGATGGCCGGGTTCACCTGCGTCAGCTCCGTGCCGCCGGCCAGGGCATCGACCTGGATCTTGCACGCCGCCTCGAAGGTGTACATCGACAGAAAGGCATCGGCAATGCTGCGCCCGCAGGTCAGCAGGCCGTGGTTGCGCAGCATCAGAAAGTTGGCGCGGCCCATGTCGGCCTGCAGGCGCGGCTTCTCGTCGTCGCGGAAGGCCACGCCCTCGTAGTCGTGGTAGGCCAGCGAGGCCAGCACGAACGTGCTTTGCTGGCTGATGGGCAGCACGCCGTGCTGCTGCGCACTCACCGCCACGCCGGCGCGCGTGTGGGTGTGCAGCACGCACTGCACGTCGTCGCGCGCGGCATGCACGGCGCTGTGGATCACAAAGCCGGCCGGGTTCACCGGGTACGGTGAATCCATCAGCTTGTTGCACTGCATGTCCACCTTCACCAGCGAGGAGGCGGTGATCTCGTCGAACATCAGCCCGTAGGGGTTGATCAGAAAGTGGTGCTCAGGCCCCGGCAGGCGCGCGCTGATGTGGGTGAAGACCAGATCGCTCCAGCCATACAGCGCCACCAGCCGGTAGCAGGCAGCCAGATCGACGCGCAGCTGCCACTCTGCGGGGCTGACCAGATGCTGCACGCTGGGGATGTCCGGGGATGCGGGAATAGGTTGGCTCATGGGGTGTCTCCTGATGGTCATGCGCACCACTCTAGGCAGCGCTCCCGGCGCTGTCTGTGCCGCAGCGGACACATGCGGGCATGTCCCGATCCGCCGGCGCCGCTCACGCCACTTGCACCGCTCACACCGCTTCGGCCAGCGCGCGCTCGTGCAGGTACTCGGTCAGGGTCTGGATAGCGCGGGTCTGAAAGCGCGTGGGCATGTACAGCAGGTATTTGTGCGTGGCCAGGAAGTCCAGGCTGCCGGCGGGCAGCGCCAGCGCCTGCAGCGCCCCTTGCGCAAGGGATTCGCGCACCATGTAGTCCGGCACCAGGCCCACGCCCAGGCCTTGCAGCAGGGCTTCGCGCAGAAAGTAGAAGTTGGGCGAGACCAGGCGCATGGACAGGGCGGCATCGCCCTGGCCCAGGGTCTGCAAGCCGGCCATGCGCAGCTTCTGCTCCGTCAGGCCCGAGGCGATCAGGGGCAGGCGCAGCAGCGCCTGCAGGGTCTGCGGCTGGCCCCACTGCGCCATGCAGGCCGGCGTGGCGCAGGCCACGTACTGCACCGGCCCCAGGTGGCGTGCCACCAGGTGCTCGGGCGGGTCGTTCATCACCCGCACGGCACAGTCCACGCGGCCGTCCATCAGGTCTTCGATGGCGTTGTCGAAGATCACCTCCAGTGCAATGCCGGGGTAGCTGCGCATGAAGTCGGTCAGCCAGCCGGCCATGGTCAGCTGGCCATAGCCGCTGGGCACGCTCAGCCGCACCCGGCCCTGCAGCGCCTGGCCCAGTGCGGCCACCGATTCATCGGCCGACAGCAGCTCGTGGCGGATGCTGCGGCCATGCTCATACAGACGCCGGCCCAGTTCGGTGGGTTCGATCTGGCGGGTGGTGCGGCGCAGCAGCTGCTGCCCCAGATCGCGCTCGAACTGGCTCAGCCGGTGGCTCACATTGGCACGGCTCATGCCCAGGCGGGCGGCTGCGCGGCTCAGGTTGCCGGCATCGATGATTTCCACCAGCAGGCCCAGGGCGTTCACGTCCATTGTCAACTTTCAATCAACATATATTTCAATTATCAGCACAATTGTCAAAATAATTAAACATATCGAAAATCAGCGGCTTGAACCATCTGCCGCCCGTACCCCGGGCGATGAGACAAGCAGGCATGAACAATTCCTCCCCCCTCCAACCCCTGGCCGGCATCCGCGTGCTGGACCTGTCGCGCGTGCTGGCCGGCCCGATGTGCGCCATGGCCCTGGCCGACTTTGGCGCCGATGTGATCAAGGTCGAACACCCGGCCCGCGGCGACGACACCCGCGACTGGGGAGTGCGCGTGGGCACGCGCAACACCTCGTACTTCAACAGCGCCAACCGCAACAAGCGCGCCATCACCTTGGACCTGCAGTCCGAAGCCGGCCTGCAGCTGGCCCGCGATCTGGCCGCGCAGTGCGACGTGGTGGTGCAGAACTTCAAGGTCGGCGGCGCAGAGAAACTGGGCCTGGGCTACGAACAGCTGTCGGCCCTGAACCCGCGCCTGGTGTACTGCTCGATTTCCGGCTACAGCCGCAGCGGCGGCGAGGCCCAGCGCCCCGGCTATGACCTGGTGGTGCAGGGCGAAAGCGGCATCATGGCCATGAACGGCGAGGCCGGCCAGGGTCCGCTGAAATTTGGCGTGGCCGCCGTGGACATGTTCACCGGCATGTACTCGGCCCAGGCCATTCTGGCTGCGCTGCTGGAGCGCGAACGCACCGGCACGGGCCGCCATGTGCAGATGGCGCTGTACGACTGCGGGCTGATGATCACCAGCTACTACGGCATGGAAGCGCTGCTCAAGGCCGGAGATCCCCCCAAGTTCGGCAATGCCCACCCCTCCATCGTGCCCTATGGCGTGTTCGAGGCTGCCGACGGCCCGCTGGTCATCACCGTGGGCAACAACGGCCAGTTCGTGCGCTTCTGCCAAGACGTGATCAACCAGCCCGAATGGGCCACCGACGAGCGCTTTACGACCAATGTGGCCCGCTCGGCCCACCGCACCACCCTGATGCCCCTGATCGAAGCCGCGCTGCTGCGCTTCCGCCGTGCCGAGCTGCTGGACAGGCTGCGCGCCGCGCAGATCCCCTGCGGCGAAGTGTTCGGCCTGCTGGATGCCCTGCAGTCCGAACGCACGCAGGAAGCCGGCCTGCTGCACCACTTCGACGACAGCGAAGCCGGCCCCCAGGCCGTGCTGGCGCCCCCCTATGCCATGGACGGCCAGCGCCTGCCGGTGCGCCGTCCGCCGCCCCACCTGGGTCAGCACACCGACGAGGTGCTGCACGAGCTGCTGGGCATGGCCCCCGAGGCCGTGGCCGCGCTGCGTGCACAGCACGTGCTCTGACACCGGTTCCGCTTTCTTTTCCCTATAAGACCAACATCCCCCCTGCTTGCCCTCTGGAGACAAACCATGCAACGCAACCCTTCGCGCACCACTGCTTCCACCTTCACCCGCCGCAGCGCCCTGCTGGTCTGCGGCGCAGCCCTGGCCGGCGGCCTGATCGCCCCGGCACAGGCCGCCGGCGCCTGGCCTGACAAGCTGATCAAGCTGGTCGTGGCCTTCCCCCCCGGCGGCCCCACCGACACGGCCGCCCGCCTGGTGGCCCAGAGCCTGTCCGAGCGCCTGGGCCAGAACGTGATCATCGAGAACCGCGCCGGCGCCTCGGGCTCCATCGGCACGGCCAGCTTCATCAAGTCGCCTGCCGACGGCTACACCCTGTCCATGTTCGGCATGCCGGCGCTGCTGGCGCCGGTGCTGTTCAAGAACAATCTGTACGACGTGCGCAAGGACTTCCTGCCCGTGGCCACGGTCTACGACCTGCCCATGGCCATCATCGTCAACCCGCGCGTGCTGCCCGATGTGAAGGACCTGCCCAGCCTGATCGCCTACGCCAAGAAGGCCCAGCCTTCGCTGAACTACACCAGCTCGGGCACCGGGAGCTTTGGCCACCTGTCGATGGAGCAGCTCAAGGACCTGGGCGGCTTCGACATGCAGCACGTGGCCTACCGCGGCAGCGCCCCGGCGGTGACCGATCTCATCGGTGGCCAGATCCCGGTGATGTTTGCCGACGTGGTCGCCGCCCTGCCCCACATCCAGGCCGGCAAGCTGCGTGCGATTGCCGTTAGCTCCAACCAGGCCAAGCTGCTGCTGCCCGGCGTGAAGTCGGTGGCCGAACAAGGTTTCCCCGGTTTCGATGCCGACACCTGGGGCGGCCTGGTGGCCCCGCTGGGCACACCCCAGGCCGTGGTAGACCGCCTGAACAAGGAACTGAAGGTGGTGCTCGCCGACCCGGCGCTGCAGCACAAGATGCAGGCCGCCGGCGCCATCGCCCGCTACCAGGACGGCGCCACCATGAAGGCACGTCTGGCCAACGACTTTGCCCGCTGGAGCAAGATCGCCAACGACAAGGGCATCAGCGCGCAATAAGCCGCTCGACAGACTGCACCGGAGCAGTCCATGACAAAAAAAGGGAGCGCTTGAAGCGCTCCCTTTTTTCATGGTGCCGAACGTTCCCCGTGCATTCAGACGGTGCGTGCGGCCACCGCGCCCTGCTTGCGCTTGTGCACACCATCGCCCACCACCAGGGCCGAAACCACGCTCAGTGCCAGGGCCGTGGCCGATCCGAAGAAGATGCCCAGGTACATGTGGTGGTCCAGCATCCAGCCAAACACCGGTGCAGCCACGCAAAAGCCCAGGTCCAGGCCCGAATACACGGTGCCGTAGACCCGGCCCGTGGCGCCTTCGGGGGCTGCACGCTTGATCAGCATGTCGCGCGAGGGGCCGGCCAGCCCGGTGCCCAGGCCGGCAATCGAGGCCACCACCACCGCGCCCATGCCCGGCAGCCAGCCCGTGCCCACCAGCGCCAGCAGCAGGGCCGAGCCCAGCATGCAGATCGAAATCACCTTCTCCAGCCGCTGCACGCGGCCCACCAGAAAACCGCCAATCAGCATGCCCAGGGCACCGCACAGCATGTAGCCGGTGACGATCAATGCCGTCACGCTCAGCGGCAGGCCGTAGACGGCGCGCAGCGAGGGGCTGGCAAAGTTCTGGATGGCGCTCATGGCGCAGGTGCTCCAGAAGAAGAACGAGAAGCACAGCCACACCGAAGGCAGCTTCAGGAACGCCATGGCGTGTTCCGGCTTGGCGGCCGCAGCGGCCTGGGTGGCGGCGGGCTTGGCCTGGTTGCCAATGGCCGCAGGATCGCGATCGTCCAGCCAGCGGCGGTTGACCAGCATGACGGCCAGCACCACGGCCGCCAGCGCCGCGCCGCACAGGCAGGCCACACGCCACGATCCGGTGGCGGTAGTGATACCAGCCATGAACACCGGCGCGGTGGCCCAGCCGATATTGCCCGACAGGCCGTGCATGGAGAACGCGTGGCCGATGCGCTGGGGCGAGACCCGCTTGTTCAGGATGGTGAAGTCCACCGGGTGGAAGGGCGCATTGCCCAGGCCCGCAAACAGCGAGGCCAGCAGCAGCATGGCGTAGTTCTGCGCCGTGCTGGCGACCACCCCGGCCACGACAAAGCTGCCCAGCGCGGCGAACAGCACCGGGCGGGCCCCCACCCGGTCCACCAGAAAGCCGGACAGCATCTGCCCGGTGCCGGAGACGATGAAGAACAGCGACACCATCACCCCCAGTTCCGAATAGCTGTAGCCGAAGTCGGCAATCAACCAGGGAAACAGCGGCGGCAGCAGCAGGTGGAAAAAGTGCGAGGACCCATGGGCCAGGCCAATCAGGCCGATGGTGCGGGCGTCCTGGCGCAGGTCAGCGGCCGGCGGCGTGGCGGAAGAGGTGGCAGAGGCAGTCATGGGGGTGATCTTAGGCACACGGGCAACGTCCGCATTACGATAGCCAGCCAACTCCTGTCGCCAACATGCCAAGCATTGCCCCCACGGCGCCGCTGCGCGCCGGCAAAGCGTCCACCTATGTGGAAACGCTCACGCCCCATCTCTATGTGCCCACGGTGCAGCGGCCGGTGCGCGCCAAGTGCCGCTGGCTGGCGGGGGACACCCAGGTCAAGCCCCACCGCCATCCCTGGGCGCAGCTGGCCATCTCCACCACCGGCACCATCCGCCTGACGGTAGCGCAAGGAACGTACATCGTGCCGCCCTCCCGCGCGCTGTGGGTGCCGCCGGACATGGAACACGCCGTCACCATGGTGGGCGATGCGGACCTGCGCACGCTGTACTTCTACCAGCCCGACGGCCGCTGCGGCCCCGGCGTCAGCCGGCAGGAAGAAGCTGCCTGGCGCCAGTGCCGCGTGCTCAATGCCTCCGACCTGCTGCGCGCCGTGGTGCGCGAACTGCCCACCCTGCCCGACGACCGCCTGCAGCTCAGCCCGCAGGACCGTGCGCGCG
This sequence comes from Comamonas sp. UBA7528, assembly GCF_002479375.1. Lineage (NCBI taxonomy): Bacteria > Pseudomonadati > Pseudomonadota > Betaproteobacteria > Burkholderiales > Comamonadaceae > Comamonas > Comamonas sp. UBA7528. The sequence goes on from NZ_DLMU01000015.1 coordinate 192,293, forward strand.
AGCACCATCTGAGCGCCCTGCTGCTGGACGAGCTGCGCCGCGCCAGCGCCGTGCAACTGGGGGTAAACCTGCCACAGGACAAGCGCCTGCGCGGCCTGTGCGAGGCCGTGCTGGCCGACCCCACGCGCTACGCCACGCTGGAAGACTGGGCGCGCGACACCGGCGCCAGCCCGCGCACCGTGGCGCGCCTGTTCCGCCAGGAACTGGAATGCACCTTCACCCAATGGCGCCAGCAGGTGGTGCTGACCAAGGCCGTGGCCATGGCGGCACGCCAGCATTCCATCCAGCACATTGCCACCTCGCTGGGCTATGGCCCCAGTGCCTTCAGCGCCATGGTCAAGCGCACCATGGGCATGGCGCCGGCACGCTTCTTTGGCCTGCACAGCGGCCAGGAAGACGGCGGGAATTGAACCCGCGTCCGCAAGCCTGCCCGCAATGAAGGGGGCGGCCTATTTACGCAATCCCCAGCGGTTGCGCTGCGGTGGCGGTGGGGGCGGACGGTGCTTGAGCCGCGGGGGCTGGCGGTGCGGGTAGATGGCGCTCCAGGCCTGCTCTTCCGGTGAAGGCGGGTGCGCATCCAGCGCCTGCTGCACGGCTTCGGCCGCATCTGGCCACAGCGGCAGCTGGTAGATGTGCAAGGTGTGGCCTGCGGCGGGCAGCGATGCACGCGCCTCCACATCCGGCACGGCAAAATCCAGGCTCACCAGCCAGCTGCCCGAGTACATCTCGCCCTCGGCCTTGAGCGCAGCGCGGGACATGCTTTCAGGCCGCTGGAACAGGTAGACCATGTCGTAGGCGCCCCAGTCCTCGGCCCAGATGTCGCCACGGCGCACCTTGGCCCAGGGACAGCGCAACGCGCTCACGCAGCGCAGCGGCCAGCTCCACTCCAGCCCCTCCAGCTGCGCCCGGGGATAGGCGGCGCGCAGTGCCTGCAGGCCGTCGCCCATGCCGCAGCCGGCATCCAGCACCAGGGCGCCATCGGGCAGCGGCACATGCTGCGGCAGAGCATCCAGCGCGCCCGCCGGCGTGGGGAACACCGGCGCATCCCGCCAGGCATTGAGCGGATAGACGAGCAGCAGCAACACCAGCGGCACCAGCCAGGCCCAGGCGGGCAGGCCCACCACGCCGACCACCGCCAGCGACAGCGGAAAGCCCAGCGCAATCATGCAGCGGCGCCACCAGCTGTGGCCCCACAGGCTGGCCACCGTGCCTACGGCACAGCCCACGCACAGCGCCAGCCAGACCGGCAGCACACGCCCGAGCGCCACAAAGGTCGCCCAGCTTGCGGCCCAGGCCAGCAGGGCCGGCAAGGGCCAGCTCCGCGCGAGAAATGGAAAAAAAGCAGGCATGGATGCAACAGCAAAAGGTAGAAATTGGTAACAGCACAGGATAGCAACAGACAGCCACGCGGCATCGGCTCCCGCACCCAGTTCACGGCGCTCCAGGGCCGTGCAGGCTTGAATACCACTGCATTCTCTTGGTTCCGGCTGCCGCACCGCACCTTGCGGTGCCTTGGCAAGCGACGGCGTTCTCCGGCATATTCACGTTTTACAACGTGAATAGCAATTGATTGCGTTTGTTACTATCAGCGGTTTCGATCTTTCCACCGACAGATTTTTTCCTTCAGGAGACACCATGCACCCAATGTTGTGGACCGGCTCGTTGCTTGCGCTTTCACTGGTGGGCTGCGCCGCACAATCTCCTGCGGAGCAGACTGCGCGGCCGGAAACCGTGCGTATCTGCCAGGGCAATGTCTGCGCGGACCAGCACCGCAGCACCACCACCTTCCAGGGCACCCCGGTGGATGCCGAAGCAGAACGCCGCATGCAGGCCCTGACCCGACTGGCCGAGCGCGACCCCCGAGCCGCCTATGACCTGGGCATGCGCCTGCTGCGCGGAGATGGCGTGGAGCGCAACAGCTACCAGGCCATCGAATGGCTGCGCAAGGCCGGCGATGGTGGCCACCTGCCGGCCCAGGTGGCACTGGGGCGCATGTACCTGACCGGTGTGGAAGAGATGGGCGCAGATCCGGCAGAAGCCGAATCCTGGCTCAGCCGCGCCGCCGCCCGAGGCGACCGGGAATCCCAGAAGCTGCTCAAGGAGGCCCAGGCGGCCAAGCAGGACGAGCAGCGCCTCTACCAAATCCGCGACGCCTACCGCAAATCCTGGGGCAGCTGGTACTACAGCGCGCCGTATTACTGGGTCTGGAGCTCCTCCGGCTGGAATCTGCGCTGACGCGCAGCGGCCTGCTGGTCCTCCGCTTTTCATCCACTCTTTTTCTTAGCGAGCCTTCTCTTTATGTCCAAGACCACTTCCGCCCTGCGCTGGGTTGCCATCGCCGCATCGCTGACCCTCGCCGGGTGTGTCACCCCTGGCGGCGGCACCATCTCCACGGGCACGGCCCCTACGGCCGCCACGGGTGCGGCAGGTGGCGCCAGCAGCGTGAATGCCAACCCGACGCTGGAGCGTTGCGATGCGCCTCTGGGCACCCTGGCCGTGGACGATGGCCGCAACAAGGAGTGGTATGCCAGCTTTGGCGCTGCCACCAAGATCACCACCATCGAGCCGCTGATCCGCCTGGCCGTGCAGCAGTCCAACTGCTTCGTGATCACCTCGGTGGGCAACAACCGCACGGAAAGCAAGATCTCGGCCATCACCGACAAGCAACGCAATTCCGGTGAATTCCGCGCCGGCTCCAAGCAGCAAAAGGGCCAGCGCGTGGCGGCTGACTACTACATGGAGCCGTCGATCATCATTGACAACGACGCCACCGGCCAGCTCGCCGCGGGCGTGGGCGGCCTGTTCGGCGGTGTCGGCGCCCTGGTGGGCGGTGCCATGCAGAGCAAGGCCTCCGTGGTCACGCTGAGCATGTTCGACATCCGTTCGGGCGTGCAGATCTCCATCTCCGAAGGCAATGCCACCGCCACCAACTTCGGTGCCGCGCTGGGCGGCCTGGGCGGTGGCGCTGCGGCCGGTCTGGGCGGCTTCTCGCGCTCGCCGGAAGGCAAGGCCACCGTGGCCGCCTTCATGGATGCCTACAACAACATGGTGGTGTCGCTGCGCAACTACAAGGCGCAGGAAGTCAAGGGCGGCCTGGGCCGCGGCGGCCAGCTGAAGGTCGGCAAGTAAGCAAGCGCCCGGCGCTCCACAAAAAAAGCCTCCATCCGGAGGCTTTTTTTATCGGCTGGTGGTGGGCGATGCGGGAGCATTTCCCGCATTCGGCCGGGGCCAGGATCAGCCGCGCAGGCGTTCGATCAGCCCGTTGAGCTCGTCCAGCGATCCGAACTGGATGGCCACCTCGCCCATGTCCTGCACCTTGCCGTGGCGCTTCACGCGCTTTTTGACGCGCACTTCCACCTGGGCCATCAGCAGATCGGAAAGCTCTTCTTCCACGCGCTGCACATCGCGCGATTTGGACACTTTCCTGGCCTTGGCTGCGGCCGTACCGTCGTTCTCTTCGGTGATTTTCTTGACCAGGCCTTCGGCCTCGCGCACCGACAGCTTGCGTGCCGCAATCTGGTTGCCGGCCGTGATCTGGCCGGCCTTGTCCAGTGCCAGCAGTGCACGGGCATGGCCCATGTCGATATCGCCGGCCATCAGCATCGTCTGCACCGGATCTGCCAGGTTCAGCAGCCGCAGCAGATTGGAGGCGGCGGAGCGGCTGCGGCCCACGGCCTGGGCAGCCTGTTCATGCGTCAGGCCGAACTCCTGCACCAGGCGCGCCAGGCCCTGGGCTTCTTCCAGCGGGTTCAGGTCTTCGCGCTGGATGTTCTCGATCAGCGCCATCGCGGCGGCGGCTTCGTCCGGCACGTCCCGCACCAGCACCGGCACGCTGTCCAGACCTGCCAACCGGGAAGCACGGAAACGGCGTTCGCCCGCGATGATTTCGTACTTGCCGGCGTTCGCTCCCTGGCCCAGCAGGCGCACCAGGATGGGCTGCATGATGCCCTGGGCCTTGATGCTTTCTGCCAGCTCATACAGCGCGCCTTCGTCCATGCGCGTGCGCGGCTGGTACTGGCCGGCCACCATCTGGTCCAGGTTCAGCGTGCTGGGCTGGCCGGTCTGCACGGCGTCGGCCTGGGCCGCCTTGTCATCCACCTTGGGGCCGAGCAGTGCTTCCAGGCCACGTCCCAGGCCCTTGGGTTTCTTGGTTGCCATGGTTCAGTTGTCTTTCATCAGTTGTTGCAGCAGCGCGTGGCCGGCATCCCAGTCGCCCAGCCCGCTGGCCGTGTTGATATGGCCCGCAGGGCCTGCATCCACCCACTGGCTGCCCCAGGCCTGGGCGAACTGCCGCGCACGCGCCTGGGCGCAATACGGGTCGTTGCTGCCGCTCACCAGCACCGTCGGGAAAGGCAGGGTCTGCAGGGCCACCGGCGACCAGCCCGGCAGCTGCGGGCGCAGATCGGGCTGTTCCACGTCGCCCGGGGCCACCAGCAAGGCCGCGCGCACCTGGGTGCGTGCCAGCGGCGAATGGGCCGCCCACCAGGCCGCCAGAATGCAGCCCAGGCTGTGTGCCACCAGCACCACCGGCGCCGGGGCATCGACCAGATGCTCCTGCAGCCGCGCCGACCAGTCACCGCGCAGCGGGCGCTGCCAATCGTGCTGCTCCAGGCGCTGGTAACCGTAGCGCTGTTCCCAGCGGCTTTGCCAGTGGTCGGCGTCGGAGTTCTGCCAGCCAGGCAGCAGCAGCACATCCGAAGGGGTGAAAGAGGCCATTGCTTCGCTTTTCATCGCTGCCGGCGCGCCCGGAAAGGGCCGCGGCAGCTGGTTGTCTTCATGTTCAGACGCGCATCTTCTTGATGCGGCCCACCATCTCTTTGGCAAAGGTGATGAAGGCTTTGCTGCCCTTGGCGGACGGGTCGAACACCACGCCCGGCAGGCCGTAGCTGGGGGCTTCGGCCAGGCGCACATTGCGGGGAATGACAGTGTCGAACACTTTGTCGCCAAAGTGGTCCTTGAGCTGGTCGCTGACCTGCTGCTGCAAGGTGGTGCGGGGGTCGAACATCACGCGCAGCAGGCCGATGATCTGCAGGTCCGGGTTCATGTTGGCGTGCACCTGCTTGATGGTGTTCACCAGATCGGTCAGGCCTTCCAGCGCGAAGTACTCGCACTGCATGGGCACGATCACGCCGTGGGCCGAGCACAGGCCGTTCAAGGTCAGCATGGACAGCGAAGGCGGGCAGTCGATCAGCACGAAGTCGTAATCGCCATCGACGGTATTCAGCGCGCCCTTGAGGCGTTCGTTACGGCGCTCCAGCGACACCAGCTCGATCTCGGCTCCCGACAGCTCGCGGTTGGCACCCAGCACGTGGTAGCCCACCTGCTCGGAATGCACGGCGGCTTCCTTGACGGAGGCGTTTTCCAGCAGCACGTCATACACCGTCAGCTCCAGGGCGCGCTTGTCCACGCCCGAGCCCATGGTGGCATTGCCCTGGGGATCCAGATCGACCAGCAGCACGCGCTGGCCGATGCTGGCCAGACCGGCTGCCAGATTCACTGCCGAAGTGGTTTTGCCGACGCCACCTTTTTGGTTGGCGACACAGAAGATTTTGGCCATAGTTTTTTAGCTTACTTGGAGATGGCCAACTTGAGGCCAAAACCGATCAGAAACACACCTGCTGTCTTATTCAGCACACGCACCACCACGGGATTGGCCCGCAGACGCTGGGCCATGCGGGCCGTCAGCAGCACCACCACCACGCTGTACAGCGCCGTCAGCAACGCCACCGTGGCGGCCATGACCGCAAAGGTCAGCACGCCCCGGTGCTGGGCAGGATCGACAAACAGCGGGAAGAACGCCATGTAGAACACGATGGCCTTGGGGTTGAGCAAGGTGATCAGTGCGCCCTGGCGGAAGTACTGGCGTGGCGCCATCTTCAGCACCGGCGCATCGCCGGGCTGGGCCCGCAGCATGCGCCAGCCCAGCCAGCCCAGATAGGCCACCCCCAGGTACTGCACCGCATGGAACAGCGCCGGATGCGCGGCCAGCAAGGCCGACACACCGGCCACCGCCAGCCACATCAGTACCTGGTCCGCGGCGATCACGCCCAGCCCGGTGACCATGCCGGCACCCACGCCGCCCTGGCCTGTGGAGGTGATCAAGGCCAGATTGCCCGGCCCGGGAATGAGGAGAAAAAGAAGAATGGCGACAACGAAAGCGCCGTAATCAGCCACGCCCAGCATGCATGTACCCTGCTCTATCAAAGCGCCGAGTTTATGCGACCGCTGCTTGCAGTGCAGCTTCCAACTGCAACCACTGAACCAGCGCGCTCAGCCAATGGGGCGCAACCAGACGATGCAGCGCTCTGCATCCAGGCCGGGAACCTCCAAGTGTTCCACGTGAAACACCTGCACATCGGCGCCCAGCACAGCCATCTCGTCATCGGGTTTTTTGCCTTTCATGGCGAACCAGATGCCTTGCGGCGCGATGGCAGCCCGCGACCAGGTGGTGAAGTCGATCAGCGAGGCGAAGGCCCGGCAGCTGACGATGTCGTACGGCCCCTTCAGGCTTTCCACCCGGGCGTGGATGCCCTTGAGGTTGGGCAGCTTCAGCGACACGGCCACCTGCTGCAGAAACGCCGCCTTCTTGGCCACGGTGTCCACGCAGTGCACATCCACCTCCGGGCAGCACACGGCAAACACCACCCCCGGCAGCCCCCCGCCCGAACCCACGTCCAGCTGCGCCACACGCTCGCCGGGCTGGCGTCCCAGGCTGGCCACATGGCGTCGCAGTGCGGGCACGGCGGCCAGGCTGTCCAGCAGGTGGTGGGTCATCATCTCCTGCGGATCGCGCACGGCCGTCAGATTGTAGACCTTGTTCCACTTCTGCAGCAGGTCAAGGAAGGCCATCAGGGTGTCGATCTGTGCCACACCCAGGCCCAGGTTCAGTTGCTGGGCGCCCCGCTCCAGCTGGGACCGCAATGCCGCGCTCATGCCTGTTGCTCCGTGCCGGCAGCAGCTGCGGGTGCAAAGCCCTTGAAGCCGCCCTTCTTCAGATGGATCATCAGCAACGAGATGGCGGCCGGCGTGACGCCGGAAATGCGCGAGGCCTGACCCAATGTCTCGGGCCGGTGCTTTTGCAGCTTCTGGCGTACTTCGATCGACAAGGCCGCCACCTGCATGTAGTCCAGCTCGGCCGGCAGCTTCAGCGATTCGTAGTGTGCAGCGCGCTGCACCTCTTCCTTCTGGCGATCGATGTAGCCGGAATACTTGGCGGCAATCTCCACCTGTTCCAGCACATCGTCGTGCAGGTCGCCCAGCGCTTCGCGCGATACCTCGGCGGCTTCGTACTTGCCGCCGTCCATGCCCACCAGGCTGGCGTATGCCACTCCCGGGCGGCGCAGCAGGTCGAACAGGTTGTATTCGTGTTCGATGCTCTTGCCGAGCACGCGCTCGGACTCGGCTGCCGGCAGATTGCGCGGATTCACCCAGGTGGCCTTCAGGCGTTCTGTTTCACGTGAAACAGCATCGCGCTTGCGGTTGAAGAGCTCCCACTGCGCATCGCCCACCACGCCGAGCTGGCGGCCGGCTTCGGTCAGGCGCATATCGGCATTGTCTTCACGCAGCTGCAGACGGAACTCGGCGCGGCTGGTGAACATGCGGTAGGGCTCGGTCACACCCTTGGTGATCAGGTCGTCGACCAGCACACCCAGATAGGCTTCGTCGCGGCGCGGCATCCATGGGCCTTGACCGCGCGCCTGCAGACCGGCGTTGATGCCGGCGAACAGGCCCTGGGCCGCGGCTTCCTCGTAACCCGTGGTGCCGTTGATCTGCCCCGCAAAGAACAGGCCCTGGATCTGGCGGGTCTCGAAACTGCTCTTCAGGCCACGGGGGTCGAAGTAGTCATATTCGATGGCATAGCCGGGGCGCAGGATGTGCGCATTCTCCAGCCCCTTCATGCTGCGCACCAGCGCGTACTGGATGTCGAAGGGCAGCGAGGTGGAGATGCCGTTGGGGTAGTACTCGTGCGTGGTCAGGCCTTCAGGCTCCAGGAAGATCTGGTGGCTGTCCTTGTCCGCAAAGCGGTTGATCTTGTCTTCCACGCTGGGGCAGTAACGCGGCCCCACCCCTTCGATCTTGCCGGTGAACATCGGGCTGCGGTCAAACCCGCTGCGGATGATCTCGTGTGTGCGTTCGTTGGTGTGCGTGATCCAGCACGGCATCTGCTGCGGGTGCATGGCGGCATTGCCGCGGAAGCTGAACACCGGCACATGGCCTTCGTTCATGCCGCCGGGCATGCCGTCGCCGGGCTGCTCGGTGCACTGGCTGAAGTCGATGCTGCGGCCATCGATGCGCGGCGGCGTGCCGGTCTTCAGGCGGCCCTGGGGCAGCTTCAACTCCTTCAGGCGCGCCGACAGCGTGACCGCAGGCGGATCGCCCGCGCGGCCTGCCGCATAGTTGTCCAGACCCACATGGATCTTGCCATCCAGGAAGGTGCCGGCCGTCAGCACCACGGTCCTGGACTTGAACTGGATACCCACCTGGGTGACGGCGCCCACCACGCGGTCGCCCTCCACCATCAGGTCGTCCACCGCCTGCTGGAACAGCCACAGATTGGGCTGGTTCTCCAGCATCTCCCGGATCGCCGCCTTGTACAGGATACGGTCTGCCTGGGCACGTGTGGCACGCACGGCCGGGCCCTTGGAGCTGTTCAGGATGCGGAACTGGATGCCGCCCTGGTCGGTGGCCAGGGCCATGGCGCCGCCCATGGCGTCCACTTCCTTGACCAGGTGGCCTTTTCCAATACCGCCGATGGACGGATTGCAGCTCATCTGACCGAGGGTCTCGATATTGTGGGACAGCAGCAGGGTCTTGCAGCCCATGCGGGCGGCAGCCAGTGCGGCCTCGGTGCCGGCGTGACCGCCGCCGACGACGATCACATCAAATTCTTGGGGGTACAGCATGTTCTTCAACTCCGTCGCGGGCGGCATCGCCATGCCACCCGAGGTCTTGGCAGTGCAGGCAACAGGCTGCCACTGCCGCCGGCGTCTGTGCAGGCCTTACGCGCTGTCACCCCGGCATTCCGCGCTGCATCCAATGTGCAGGCGCGTGCAAACCCTTGATTTTCCCACCCTTTGCCCGCCTTGTCTTTCGCCCAGGCCGGAACCGCGGTTTTCACCGGGCCTCGACGCTGCGGGCCTTGTCCACCCCCGGACGTGTTCCACGTGAAACAGTGCAGCGCACCCGTGCGCCCGGCCTTGTGTCCAGCAGGGATTTGGCAGCCAGGCGTGCGGCGATTTAGCATGTGCAACTGTGTTCAACCCCTGCCCTGCGTGGGCATGCCACACACCATGAAGCTTTACTACAGCCCCGGCGCCTGCTCCCTGTCTCCCCATATCGTGCTGGAAGAAGCCGGCCTGCCCTACGAAGCCATCCTGGCCAGCACCAAGAGCCACACACTGCAGGATGGCACGGACTTCTACACCATCAATCCGCTGGGCTATGTGCCCTTCCTGGTGCTGGACAACGGCCAGACCCTGCGCGAGGGCCCGGTGATCGTGCAGTACATCGCCGACCAGGTGCCTGCCAAGCAGCTGATTCCCGCCAGCGGCACCCTGGAGCGCTACCGCGTGCAGGAATGGCTGAATTTCATCGGCACCGAACTGCACAAGGGCTTTGGCCCGCTGTTCAACCCCAACACCCCCGCCGATTACAAGCCCACCATCCTGGCCCAGCTGCGCAAGCGCTTCGCGTGGGTGGAAAAAGAGCTGACCGGCAAGGACTATCTGACCGGCGCCCAGTTCTGCGTGGCCGATGCCTATCTGTTCACCGTCTCCAACTGGGCCCAGCATGTGGGTCTGGAACTGGGCGACCTGCCGCAGCTGCAGGCCTACCGCCAGCGTGTGGGCAGCCGCCCTGCCGTGCAGGCCGCCCTGCGCGCCGAAGGCCTGGCCAAATAAGCCGCCGCGCAAGGGCAGGTGCACCGACCGTGCAGCACTGCCACCCATGAAAAAAGGCCTCCAGCTGGAGGCCTTTTTTGTGCCGGGAGCCGATCAGCTCAGCAGCGCACGCTCTTCCTTGCGCTGGGCTGCCGCCACCTTGGGCTGTGCGCGCGGCGCCGCCACCGGTCGGCCGGCACCTGGCAGGCTGCCGATCGCGGCGACCGGCGCACGGCTGCCGTGCTGCACCTGCAGGCTCTGATCCAGGTGGAACTGGTTGACCACCTGGGCCAGGCGACCCGCCTGGTCGCGCAGCGAATCGGCGGCGGCCGAGGCTTCTTCCACCAGCGCAGCGTTCTGCTGCGTCATGCGGTCGATATCGCCCACGGCCTGGTTCACCTGACCGATGCCAGACGACTGCTCGTTCGAGGCTGCGGTGATCTCGCCAATGATGTCGCCCACCCGGCGGACACTGTCGACGATTTCCTGCATGTTCAGACCCGCCTCTTCCACATGGCGCACGCCGCCATCCACGGCGCTGACGCTGGTCTGGATCAGGCGCTTGATCTCGTTGGCGGCTTCGGCACTGCGACCCGCCAGCAGGCGCACTTCCCCGGCCACCACGGCAAAGCCACGGCCCTGCTCGCCGGCACGGGCGGCTTCCACGGCCGCATTCAGCGCCAGGATGTTGGTCTGGAAGGCGATCGAGTCGATCAGGCCGATGATGTCGCTGATCTTGCGGCTGGAGGTGGAGATGTCCTGCATGCTCTGCACCGCCTGCTGGACGATGGCGCCGCCGCGCAGTGCGGTGTCGCTGGCCGAGCTCGCCAGCTGGTTGGCCAGTTGGGCCGAACTCGCGGTCTGCTGCACGGTGGAGGTCAGCTGCATCAGCGACGCCACGGTCTGCTGCAGGTTGCTGGCGGTCTGCTCGGTGCGGCTGGACAGATCGGTGTTGCCCATGGCGATTTCCTGGCTGGCCGTGGCAATGTTGCCGCTGGCGTCATGCACCTGGCCCACCATCTGGTTCAGGCTGCGGCGCATTTCCTGGAGCGCGGTTTGCAGATCCGCCACTTCATCCTTGCCTTCCACCTGCATCTGCTGGGACAGATCGCCCTTGGAAATGGCCAGCGCCATGCGGCGGGCAACTTCCAGCGGGCGGCAGATGGACACCATGTTCAGCAGCGTCAGCGGGGCCACCACCAGCACCGTGATCACCACGGACAGCAGGAACAGCCACTGGGTCTGTGTGGCGGCTTCGCTTTCGTTGCGCTGTGCAGCATCCGCCTCGTCCTGCAGCACCTGAGCCAGCTTCTGCACCAGATTGTCCACTTCCACCAGCTCGGCCATGGCCTTGTTGCCCATGCGGTAGGCGATGGTGGCGGTGTCATAGCCATTGGCTTCCAGCTGGCGTACCACCGGCTCGAACTGCTTCTGGTAGTTGTCCATGCGCTGCATCAGCTCCTGCACGAGCGCGTCGTCGGCATCGCTGACTTCACCCACGAACTTCTGGGACACGGCCTTGACCTGCTCCAGCCCCTTGAGCCACGACTCCTTGGCCTTGGTCACGCGCTCCGGGTTTTCGTACTGGATGATCATGTCCTTTTCGTGCTGCCGCACCAGCCCCAGGCTGGCGCGCAGCTGGGACAGGTGCTGGGCCTTGGTGTACGAGGTTTGACGGAAATCCTGGCTCATGTCCTGGATGCGGAACATGCCCCACATCCCGGCCCCTCCCAGCATGCCCAGCAGTACCAATACCACCGCGATGGCGCCCAACATGCGCAACCTGATCGTGAAACCCCGCATGAGTGCAAACACATTCATGACCGCAAACCTCCAAAGCACTGAGCAACAGACGGATCCAGCTGAACACACAGGATTTCCACGTCCGTCGGCGTCATATTGCAAATAAATGCAAATTCTGGATAGAAGTGTCAAAGTTTGCCAGACATCGACCCTTTGTGGCCTGGGGAAACTGACGGGAATTCCCCGGGAATACGGGGTTTCAGTTGCCCGTGCAGCTTCCTCCGATCTTTTGTGCAGTGCAGCATAGCCACCCATCCCCCATGGTTTCACGTGAAACCATCCCCGTCATGGCAGGTGGCGGCACAACCGGCTTGACTTTGCCATCATGTGAAGGTTCATCATGGACCCATCCCAGGCACCACACCCATCCGGGTCCGCCTCTTTTTTCTCAGGAGAACCACCATGGAACATGAATTTCACGTTGAAGGCATGACCTGCGGCCATTGCGAGCGCGCCGTCACCAATGCGGTGCACGAAGTCGATGCGTCGGCACAGGTGCAGATCGACCGGGCCCAGAAGAAAGTGGTGGTGCAGAGCGCCGCCGAACGCGAGACCCTGCGCCATGCCATCGCCGAAGAAGGCTACCAGGTCGCCGCCTGACGCGGCGGCACCGGCCCACTGGCCGGTGCCCATTGGCGACGCCGCACGCCTGGCCGGCGTGTCGGCGCGCATGGTGCGGCATTACGAATCGCTGGGTCTGCTGCCCGAAGTGGCCCGCACCGACAGCGGCTACCGCCAGTACGGTCCGGCCGACGTGCACACGCTGCGCTTCATTCGCCGCTCCCGCGACCTGGGCTTTTCCATGGAAGAGATCAGCCTGCTGCTGGGCCTGTGGCGCGACCAGGCGCGCAGCAGCGCCCAGGTCAAGCAGATTGCCCAGCAGCACATTGCCGAGCTGGGCGAGCGCATTGCCGCCATGCAGGCCATGCAGCGCAGCCTGCAGTCGCTGGTGTCCTGCTGCCGGGGCGATGACCGCCCGGACTGCCCCATCCTGGACGATCTGGCCGCACCGGAACTCGCCCCCCCGCACTGACGGGACCACCACACCCACGGCCCCGCCGCATCCGGTCACGCAGATGACCAGGGCGGCGGGGCTTTGCATTTCCAATGTGCAAACGCACAATTTGCGGCTGGACCCGGCACAGCGAGGCCGCGCCAGCACCCCGACCCATTTCTCAGGAGACAAGCATGAGCCAGACCCGCGAGGTTTTCCTCGTCAGCGCAGCCCGTACCGCCATCGGCACTTTCGGCGGTAGCCTCAAGGATGTGCCCAACACCCAGCTGGCCACCACCGCCGTGAAGGCGGCCATCGCCCGCGCCGGCATCGCCCCCGATGCCGTGGGCCATGTGGTCATGGGCAATGTGATCCCCACCGACACCAAGGATGCCTACCTGTCGCGCGTGGCCGCCATCGATGCCGGCTGCCCCATCGAAACCCCGGCCTTCAATGTGAACCGCCTGTGCGGCTCCGGCCTGCAGGCCATCGTGTCCGCAGCCCAGGCCATTGCCCTGGGAGACTGCGATGTGGCGATTGGCGGCGGCGCGGAATCCATGAGCCGCGGTCCCTATTTCGACCAGGCGTCGCGCTGGGGCCAGCGCATGGGAGATGCCAAGAGCATCGACTACATGCTGGGCATCCTGCACGACCCCTGGCAGAAAATGCACATGGGCATCACGGCCGAAAACGTGGCCGAGCGCTACCGGATCTCCCGCAGCATGCAGGACGAACTGGCCGTGCTGAGCCAGCAGCGCGCGGCGGCCGCCATCGAGGCCGGCCGCTTCAAGGAGCAGATCGTTCCGGTGGAAATCGCCAGCCGCAAGGGCACGGTGCTGTTCGACACCGATGAGCATGTGCGTGCGGCGACCACACTGGAGACCCTGGCGGGCATGAAGCCCGCGTTCAAGAAAGAAGGGGGCTCGGTCACGGCTGGCAATGCGTCGGGCATCAACGATGGCGCCGCCGCCGTCACCCTGGTGGCCGGCGATCGCGTGCAGGCCCTGGGCGTCAAGCCGCTGGCCCGCCTGGTGGGCTATGCCCACGCCGGCGTGGAGCCGGCCTATATGGGCATAGGCCCGGTACCCGCCACCCAGAAGGTGCTGGCCCGCACCGGACTGAAGATCCAGGACATGGACGTGATCGAGGCCAACGAAGCCTTTGCCGCCCAGGCCTGCGCCGTGATCCAGGAACTGGGGCTGGACCCCGCCAAGGTCAACCCCAATGGCTCGGGCATCTCGCTGGGCCACCCGGTGGGAGCCACCGGCGCCATCATCACCACCAAGGCGGTCTACGAGCTGCACCGCACCGGTGGCCGCTATGCACTGGTGACCATGTGCATCGGCGGCGGCCAGGGCATTGCCGCCATCTTCGAGCGCGTCTGACGCCTGCCCGGCGCGGGGGCTGGACCCCGCGTTGCTGCCAGGGGTCCGCCTCTTTCCGGGTGGTTGGCTCCTCGCATCCGCGCCGACAGCTGCGCCAAGACAAGCTCTGTCACACATACCGCGCTGCGCCACAGTCGATGGCGCAGCGCGCGCCCTATCATCTGCGCATCAACCACCCTGCATCCCAGCTTCCCATGGAATCCTTGCTGCCCCGTCTGAGCCACACCCTCGTCCATGCCAAGTCCCTGGAGGAGCTGGCCCGCCCCCTGCTCGACATGCTGCAGCAGGTGAGCAAGCTGGATTCGACCTACCTCACCCGCATCGACCTGCCGCACAGCCAGCAGCATGTGCTGTACACCTGCAACCGCGGCAAGCTGGAGATGCCCGAAGGCCTGGTGGTTCCCTGGCAGGACACCCTGTGCCGCCGCGCGATGGAGGACCAGCAGCCCTATACGGCGGATGTGCAGGCCAGCTGGGGCGATTCCGAGGCTGCCCGCGCCCTGGGTTTGCACACCTATGTCAGCGCCCCGGTGCGCCTGCCCCAGGGCCAGCTCTACGGCACGCTGTGTGCTGCCAGCGGCGTCGAGCAGGCCATGTCCGCCGAGGCCATGGCCACGCTGGAGCTGTTTGCCGGCCTGATCGGCCAGCAGGTGGAGCGCGAGCTGCTGCTGCAAGAGCTGCAGCAGCGCAATCTGGAGCTGGCCAACTATGCGCTGACCGACGCCCTCACCGGCCTGCCCAACCGCCATGCCCTGATGGAGGAGCTGCCCCGCATGTGGGCCCGGGCCGAGCGCGACGGACGCAGCGTGCTGCTGGCCTTCATCGACCTGGACGGTTTCAAGCAGATCAACGACCAGCATGGCCACGAAGCCGGCGACCAGTTGCTGCAGACCGTCGCACGCCAGCTGCTGCATGCGCTGCGCGACAGCGACTTTGCCGCACGCATCGGCGGCGATGAGTTCGTCATGGTGGGCACCGGCCCGGAACTCTCGCAATCGGCCACCCAGATCCTGTACGAGCTGGAGGAGCGCCTGGTGTTGGCCACCCAGTGCGATGTGGCCGTGTCCGAGAATCTGCTGCACTACTCCGGTGCCAGCGTGGGCGTGGTGGCCGTGCACCCGGCACAGACCAGCACCGAGCAGGCCCTGGCCCTGGCCGATGCCGCCATGTACGAGAACAAAACGCGCCGCCGCGCGCGTTCTGACATCCACTGAGGCCCTGCCCTACCCCCAGCCTCTAAAAGGGCTTACAGGGCTATTGCGGCCCAACCAGGAACAGGGCGAACCACAGGCAAAGGCTTGGGCTAGGATGGCTTCATAGCCTATCCCTCGCCAAGCCATGCTCTCGTTAGCGCCAGACTTCCTCACTGCCCTGGGCATGATCGGCCTGGCTGCCTGGGTGCTGGCCTGGGTGATCTGGGTGCTGGGACGGCCATTCTGGTACCAGGGACTGTCACAGGGCCTGTGGTGCAACACCCTGATCGGCCTGGCCTATCTGCTGCTGGCCCTGGTCAGCCGCAACGCCAGCCTGGCGCTGCTGATGGCCGCCCTGCTGCTGGTCTGTCTGGCCACCTCCTGCTTCACCATTGCGCTGCAGCGCTTTCGCCAGAGCGACCGCCTGGTGCGCGACAGCCTGATCCTGTTTCTGCCCCAGGCCATCACCATGGCGTTGGCAGCGCTGCTGCTGCCGCAGGACTGGGGGCTGTTTCACCGCCTGCATGCCGCCCTGCTGCTGGGGCAACTGCTCTACCTGCTGTGGCTGCTGCAACGCATGCGCCGCAGCACGCCGGGCAGCGGCTGGGTGCTGGTGGTGGTGGCGGTGCTGGCGCAGAGCGCGGCCCTGCTGCCGCTGATCGTGCAGGAGACCTCTCCCCTGCCGTTTTCGCGCCAGCGCCTGTCGGTGTATGAGCAGCTGGCGCTGTGGAGCGTCTGCCTGACGCTGTTCGTGAACCTGGTGCTCTCCAGCATCGGCCTGCTGCTGATGCTGCATGACCGCCAGGCCGCGCTGGACCAGGACAAGGCCCGGCTCGATCCGCTGACCCAGTTGCCCAACCGCACGACCCTGGTGCAAGGCCTGCTCGACGCCATGGCCCAGGCAGTGCACACCGGCACGCCCTTGTCGGTGATGGTGCTGGACATCGATTTCTTCAAGCGCATCAACGACAGCCACGGCCACCTGGTGGGCGACCGGGTGATCCAGAGCGTGGCTCACACGCTGCAAAGCCATCTGCGCAAGGGCGATCTGGCCGCGCGCTACGGCGGGGAGGAATTCGTGCTGCTGCTGCCCCACACCCATTCCGCCGAGGCCCTGCCCCTGGCCCAGCGCCTGTGCGATGCCGTGCGCCTGAGCCCGTTGCAGCTGAGCACCGGCCCCCGCCTGGAGTTCACCATCAGTGTCGGGGTCTACACCGCCCAGCTGCAGCAGCCCAGCCCGTGGGAAGCCCTGGTGGCGGCCGCCGATGCCGCCATGTACGAAGCCAAGCGCAACGGCCGCAACCGCGTGGTGCTGGCACAGCCCACGGCGGAGTCACTGCGTTTTATAGAGCGCAGCCACCGCGACGCACCGTTTTGAGGGCTTCGCGGCGGCCCCGCCTCGCCTTCAGAACGGCACGCTCTGCGGGTCGGTATCCACCGGGGCTTCGGCCGGCCCGGTGACCTTGCCGCCCTGCCCGGCTGGCCTGCCACCGGCCACGCGCACCGCCAGGGTTTCGGTCCCCGTGCCCGACGGCTGCAACGCCGCAGGCAGGTCCTGGCCCAGCTCGGTACGGCCTTCGCCGCCCAGGGCGTCGATCAGGTCCGGAATCAGGCGGCTCAGCTCACCGGTGGCAATCGCCACATCGGTGTCAAAACCACCTTCATCGCCGGCCTCATCCAGCACGCTGTCCAGGAAGGCAATCTTCTTGACCTGCAAGGTATCGCTCAGCACAAAGCTCACGCGGTCATCCCAGGTCATGGCCAGCTTGGTCGGCAGCTTGCCCTGCTCCACATGCTGCTTGACCTCGTCGATATCGAGCGGGTGGCGTGCGTAGCGCACCACCGCCTTGGATTCGTCTGCGGCCTTGAGCTCGCATTCACGGTCCACCGAAAAGCCCACCGGCGGCTCCTGGCTGATCAGCCAGTGCGCCATGGCTGCCTGGGGGCTGGTCTGCGTATCGAGCAGCGCCACACCAAAGCCCTGCAGGCTCTCGACCAGCAGCGTCACCACCTCGTCGGCACGGCCCTGGGCGCCGGTGTCCAGCACCAGCAGCTTGGCCTGCGGATCCAGCCACACCCACATGGCCCCCTGCTTGGTGAAGGCCATGGGCAGCAGGTCCAGCTTGGCTTCGTCCTTGAGCTCCTGCTTTTCCTTTTTGCCCGGTTTGCGGCCAAACTCTTTTTCAATCGCTTCGGCCTTCTCAGCCACCTTGCGGTTCAGCACGCTGGCGGGCAGCATCTTGCTCTCGCTCATATAGCGCATCACCCATTGGCCACCAACGCTTTCGGCCAGCAGACCATGCTCCTCGCCACGCGGTGGCACCCAGCCGGAAGACTTTTCCTGCGTCGCTCCACAGGGGGTGAAAGGCGTCTTTTGCAGCGCTTCTTCCATCTGTTCCAGTGCACCCTGCCATTGCGCCGCAATGCGGTACACGATCATGTTCTTGAACACGCAGCAACCTCTTTTCTGTGTCATGCAGCGCAGCGGCTCCGTCGGCGCTGCGCTTGATCCAAACCATGGCTATCCACGCCCGAGCTTGTGGCGTGGAAATTCCCCAATTTGCCCATTGTGGACCACCCTGCCATGCCAGGTGCGGCGTGCAGAGGGTCTCCAGGCTTCGCATTACTTTACACAGCATCACGGTTTCCACATGGAACGCTTACAGACAGTCCCCACACTTGCATTCAAGCGCTGCAACCAAGCTGCAGCGTCCCCCTCAACCTGAAGGAAAGGACATCACCATGGCCCTCTTGCAACGCTCCCTGATCGCCACCGCCACCGCTGCTGCACTGGCCGGCGCCTTCACCCTGCCCGTGTGGGCACAGAACACCGCCGCACCGGCAGCCCCCACGGCCCAGACCGCCCCTGGCCACCCCCACCAGGCGGGCCGCCCTGCCCTGGACCCCGCCGCCATGCATGCCCAGCACATGGAACGCGTCAAGCCCTTGCTGCAGCTGACGGCCGCCCAGGAAAGTGCCTGGAAGAAATACGTGGAAGCCACCCGCCCTGCAGAGCGCAAAGCGCCTCGCATGGACCGTGAGGCCTTCAGCAAGCTGACCACGCCCCAGCGCATCGACCAGGCCCAGAGCCTGCGCAAGGAACGCAACGCCGCCATCGAGCAGCGTGAAAACGCCACCAAGGCCTTCTACGCCAGCCTGAATCCGGCGCAGCAAAAAGCATTCGATGTGGCCATGCCCATGCACGGCCACGGCCATGGCAAAGGTCCTGGCATGCACCGCGGTGGTCCCCATGGCGAAGGCCACCCCGGCATGGGTCAGCCTGGTCAGGCAGCCCCCGCTGCGGCGCCCGGCGCCTGAATCGGTTTCGGTTGTGCGCCATCCCGGTTGCCCAGCCGGGACTCCACCCTCTTCAGCAGGCCTTGTGCCTGCTTTTTTTTTGCCTGCAGTTTTCAACCGGAAGCAGCAGGCCCGCAGTACATCGGTCCCATGGCCGCATGGGCGGCACATGCCGGGTTGTTCCCACGCAGCACACCCCACACAGCGCGAAAAATTCTTTTCACCTTCCTGCCGCTGCCACGGACCCGCTTGCCGCCACCACAGGCCGCCCCCTTTGGTGACAGCGATGCAGCACCAGGACGCTCGGGCTACCTCTGCCACGGCGCATGCACCTGCCAGCGCCCTGGCCTGCATCCGCCCAGTGCAAAGAATTAATATAAAACAACAACTTAGCCAACAAAAGTAACTAAGTTACCAGGTTTGGCGACATTTTAAATTCCCGTAACCGAGTTACATCCGGTGGGGAGCCTCCCACGCCCACACCAGGAGAGTTGTTTTGGCTTGTCGCGGCCTGTTCGACCGCTTTCCAGGCCTGTGGACAAGCATGGGCAGAAAAAAAGAGCAACTTGGCACTTATCCACTGGCTGGAAAGTTTTTTTCAGCTTGTACCCAATTGGGTGACAGCGGCAGCCCGGTACCAACCACATGCTTGAACAATCTCCAAATCATTGAAATGAAAAGAAAAAGAAGACTTGTCCACAGAATATGGCGATGCTTACTATGACTACTAATTTAAAAAATTAAAGATAGAAACAACATCTGCGCGCAAAGTTTGTGCGGCTTTTCATCCCTTCCATCCCGATTGCGTTTTTTTCAATCCACTTTTCCGTTATTTTTGGTAACCACCAGACTGCCAACAACGAGGTTCCCGATTGTTGGTAAACCTTGGTTTTTCAGTTATCCACATCAAAATTAATAGCTGCATCTCCTTTGTCTACAACAAAAATCTCCTAAAACTGCGTTACATCAGAAGGGAGAGCGTTTTGTGGACAAGTTGCCTTGAAAAAAAAGGTTTTCCACAAAAATCCAGGGATGTGCGCAGTTGTCCCCGTTGCGAGGACACCAGAACTTGTGCATGACCCACATGTTTTTCCACCATGCAAGCCCTTGAAAAAGCACGGACTCAGTGGGTTATCCACAAAAAAACCGGTGCTTTACTACTACGACTAATTTATTTCATTGAAATAAAGAAGAAGTCATAGAGAGGACTCCGAGGTCAGGGCTCCGCAAGGGACATGACCGCACGGAAAGCCCAGTTTTCGAGGAACGGCAGACAGCCGTGCTCTGAAAAGCGGCATACTTCGCCGCATGCGCTGCATGGGGTTGAAAAGTGTTTTTCAGCCGGATCGGCGTGACCATCCAGCCTTTTTCTCGGACATCCAGCGGTTTTTATCCACAGAAAGTTATGCAAGGCATGGGATAACTGGACAACTTGCCTCTGAAAACCAGAGTGTTCAAAAAAATTCAATGCACCCGGCGCATCCCTGCCGGCCGTTGCCTTGCCACAGGGAAACGGCTGGAATTCGGAGGCTGGGCGCGTTGAAAAAACAGTTGTGCACAGCCCATGACAGGCATGTGCACGGCGAGGAAGACGGGAGGAGCTTGCGTTTTTTGCTGAAAAAACAGGCAGGGTGTTGACTGGGGTGCACGCACCAGGCACAGCCGCTCTCAGGGGCGCTGAACCGGCCTGCACATGGTGCGGCCATGTAACGCATGCGGTGTCGCACAGAGCTTGGCCCCTTCTGCGAGGTGCGCAGGAGGCCGCAAGACCGCGCTAGGCTGCCCGCTTGGCCAGCGTGAACGGTGGCAGGCCCTTGAGCAACTGGGCGCCATAGCTGGTGGCAACCAGGCGCTTGTCGTAGCAGTAGACATGGGCCTGGTCTTCCTCGGTGCGGATGGCACGGCCCACCCATTGCGCCAGGCGGATGGCGGTGGCCGGCACCACCAGCTCGTTGAAGGGGTTGCGGCCACTGGTACGCAGCCACTCGGCACGGGATTCGCCCACCGGGTCATCCGGCGGGGCAAATGGCAGCTTGGTGATGAACAGCGATTCGCACAGTGCACCGGGCAGATCCAGTCCCTCGCCAAACGACTGCATGCCGAAGACGATGGAGGGCAGGCCCGACTCCACCCGGTTGCGGTGGTCGGCCAGCAGCATGGTGCGTGGCATGGCGTTCTGCACCAGCACGTAGCTGCGCATGTGGGAGGGCAGGGCGTCCACGGCCTGGCGCATCTGCTCGCGGGAAGTGAACAGAACCAGGGCGCCGGCCTGCACCAGCGCCAGGTCGTTCAGCAGGGCGTCCACCATCTCGGCGGTGAAGGCCTGGGCCTCCCGCGGGTCGGCATGGGTTTGGTGGGCCACCAGCGTGCCCTGGGCGGCATAGTCGAAAGGGCTGGCCACCTCCAGCGTCTGCACGCTGGCGTCGCCGTGCAGGCCGGCTTCCCGCAGAAAGAAGTCGAAGCCGCCGCAGCTGGTCAGGGTGGCCGATGTGAGCACAGCCCCCCGCACCTGGCTCCACAGGTGGTGGCGCAGCGTGGCGCCCGGCAGGATGGGGCTGGCATGGGCCTTGACGACGATGTAGTCGCCATCGATCTCCAGCGTGAACCATTTGGCATTGGGCACCTGGGCGCTGCCGTCGGCTTGCATCTCCGGCTGCTGGCTCAACAGCTGGGCCGTGTCGTGTACCGATTCCAGGCGTGGCGCCAGGGTGCCCACCTGGGCATACAGGGCGGACAGGCGCTGGGCTTCCTCGGGCTTGTCCTTGATCTCCGCGCGCAAGGCTTTGGAAATGGCCCGCAAGGCGTCCAGAAAGCCGCTGGCGTGGTGCATGACCTGTGCCAGGGGGTTGATCAGGGGTTCCGGCAAAACGCCGCGTGGCGCCCGTACACGGGCCGGGCCCCAGCTGTCTTTCTGGCCCTTCAGTGCGTCGCCGTAGATTTCCATCACCAGGCGGGCCAGATCCGTCAGATGCTGGCGCAGGCCGGCACTGTGGCCGGGCAGCTCGGCGATGTCCTCCACCTCCATCAGCTGGCCCACGCGCAGGGCCCGGCTGGTGAGCTTGTCGATCCACTGCAGGCGGCTCAGATCCATCTCGCAGGCGAACTGGGAGAGGGCGGTCTGCGGCAGGTGGTGGGCCTCGTCCAGCACCAGCAGGCAGTTGTCCAGCTCGGGCAGCAGACGGGCGCCCAGTGAGGACAGCAGCAGATCGTGGTTGGCCACGATGACCTGGGCCGCCACCATGTCCTTGCGTCGTTCGTAGTAGGTGCAGCTGCTGAACACGGGGCAGTGCTTGCCGGTGCAGCTGCTGCCTTCGGCGGCCACGGGGCTCCAGGCCTCGGGTTCGGGCGGGGTTTTCAGGCTGTCGCGGTCACCATCCCATTCGCCGGTGGCCAGGGCGTCGGCCATGCTGGCATAGAACTGCATGCGCGCCTCTTTTTCGGCCGGTGGTCGGGCCTTGCGCTGCGCCGCTTCTTCTTCGGCAAAGAGGTCATCGGCCTCATCGCTGTGCTCACCGGTGCTGGACAGCCGCTCGAGCTTGAGTTTGCAGACAAAACGCCCACGCCCCTTGGCCAGCGCAAATTTGAACGGGACCGGCATTTTCTGCGCCAGGGCCGGCAAATCCTTGTTCACCAGCTGTTCCTGCAGCGCCACCGTGGCGGTGGAAATCAGCACCCGCGTGCCGCGTGCCAGGGCGGTGCTGATGGCGGGGACCGAATACGCCAGCGACTTGCCCACCCCGGTTCCGGCCTGGACCACGGCGATCGACTTTTTTGGCTCCGGAGCGCCTTCCTCGATTTTGCCCAGCTGGGCCTGGGCGAACGTGCGCGCCACCTGATCGGCCATGCGCCGTTGGCCGTCACGGCTGCGGAACCCGGGGATGGATGCGACAACGGAATCGAACGATTCAAGGGCCAGCGCGGCCCATTTTTCCTGGCTCATGGAGGGTGTGGAGAGCGGTCTTTCGTGGGAAAACCGGTGTTTTATATGAATAAATACATGGATATGTAGTGGATAAGATGTGAAATCTTATGAATAAACACTACAAATCCCGTATTGCAGGCTGTATGCAAGGGTGCCCTGCATGCCATACAACGCAGCCGGTATCCGGCTCCGTCCACCGATTGTCGCAGCCTCGCGGGACATGTGGACAAACGCTCTCTAAATCCCTGATGCACAGTGGCTTGCAAGCTGTGGGCTGGGGTGTTGCACAGCCTAGCGGCTTGGGGCAAGTTTGTGAATAGCCGCTTGATACCTGGGAACAACATTCGCGGGGTATTGAAAATATCTTTTCATATCAAACAGATGTTGTGCACAGGCAGAGGGTGCATGGTTATCCACACGCCGGGCACATGCCCGGTCCATTCGGGCCAAAAATTTATCCACAAAATGGTGCAAGCGGGTGTTCACATCTTGTGTGGAAAAGGTGGCGTACTGGTGCGGTCCTGTGGCATCAAAATCCGCGGGAAAGGATGGATGAAAAGCGGTTTTCAATGCGTTTTCAGTTTCCGGCAGCGGCAGGCCATGGCCGCTGTGCAACTTGCCTGCCAAAAAGGCAGTCGGGAGCGAATGTAACAGCGCGCTAATCAAAAAAGATAGCGTCTTGGACAGGTTTGGTAAGGATTTAATGCAGAAGTGGCTGAAAAACATGTTTCAGCCGCGCCGGGCCGCAGTTTTCAGTTTGTATGATTTCATATGAAACCATACAAAATGCTCTGCATGGGGCGGGATATGGCATGGCCAGTGCGGGTCATGCCGCGCGAAGTGGCCTGCGACCGTACCGGCCATGGGCTGTGGTGCCGGCAGAAGGAGGGCGGTCAGCCCGGCAACGCCTGTGCCGTGGCGCTGGATGGAGGAAGGGCACGCAGTGCGGTCTGTCGGTCTGCGTGCGTGCAGGATCCGTGATCCTGAGACGGGTCAGCCACCCTTTCCCAAGGGCGGCAAGGGGCTGGCGCTGGAGGCCGGTACCGTGGTGCGGGCACTGTTCATCACCATCGACAACAAGGTGTAGTAGCCGTTGACGCCGATCAGGTCGACCACCCCTTGCTCGCCCCACAGGGCAACGGCCTGGGCCCAGGTGGCGTCGCTGATGCCCTGGTGGCGGTGCAGCTCGGTACAGAAGGCGTAGAGCACGGCTTCATCCGGCTGCAAGGCGCTGGGAGTGTGGCCCTGGGCGATATCGGCCAGGGCCGCAGGTGCAATCCCTTCACGTTCTGCAATGGGCGCGTGAATGGCCCACTCCACCTGCTGCGACCAGTGGCGGGCCGTGATGCAGATGGCCAGCTCCGACAGCCGCAGGCCGATGCTGCTGCGAAAGCGCAGGTACTCGCCCATGCGCTGGGCATGGTCCATCAGCTCCGGGCTGCGCAGCAGCGGCACAAAGGGCGAAATCAGTGCACCGCGCGGTCCATCGATGATGGGTTGGGCCAGGCGCCGCTGTTCGGGCGTCCAGTCGCTTTCGGGAATGGGGGGCAGGCGGTCATCGGAGGGGGTGGACATGGCGGCTTTCGATCGCGCAGACCCGGGACTGCCGCGGGGCCGCGGTGCGGATCTGCTCAGGCAGGAAAAAGCCAACGATAGGTGCAGAGGCCTGGCATTGCGGTCACCCAGCGGACGCCGGGGGGGCGCTTGCATGCCGACGTGGCATGTCCGGCATGTGGCAGCCACGGCTGCGGGGGCCGCAAGCGCGACAAATAGATGTTGTCCTACAGTTACCAAATGTATTGGCGGAGGCCGCATGTAACAGCCCCTGTCCACAATATCGCTAGCTCTCCTCCACGTCCTGGGCGTCATGTTGCACGCCAGGGCAGTCCGGGGCATTTCGAAAGTCCTGCATCCATGGCCATTCCCGTCAGCCCCGAAAACGAAGCCGCGACACTGCGCCAGGAAATGGGGCGGTCGCTGGAAATGCTGCGGTTTGCTTCGCCGGTGCTGGAGCAGGAATTCACCCAGGAGCTGCGTGTGCAGCAGCGCCGCAGCACGCTGTTCACATTGGGCTTTCTGGGCCTGGTGTGGATCTTCTTTGCGGCCTTCGACTGGTGGCGCATGCAGGCGGTTCTGGGCACCGGCCGGGAACTGCAGTTTGTGCTGGGCGTGATGCTGCAGCGCTGGGTGGTGCTGGCCTGCTTTCTGTGCACCCTGTATGTCTTGCTGCACCCCGGGACCCGGTCCGCCACCCATGAGTTCTGGATCGTGGTGTCGGTGGTGGCCTGTGGCTGCGGGGTGGTGATTTCTTCCTACACGGCCAAATCGCTGGGCCTGCCCGAGGCCAGCATCGTCATGCTGCTGACGGTGGTGGTGGCGCTGTATCCGCTGGGCATCCGGCTGCGCAAGGCCCTGCTGGCCGCGGTGGTGGTGTGCGTGATATCCACGGCCGCGGGGCCGTGGTTGCTGCCGCAGCCCCAGCAACTGGCCGAGCACTGGCTGGTGGTGGTCATGATGTGGGTCACGCTGGTGCTGTCCGGCGTGACGGCGTATTTCCGCGAACGTGCACTGCGCCAGCAGTTCGTACTGCGCAAGTTGCTGGACTGGGAGGCTTGCCACGACCCGTTGACGGGGCTGGCCAACCGCCGGATCTTTCGCGAGCAGTTCCAGCGCAACATGCTGCACGCCAAGCGGGAGAAGGAATCCCTGTTCCTGGCCGTGATCGATATCGATCACTTCAAGCTCTACAACGACCTCTACGGTCACCAGGCCGGCGATGAGGTGCTGCGGCTGGTGGGCAATCTGCTGGCGGACTATGCACGCCGTCCGCTGGATCTGGCCGTGCGGCTGGGCGGGGAGGAATTTGCCCTGGTGGCTTATGACGAAGATGTGCAGTCGCTGCGCAAGCGCATGGAAAAGCTGCTGATCGACCTGCATGGCCTGAACCTGGCCCACGACGCCTCGCCCACCGCTCCCTATGTCACCGTGAGCGTGGGCCTGGCCCAGGTGCGCGACGAGGACACGGTGGACACCGTGTTCAAGCTGGCCGACAGCCTGCTGTTCCAGGCCAAGGAACAGGGACGCAACCAGGTCTGCGGCGTGGCCTCGATTGCCATGCCGGTGATCAACCCGCGCCGTCCCAGCTGGGCACAGCAGGCAGCGGCCATAGGGCCAGCCAGTTAAACAGCGGCGCGCTACACTGGGCGACTTTTGCTGCGTGTTCGCTCTGGGAACTTTGTGCGAGCGCCGGCCATCCCACTTCGCTGAACTGCTTTTTTCGCTATGCACGCCAACTTTGGCTGGCTGGATGCCCTGATCCTGGGCCTGGTCCAGGGCCTGACCGAATTCCTCCCCATCTCCTCCAGCGCCCACCTGCGCATCCTGGGCCCTTTGCTGCCCGGCCATGCCGACCCAGGCGCTGCCTTCACCGCCATCACCCAGCTGGGAACCGAGCTGGCGGTGCTGATCTATTTCCGCAAGGACGTGTGGCGCATGCTGACGGCCTGGCTGGCTTCGCTGCCCGTGATCGGCAGCCGCCGTGCGGGCGAGCCGCTGAGCGCCGACGCCAAGCTGGCCTGGCTGGTGATTCTGGGCACCATCCCCATCTGTGTGCTGGGCCTGCTGCTGCGTGATTTCATTGAAACCACCTTCCGCACGCTGGCGCTGACTGCGGTGATGCTGATTGTCTTCGGCCTGCTGCTGGGCTGGGCAGAGCGCCGGGGTAGCCAGACCCGCACGATTGCGCAACTGGGTGCCAAGGATGGTGTGTTGCTGGGCCTGGCCCAGGCCATGGCGCTGATTCCGGGCGTGTCGCGCTCGGGCGGCACCATCACCGTGGCCCTGCTGCTGGGCATGACGCGTGAGGCGGCGGCCCGCTTTTCCTTCCTGCTGGCGATTCCGGCCGTGCTGCTGTCGGGCTTTTACATGCTGCTGTTCAAGCGCGAGCCCATGTCACCCGACCAGTGGGGTATGACGCTGGCTGCCACGCTTGTCGCTTTTGTCGTCGGTTATGCGGTGATCGTGTGGTTTATGCGCCTGATTTCACACAAGGGCTTTACATTCTTCGTTGTGTACCGTGTTGTGCTGGGCCTGCTGATTCTGGCGGGCCTGTACTTTGGCCTGATTCAATAACCTTTCACCCTAGGAAAGCTGTAATGCTGCGGCAGGCCACCGCAGCGACCCACCATCATGGAAATTCCGATACTTATCGCCCTCATCCTGCTCAACGGCGTATTTGCCATGTCCGAGATCGCGCTGGTCACGGCACGCAAGGCAAGACTGCAAAAGCTGATTGATGAGGGCGACAGCGCGGCTGCTGCAGCGCTCAAGCTGGGGGAAGACCCCACACGTTTCCTCTCCACCATCCAGATCGGCATCACCTCCATCGGTGTGCTCAACGGTATCTTCGGTGAGGCCGCGCTGGCCCAGCCGTTGTCGGTGTGGCTGGAGCAATGGGGCATGCCGGCCAAATACGCTGGCACCGCCGCCACGGCCGTGGTGGTGGTCCTGATCACCTATGTGTCCATCGTCCTGGGCGAACTGGTCCCCAAGCGCCTGGGCCAGACCAACCCAGAGTCCATCGCCCGTCTGGTGGCCCGCCCTATCAACCTGCTGGCCAAACTGACCAAGCCTTTTGTGTGGATGCTCACCAGCTCCACCCTGGGTCTGCTCAAGCTGCTGGGCGTGCGCCAGAGCAATGAATCCTCGGTGACCGAGGATGAAATCCATGCCATGCTGGCCGAAGGCACCTCGTCGGGTGCCATCGAAAAGAACGAACACGCCATGGTGCGCAACCTGTTCCGCCTGGATGATCGCCAGATCTCCTCGTTGATGGTGCCGCGCTCCGATGTGGTGTGCCTGGACATCTCGGCCAGCTTTGAAGAGAACCTGGCGCTGATCGAAGAGCACGACCACGCACGCTTCCCCGTCACCAGCGGCAGCTTTGAAGACCTGCTGGGCGTGCTCAATGCCCGCCAGTGGATGGCCCATGCCCTCAAGGGCGACCGGGAGCTGACGCCCACCAGCGTCTTCCTGGAAAAGCCGCTCTACATTCCGGAAACCATCACTGGCATGGAGTTGCTGGAGAACTTCAAGAACTCCGGCGCGCCCATGGCCTTTGTGATCGATGAATACGGGGTGGTGCAGGGCATTGTGACTGTGCACGATTTGATGGAAGCCATCACCGGCGAGTTCGTCACCGAAGACCCCAGCGACGCCTGGGCGGTGCAGCGCGATGACGGTAGCTGGCTGCTGGACGGCCACATTCCCATCATGGAGCTCAAGGACCGCCTGAACCTGAAGAGCGTGCCGGAAGAGGAAAAAGGCCGCTACCAGACGCTCAGCGGCATGGTCATGCTGCTGACCGGCAAGCTGCCCACCGAGGCCGACAAGGTGGTCTGGGAATCCTGGCAGTTCGAAGTGGTCGACATGGACGGCAAGATCATTGACAAGATCCTGGCCACCCGGCTGCAGGACAATGTGATTGAGACCTTGCAGGACGAGTAAGCGTCCCCCATCCCCCGTAAAAGGCTGCCCCAGGGCAGCCTTTTACATGGGGGGGCCACAGGTGGAGGCTGGCGCAGGGTGCCACAGGCGGTGTTCAGGCTGTCGCGTTGCGCGCCCGCAGCGCCGGAATCACCTGGCTGCGCAGCAGCGGCGCCAGGGTGTCCGGCAGCGGCTGGTCCAGTGCCAGCCACTGCACACCGGCAATCTCGGCCGTAGCCTGCACGGTCTGCTGCAGGGGGGCATGTGCCACCAGCACATGGGCGTGCACCTGGGTGCACGCCTCGTTGGCGGCGATGGCGCTGAACTGGCCCAGGGGCGCAAAGTCTGCGGCCGCCATGGTGATCTGCAACTCCTCCTGCAGCTCGCGCACCAGGGCCTGCAGCGGCGTTTCCTCTCCATTGCGCTTGCCGCCGGGCAGCATCCAGGCCTGGGTGCCGCGCTTGCGCACGGTCAGCAACTGGCCCTGGGCGTTGAACAGGCAGGCGGCGGCGATGTGCAGGTGGTGCATGGGGGCGGGCTGGTGGGGCGGAACGGGACGAAGGGTCGGATAGGCTGCAGAGGTCCGACAGGCCTCAGAGGCGGGCGTTCTTGTTGCCGTAGGCGCAAAAACCCGGTTTGGGGCCTTTCTTGGGGTGCAGGCGGCAGGTCTCCGGGCGCTGCTCGTACACCGTGCAGCGGCGTGTGGTGGCATCCAGAAAGTTGCAGTCTCCGCTGGCGCGCCGCGCCATGGTGAAGATCTCGTGTTTGGGATTGAAGTGGTCGATCAGTCGCATCTTGGTCAGGCGCTTGGCGATCTGCTTGGGTTCGATGTGCTCGACCTCGAACGGGTCGACCAGGCCCAGGCGCACCAGGTCGGGCAGGCGCACCTCCAGCGGCATGGTGCAGCAGTTGGCGGCACAGGTATCGCACATGCCGGGCTTGTACTTGCTCCAGGTTTCCAGACGGTCCACGTCCACGATGCGGATGGAGGATTTCATAGGGCTTGGCAGCCAGCGCCCGGGTGCTCACGAAAAATGAGCATGCGGTGCGCGCATGGCTTGCAACTCCGTATCAATTGATGGGGATATTTTTCTGGGGCAGGTGCCACCAGTCGACAGGGAACGAGCGGTGTTTTTCGTCGTCACCGGGCCGTGCATGCCGGAGGCGGCATGGTACCGGGATTGGCCAAAGGGGACGGGTGCAGGGTTACCGCTGCGCTGGTGCCGCCATGGGACGGTGGTTCGCGCTTGCTTGCAAGCGTTCACTATGCAGGGTGACTGCGCTGCCTTTGATTTTTGTCAAGTGCGCCGGGTCACTCCGCCAGCGTTGAACGCGACCCTGGCCTACAGGGCGCAGTGCAGTCTTGGAGCATTTCTGAACGCGATGGCGCTATTGCATGCGCCCACTGAATCTTGGCTGCTATGCCTTTTACATGCATTTCACACAATGCTTGACATTTGCTGCTGCATAAAAGGTGCGGTATTGGCGTCGGCGCCAATAGTGACTGCAAGGGGATATCCCTAGGATTGCGCATATTAAGTCGCCAGCGGACAAGGTATTCGCGGCAGTTCCTCGAGCTTATTGAAAGTGATAGATGGCAAGTACTCCCGTGCTGGTGACACAGCTGACAGGCCAGGCCTGGGTTCGTGATGCGGATGGCAATCTCACGCCATTGCGCCAAGGTATGCGTATTCCCGCGGATGCGGAGGTTGTGACCGCTTCAGGCAGCACCGTGGTGCTGCAGGCCGACGGGCAGCCGCCGCTGGTCCTGGGGGAGAACCAGGATGTGGCCTTGAGCCCGGATGTGTTCGAAGACATCCCTGCCACGGAGGCCGCCGTACCCACCACGGTCGATCCCCTGGTGGAGAACCTGATTGCCGCCATCAACAACGGCCAGGATCCCTTGGCCGAGCTGGATCCCACTGCCGCAACCAATGCCGGTGGTGGTGGTGGTGACCACACCTTTGTGCGTCTGGCCAGTGTGCTGGAAGCCACAACGCCGCTGGCGCTGGCATACCCCCGCCCCGCAAGCGACGTGGTGGAAGACCGCCTGGGCGGTGCGGCCGGCACGACGCTGCCGCCGCTGTACGAAGGCACACTGACCCTGAGCGCACAGCAGCAGGTGACGGAAGGCGGCATGATCATCGTGACCGCCACCGTGGACCGCGCACCCCGCGGGAGCGACCTGGTCATCACGCTCAGGACCGGAGAGGTCATCATCATCCGGGTCGGCGAGACCTCGGGTTCGGTGGAGATTCCCACCCGCACGGACGATGCCTATGTGCAGGGTACGGACCCGCATCTCTTTGAAGTGGGCTCCACCACGGGCGGCGGCTACGACCGTCTGGATACCACCAGCACCACCAGCACCAATGTGGTGGACGACCAGGACCCCACCGAGATCGTGCTCAGCGCCGACACCCAGGTGACCGAAGGCGGCAAGATCACGGTCACCGCCACGGTGGACAAGGCGCCCCAGGGCTCGGATCTGGTCATCACGCTCAAGACCGGCGAAACCATCACCATCAAGGTGGGCGAGCTCACCGGTTCGGTGCTCACCGACTCCCGTCCTGACGATGGCTACCTGCAAGGCACGCAGGGCCAGCAGTTTGAAATCGCCCAGGCCGAAGGCGGCAATTACGAGGTGCTGGACACCAGCAGCACCACCTCGACCCAGGTGCAGGACGATGCCGACACGGTGACCGTGAAGCTGACCGCCACCCAGGCGACCGGCGAACACGGCCGCACCATCACCTACACGGCCAGCCTGGTGGACGCCGCCGGCAAGCCGGTGACCAC
>NZ_DLMU01000014.1:0-202290 GCF_002479375.1 Comamonas sp. UBA7528
TAGAAAAAGCTGGTCGATTCACTCCATTGCCAACGTGCGCCAGGTTTCCAGTTGCGGATACTCGCGCTTGACCCAGCCCAGGGTCGTGTCGCTATCACGATTTACCCCCTTCATCTTGGGTAACAGGGTGACGGATGCCCTGGGCACGGACGTTGTCTTTTTATCGGCCAAACTGATTCCTTAGTCGTCGATTTCGATACCCGGCAGCGGCTGGTCCGGAGTGAATGGCGTTTTGGCGTGCTGGTCGCGCAGTCGCTGCGCGGCGGCTTCAAGTGCTGAGATGGCCTCGCGGGTGGTCGCCTGCGTGTAGACCCGCTGGCTCTCCTCGGACGCGTGATGCATGAAGCGACGGATGAGCGGCTTATCAACACTGGCGTTGCGCAGCCGTCGACCGTAGGCGTGACGGTGACCGTGGGGTGTCGTGCCCAGTGCCTTACTGACCTCTAGGCCTATACGTTCACAGGCAGCGGCATGCGCCTTGTTGTACTGGGTAAGCGTGTAAACCGCACCCACAGGCTCACGACTCAGATTGATGAAGGCATACGGATGGTCGCGCTCGAAACGTGCCACTTGCTCCAAGTAGCGGAGCCACAGTTGCAGGAACCACTCGCCATACTCAGGCAAGAACCAGTACGCCTGCTTGTAATAGGGGGCGTCGTGCGTACCGCCTTTCCAGCCGGCATGGCGCCTGTCCATGACTTTGGTGCGCGGTGGGAGTCCAAACTGCTGGGCAAGGTATTCCGCCCGGTTGCCCTTGCGTGGCTTACCTCTTTCATCGTGCCAGTCGGCGGGTGCACCTCCATGGCTTGGGTGATGGATTAGCACCTTGGCCTGACTCGGGTTGGCTGGGTCCGGGAACACATCGGAGATGTAGAGGTGGAAAGGCTCCGACTCTCGGAAACCGGCCCCGTGCAGCAGCAACGTGATGAGCATGCCACGGTAGTCCTGGCGTCCAGCTGCATTGAATCCCTTGGCAAGAAGTTCCTCGAAACGCTCTTCCGGGAAGGCTGGTGGTTCACCCTTCTCAACTCTCGGCAGGCGCTGGCCCCGGACACGGTGCCCGGTCTCAGCGGGGGAAGCGTTCGCAGCCCAAGTGTGGCCAAGGAAAGCCTTGCTGCGTCGGAATTGGTAAGCGGCCTCGTCGGCCTGGCGGTCGAAGGCTCCGCCCGCATAGCGTGGGTTCACATGGGCTGCTTCTGGGCGCATTTCGCCAAGCCAATCGAAGAAGTCGGTCAGGTGTGTGACGATGTGCGAAGCGTCCTGCGGAGAGCGTGGCGCCCAGCACAGGCCACTGGGGTCGAGACCGGTTGCATGGTCGAAAGTACCCGTGTACAGCCGCTGGGCGAAGTTCTGAAAAAGGCGATATGTGCCGCGCTCGGCAGGGTTGGATTGCAGGTATTCGAGGAACATCCGCACCGAGCGTGCCACTTTCGACATCCAGGCCAGACTGCGGTCGTGGCTGCGGTACAGGCAATAGTCGAGCAAGGGCTCCAGCACCCCAGCCGGGGTCAGTAGCGCAGGCAACTCGGTGTAGGCCCCTGTGGCATCGGTGTGGACTTGGGCTTTGACAGTAACGAACATGGTGCAACTCGATAGTCAGAGCAGGCAACAAAATTATCCGTACCTTTGAAGTCGATGTGACTGCACATGCATGGCCAAATCCACCTACTCCCATCACCGCCCTTGCGGGGTATCGGAGAACTTGTGACTGCAGTAGCAATTCGACATCCCGTGCTTCAACAGCGTCGAGCTAGTGCAAGGTGCTTTGCGCGCTCTGTGGTTTAACCATGTCGCGGGCATTCACTTAGCACCTCACTTCTCCAGCCTAAACGCGGTATCAGACGCCCGCTAGTGCCTCAGAGTCAAGTCTCGTTTCATACGTACCTTCCCCTCCACCCATCCTGCTGCTCATCTTTCAATGAGAGATGGCTGCGCGAAACAGCTCCGCACTTATCCTACATATGATGCATATTTATGGAATAGCTACATAAATCGCATGACAAGAAAAAACCCCTTCAAGAGGGGGTTGATGAGCTTCCTGCAGTTAAATCCCCCAAACTATGTATTGATAGTTGGGGGGAAGAACGCCAGGAGGGCGGGCTTTTTTGCATCTGCCAGTGGCTGCGGAGCTGATCTGCCTTGGTCTGCTCTGGTCTGTACGTTTTCTGCAGAGCCGGGTGGCGGGGAGGCAGGCTTACAGGCCGGCTGTGAGTGGCGCGCAAGACCATCTTGCAGCCCGCGAGGCGGCGGCAATCCCGTCCGTACTTTGTCGCCTAAATGACAAGTGCTGGATAATCGAAGGCGCTGCGCTGCCGCTGGAACGGGCCGATAGGCCGCACCATTGCTGGAATCAGGTCTCAGGGAATTCGCCGGTAAAGGGTAAACCCTTGATGTGGATTTCCCGTAAAGGTTGCCCCGGAGTACGCACCTACATTGCAAGCTCTTTCGAGCAAGCAAGAGCACAAGAGGAGACTTGAATGCAGCGTCGTACGTGGGGTGCCGTGGCCTGTGCCGTGGCCGCTTTGTGGGCTACCGGTGCCCAGGCCCAGGCCAATTACCCGAACCAACCCATCACCCTGCTGGTGCCCTACGCGGCCGGCGGGACCACCGACGTGCTGGCGCGCGCCCTGGCCAACAGCATGGGCAAGCTGCTCAAGCAGAGCGTGATCGTGGAAAACCGTCCCGGTGCCGGCGGCTCCATGGGCGTGGTGGAAATGCTCAAGACCAAGCCCGACGGCTACAAGCTGACCTTGACCCCGGTGGGCATCTTCCGCCAGCCGTATCTGCAGAAAACGTCGTATGACCCGATCCGCGATGTGACCTACATCGCCTCGTTCGCCACCTATGACTTCATTCTGGGCGTGTCCGCGACGGCGCCGCACAAGACGCTGAAGGATCTGGTGGACTACGCCAAGAAGAACCCCGGCGCCATCGACTATGGTACGCCCGGCAAGTACTCCGGCAACCAGGTGGCGATGGTGCTGCTGGGCAAGGCCGTGGGCACGGAGTTTGTGCATGTGCCGTTCAAGGGCGATGCCGAGAACGTGAACGCGCTGCTGGCCGGTCACATCAAGTCCTCGGTGTCCACCAACAGCATCATGACCTTCATCGAATCGGGCAAGGTCCGTCCGCTGGCGATTGCGTCCGAGCAGCGCTCGCCCGCCTTCCCCAATCTGCCGACCTTCAAGGAGCAGGGCTATGACGTGGTCGTTCCGTCTCCGCTGGGCGTGGGCGGTCCCAAGGGGCTGCCCCAGCCCATCGTGGAGAAGCTGGATGCGGCCGTGAAGGCAGCGCTGCAGGATCCGGACTTCCAGCGCGTCGTCAAGAACTACGGCATCCGCACCGATTACCGTGATGCCAAGACCTACACCGAGTTCGCACGCACCACGTTTGCGGGTGAAAAGGCCTTGGTGCAAAGCATGGGTCTGAACGACTGAGGCTGGCGCAGGCCGCTACCCGGAGCCAGGGCACATCCCGCTTCCGGTGCGGTCCCCAGGGCCTGCCTGCGCAGGCTGCTTACAGTCTTTACCTGCGTGATGGACAGCAGCGTGCAGAGCGGTGGCATGCTGGTGTCATCACCACTTGCAGGAAAGGACGAACCCATGCGTACATCCCGTTGGCTGGCACTGGCTGGCGCCGCAGTAGCTGTGGCGGCCCTCTCGGGCTGCATACTGCCGCCGCCGCACGACCATGGCAGAGACGGTGGCCGTGGCGATGGCCGTTATGACCACCGCGGTGACCGCGACGGCGACGGCCGCTGGGACCGCGATGGTCGGCCCTCGGGCCCACCGCCTGGCGGCTATGGCCAGCGCTATTGACAGTGAAGATGACGACGGCGCCCGATGGGTGCCGGATGCCAAAAAACGGGTGCCTTGGCACCCGTTTTTTATCGATGTGCGCTGATAGCGCCGCCGCTCGTGCAGCCCCCTGTGTTCTCAGGTCCGGCGCAACCGGTGCCATCGATGCAGCCGGTGACACAGGCACCGCAGACGCGGGCAGCGGAGGGCGTGCTGCATGCCCTCGCGGCCTGGGGGATGCTCCGGTCGCCGCTGCCGCCGGACTCAGTCCGCCGGGTCGCTGCCGCCGGACTCAGCCCGCCGGGTCTTCCGGCTCGGCCAGGAAGCCCCCACTCTGGTGGGCCCAGAGCTTGGCGTAGATGCCGCCCTGGGCCAGCAGTTGCTGGTGCGTGCCTTCTTCGACAATATGGCCTTCGTTCATCACGATCAGCCGGTCCATGGCAGCAATGGTCGAGAGGCGGTGTGCGATGGCAATCACCGTCTTGCCGTGCATCAGTCCATCGAGGCTGTGCTGGATGGCGGCTTCCACCTCGCTGTCCAGTGCGCTGGTGGCTTCGTCCAGCAGCAGAATGGGGGCGTTTTTCAGCATCACCCGGGCAATGGCCACGCGCTGGCGCTGGCCGCCCGAGAGCTTCACACCGCGCTCACCCACCTGGGCGTCATAGCCGCTGCGGCCTTTGAGGTCGGTCAGCGTGGCGATGAAGTCCGAGGCCTCGGCCTTGTCGGCGGCGGCGCGCATCTCGGCCTCGGTGGCATCGGGCCGACCGTAGAGGATGTTGTCGCGCATGGAGCGGTGCAGCAGCGAGGTGTCCTGCGTGACCATGCCGATGGCGCCGCGCAGGCTGTCCTGCGTAACGTTGCGGATGTCCTGGCCGTCGATGGTGATGCGGCCGCCTTGCGGCTCGTGAAAGCGCAGCAGCAGATTGACCAGCGTGGACTTGCCGGCGCCCGAGCGGCCGATCAGACCGATGCGTTCGCCCGGGCGAATCTGCAGATTCAACTGGTCGATGACTTTCTTGCCGCCGTCCTTGTAGCTGAAATCCACCCCTTCGAAGGCAATGGCCCCCTGCGTGACCTGCAGCGGCTGGGCATTGGGCGCATCGACGATGGAGCGCGGCTTGGTCAGGGTGGTGATGCCGTCCTGGATGGTGCCCACGTTTTCGAACAGGCCGGTCATCTGCCACATCACCCAGTGCGAATAGCCCATCAGGCGCAGCGCCATGGCAATCACCGCGGCGACCACACCGGCGCTGGCATGGCCCTGGGTCCACAGGTACAGGGCGGTGCCGCCGCTGCCCAGCAGCAGCAACGCAATCATCAGGTGGTTGGTGATCTCGAACAGGCTAACCAGGCGCATCTGCGCATAGCCCGTGGCCTTGAAAGCCTCCATGGCATTGCGTGCGTACTCGGCCTCGCGGCGTGTGTGGGCGAACAGCTTGACGGTGGCGATGTTGGTATAGGCATCGGTCACGCGGCCGGTCATCATCGAACGCGCATCGGCCTGCTTCTTGCCGATCTGCCCCAGGCGCGGCACAAAGTAGAAGCAGGCACCGATGTAGGCGGCAAACCAGATGGCGAAGGGAATCATCAGCCGCCATTCGAAGCTGGCGGCCAGGATCAGGATGCCGATCATGTACACGCCGACCCCGACCAGCACATCAACCACCATGAACACCACTTCGCGCACCGAGAGCGCGGTCTGCATGATCTTGGTGGTGATGCGGCCGGCAAATTCGTCCGCGTAGAACGACATGCTCTGCCCCAGCATCAGCTTGTGGAAGACCCAGCGCAGCCGCATCGGAAAGTTGATGGCCAGCACCTGGTGCATGACCTGGGTGTGCAGGGCCAGCAGCGCCACGCTGCCCAGCAGGATGCCGACAATGCCCAGCACTGTGCCGCGCTGCTGTTCCCAGAAGCTGGCAGGCGATACCGTGCCCAGCCAATCGACCACATGGCCCATGATGGCGAACAGCAGTGCCTCGTACACCGACAGCAGGGCCGAAGTGAGGGTCAGTAGCGCAATCCAGCCGCGCATGCCCCGGGTGCAGGCCCAGATAAAGGCAAAGAAGCCTTTGGGAGGAACCGGGGGTTCTGTTGCCGGATAGGGCGGCACCTGTTTTTCAAATAAACCGAACAAGATCGAGCTCTCCTTGT
Organism: Comamonas sp. UBA7528; assembly: GCF_002479375.1. Classification (NCBI taxonomy): domain Bacteria; kingdom Pseudomonadati; phylum Pseudomonadota; class Betaproteobacteria; order Burkholderiales; family Comamonadaceae; genus Comamonas; species Comamonas sp. UBA7528. Next base: position 5,952 of record NZ_DLMU01000014.1, read on the forward strand.
ACTGCCCATGGTAGTGGGGCCGCCACCCGGTGGAAAAGGAGCGGGCGATGCCCGTGTGGTGGCGGGGAGATTGGCGCCACCTCTGCCGGCGCCGGTATCCCGTGGCATGTGCGATCGCTGCCTATACTTTGCCCGGGCTGCTCTGTACTACAGGGGCTGCCGATTCAAGCGAAAGCAGGTAGAGATTGAAAGCATATTGCAAACGGATGAAGAGCGGGAGCGCATGGCTGGCCATGTGCCTGTTGGCAGGGGCTGTGCAGGCCGCGCAAGGGCCTACGGTCCAGGATATCGAAGTGCTGAAAACCATTCCCGATGGTCAGTGGGAGTTGAGCAGCCGTGTCGACCACGCGGAAAAGGCCACGCCGCCGCAGCTGGGCTGTCTGTCGGCCGAAGGCCTGGCCCGAGGTCTGCAGGAGCTGGTGACCACAGTGCAGTCGGAGCAGCGCTGCACCATCCAGTTGACGAGCAATACCGAGGCGCTGGGTGTGCTGGAGTTGCGTTGCCCACAGAACGGGCGCGAGCTGGTGCCGGCGGTGATGGAGTTCCGGCGTCCGGCGCCGGACCGCCTGGAAGTGCGCAGCCAGCTGCAGTTTGGTCCCCGTTCCATGCACCTGGCGCAGGACTACCAATGGAAGGGTGCCTGCCCCCAGTGACCGGGTGAAGGCCCCGCCGTCCCGTCCGGGGCAGAGGGGCCAGGGTCGACCCGGTAGCGGTTGGCGGCTGCCGGTACCTCCGGGCGGTGGGCGCGGAAAGGGCGCGCCAGGTTGCAGGTGTCAGGCCGTGACCATGCCCAGGAACTGGCGCAGTTCCGGCGTTTGCGGCGCACCGAAAATCTGTTCCGGTGCCCCCACTTCGTGCACCTTGCCCTGGTGCATGAAGACCACTTTGTCGCTGACCTTGCGGGCAAAGCTCATTTCGTGCGTGACCATGATCAGCGTCATGCCCTGTTCGGCCAGGCTTTCCACCACGCCCAGCACTTCGGCCACCAGTTCCGGGTCCAGGGCCGAGGTGACTTCGTCGCACAGCAGGATTTCCGGGTCCATGGCCAGGGCGCGGGCAATGGCCACGCGCTGCTGCTGCCCGCCGGAAAGCTGGTCCGGCATGGCGTCGAACTTTTCGGCCAGACCGACGCGGTCCAGCAGGCGTTCGGCATTGGCGCGGGCGGTGTCCTGCGGCTGGCGCATCACCAGCGAGGGCGCCAGCATCACATTGCGGCCCACGCTCAGGTGGGGAAACAGGTTGAAGCTCTGGAAGATCATGCCCACGTTCTTGCGCAGCTCGCGCAGGGATTGGGCGTTGTCGGCCTGCAGCGGCTGGCCGTGCACCAGCAGCTGGCCTTCCTGAAAGCTTTCCAGGCCGTTGATGCAGCGCAGCAGCGTGCTCTTGCCGGAGCCGCTCTTGCCGATGATGGACACCACTTCGCTGCGGTTGATCTGCAGGTCCACGCCCTTGAGCACTTCGTTGCTGCCATAGCGCTTGCGCAGGCCGCGGATGTCGACCAGGGGGAAGGTGGAAGGAGAGGATGCAGGGGCGTTCATGTGCGCAATCCAGAAGTCGTCAGGGGAAACAGGGGGAGGCGTGCCATCAGGTGCGGGGACGCAGGCGTTTTTCCATGCGCTGGCTCCACAGCGACAGCGGGAAGCACAGCACGAAGTACAGCGCGGCCACACAGCCGTAGACCAGGAAGGGTTCGAACGTGGCGTTGGCAATCAGCTGCCCGGCCTTGGTCACTTCCACAAAGCCGATCACGCTGGTCAGCGCGGTGGCCTTGATGATCTGCACGCCAAAGCCGGCGGTGGGGGCAATGCCCAGGCGCATGGCCTGGGGCAGGATCACGTGGCGCAGCTGTTCGGTGAAGCTCATGGCCAGGCAGGACGAAGCCTCCCATTGGCCGTGGGGCACGGCCTCCACGCAGCCACGCCAGATGTCGCACAGATAGGCCGCGGAATACAGCGTCAGGCACACGGCGGCGGCCATCAGTGCCGAGGTCTCGATGCCGATCAGCGCCATGCCGAAGTAGGTGAGAAACAGCTGCATCAGCAGGGGCGTGCCCTGGAACAGTTGCACATAGAGCGACACGGCGCGCACGGCACCGGGCAGCTTGGACAGGCGCAACACCAGCAGGCCCAGGCCCAGCAGGCCGCCGCAGACAAAAGCGATGAGAGACAGGCCCACTGTCCAGCGCAGGGCCAGCAGCAGCTGGCGGGCAATGTCCCAGTACGTGAATTCAACCATGGGGAAACACTCCTAAATCAGCGACGGCGGCCAAAGACACAACGGGGGCCGAACCAGTTCAGGAACTGGCGCAGCAGCACGGCCAGACCCAGGTAGACCAGGGTGACCACGATGTACGACTCCAGGCTGCGGAAGGTGCGGCTGGAGATCAGGTTGGCGGCGTAGGAGATTTCCTCGGTCGAGATCTGGCTGCACACGGCCGAGCCCAGCATCACGATGATGATCTGCCCGGTCAGTGCCGGCCAGACACGGCTCAGTGCGGGTGGCAGCACCACGCGGGTGAAGATCTGCATGCGGTTCAGCGCCAGGCACTGGGCGGCTTCGATCTGGCCGCGCGGCGTGGCTTCGATGCCGGCACGGATCTGTTCACAGGCGTAGGCCCCCAGGTTCAGCGTCATGGCCAGCACGCTGGCCACCTCGGGCGACATGCGCAGGCCCAGCGAGGGCAGGCCGAAGAACAGGAAGAACAGCTGGATGATGAAAGGGGTGTTGCGGAACACCTCCACATAGGAGGCGACCAGGGTGCGTACCGCCAGGCCGGCGTGCAGGCGCATCCAGGCGCAGGCGATGCCCAGCAGCACGCCCAGTGGCACGGCAAAGGCCGTCAGCAGCACGGTGAGCCACAGGCCCTGAAGGAGCATGGGCCATTGGCCCAGCACCGTTGCGAAGTTCATTTCCATGGGCGTGGCCCCGTTCTCGATTCTGTGCAATATCCAAATTCAGGTCCTGGCAACGCGGGCGCACCAGGCGGGAGGGACCCATGGGGTCCGTCCCGGAAGTCCACCGGCGGTCAGTCCGGCAGATTGCCCATGTCGCGGCCCAGCCACTTTTTGGAGTAGGAGTTCAGCGTGCCGTCCTGCTTGGCGGTGCGCAGGATGTCATTGACCTTGTTCAGCAGCGCGGTCTCGCCCTTGCGCACGCCGATGTAGTTGGGCGAATCCTTGATCAGCAGCTTGTATTCGGCCTGGACCTTGGGGTTCTTGGCCAGTGCGGCGCCGGCGACGGCTGCGCCCACAGCCACGAACTGGGTTTGCTGCGTCATGAAGGCGGCCATGGTGGCGTTGTCGTCTTCAAAGCGCTGGATCTTCAGCGTCTTGGGTGCAAGGTGCAGCAGCGCCTCGTCCTGGATGGTGCCGCGGGTCACGGCCAGAGTCTTGCCGCCCAGGTCGTCAAAGCTCTTGACGGCGATGTCCTTGGGGCCGAAGACGGCCTGGAAGAAGGGGGCGTACGAGGTGGTGAAGTCGATCACCTTGGCGCGCTCTTCGTTCTTGCCCAGGGCCGAGACGATCAGGTCGATCTTGTTGGCCTGCAGGTAGGGAATGCGGTTGGGGGTGCTCAGGGGCACGAACTCGGCTTTGACGCCCAGCTTGTCTGCAATCAGCTGGGCCGTGGCCACGTCCACGCCTGTGGGCTTGAAGTCCGGGCCCATGAAGCCGTAGGGTGGGTAGTCGGTGGGAATGCCCAGGGCGATCGACTTCTTGTCGAGCACGCGCTGCAGCGACTTGTCCTCTTGCGCCATGGCGCCGGCAGAAACGGAGAGGGCGATGGCGGCCAGTGTGGTGGCGGTGAAGGTGCGGCGGCTCAAGGACATGGGTGCACTCCGGGTGGCAAAAAGTTGCGGATGCACTGTCTCAGCATTTACCGTGCCAGCTTGAAACGCGGGTTTCTGTTTGCGGTGTCGGGGTGGTGCCAAAGGGCGGTACCAAGGGGGCATATCCCGGGGGCAAGGGCAGAGCCGGGAGACTGCCGGTGGCTTTTTCTACAGGGCGCCAAAGCAGGCATTGCTTTTGCAAGCAGGGATGGTGTTCTTGAAACTTTTGTGCCTTTGTTTCATATTTTTGGCACGTTTGTTTCATGCACGGTGCAAGCCGCTCCCCATGGTGGTGCGCGCTCCCCAAATTGGAGACAAGGTTCCATCCCATGCACGATCCGCTCAACCCCAGCACGCTGGATGCCCGCATCCGCCATGTCTATGCCCAGCTATCTTCGGCCGAACGCAAGCTGGCCGATATGGTGCTCACCCGGCAGCGGGAGCTGCTGGGCTATTCGGCCACGGAGCTGGCCGGACTGGCGGGCACGTCCAAGTCCAGCGCGGCGCGCTTTTTCCGCAGCCTGGGCTATGCCGGGTATGACGAATTCCGCCAGGCGCTGCGGGCGGCGCAGCTGCAGCAGTCGCCTCTGGCGCGCATGGAGCAGCCACGCCGCAAGCGCAGCCTGGCGCAGCAGTTCCAATCCCATCTGCAGGCCGATGCCGGCCTGCTGAGTGCCTGGGCGGAGTCCATCCCCGAGGCGCAGCTGGAAGCGGCGATTGCCATGCTGGTCAGGGCGCGCAAGGTCTGGGTGGTGGGCTACCGCCACAGCCATCTGACCGCGTTCTACGCCCAGTCGCTGCTGGCCCAGGTGCGGGGCGAGGTCGGCAGCCTCAACGATGTGGCCGGGCGCGAAGCAGATCTGCTGGCCAGTGCCTCGGAAAAAGATGTGCTGCTGGCCGTGGACTTTCGCCGCCGCAGCACGCGCCTGCCGCGCTTGCTGGCGGCGGCGCAGGCCGTGGGGGTCCAGACGCTGGTGCTGACCGATGCGCCGGTGTCCGCCCTGGCCATGCAGGCCCAGGTGGTGCTGCGCTGTGGTGCCAGCAGCCCGCAGGGCCTGTTCGATTCCTATGTGTGTGCCGTCAGCCTGGTGAACTTTCTGGCCAGCGCCCTGGCCCAGCAGCAGCGTGTTCCCACCCAGGAGCGGCTGGAGCGCATCGAGCGCCTGCATGTGGCGCTGGACGACCTGGAACCCCAGCTGTGACCCACCGCCGGCGGGCGTGATGTTTCTTCTCCCCTCCCTCCCCCTCTCTCTGTCCCTGATGTTGAAAGCCCCTATGACTTCTGCTTCCCTCCCGGCCCTGACCGTGGAATGCTTTGCCAACCCTGCCGCCAACCGCATGACGCCGTATGGTGCGCGCCGCACCGACATCCTGGGGGCCGATGCGCTGGCCCTGGCGCAGCGCGAGCTGTCGCAATGGCAAGGCTATGCACCCACGCCCCTGCACAGCCTGCCTGCGCTGGCCCGCGCGCTGGGTGTGGCCAGCGTGCACTACAAGGATGAAGGTGGCCGCTTTGGCCTGGGCAGTTTCAAGGCGCTGGGCGGTGCCTATGCGGTGGCCCGTCTGCTGTGCCGCGAGCTGGGGCGCAAGCTCGGCCGTGCGCTCGGCACACAGGACCTGCTGCGCCCTGAAATGCGTGCGCTGTGCCAGAGCATCACCGTGACCTGTGCCACCGATGGCAACCATGGCCGCTCCGTGGCCTGGGGCGCGCAGCGCTTCGGCTGCCAGTGCGTGATCTACATCCACGCCACGGTGAGCGAAGGCCGCAAGGATGCCATTGCACAGTACGGTGCGCAGGTGGTGCGCACCAGCGGCAATTACGACGACGCCGTGCGCCAGGCCGATGCCGATGCGCAGCTGCACGGCCGGTTCGTGATCTCCGACACCTCCTACCCCGGCTATATGGATGTGCCGCGCGATGTGATGCAGGGCTACCAGCTGATGGTGGAAGAGGCCGCTGCGCAGCTGCAGGAACGCCCCACGCACATCTTTGTGCAGGCGGGGGTGGGTGGTCTGGCGGCAGCGGTCTGCGGCTATTTCTGGGAACGCGATGGGGGCGACCGCCCCTTCTATGTGGTGGTGGAGCCCGACAAGGCAGACTGCCTGGCGCAGAGCGCCAAAGCGGGAGCGCTGACCGCGGTGACGGGCGATATCGACACCTTGATGGCGGGATTGGCCTGCGGCGAAGTCTCGCACCTGGCCTGGGAAATCCTGGAAAAGGGCACGGATGCGTTCTGCGTGATTGCCGACAGCGCGGCGGTGCAGTCCATGCGCCTGCTGGCCCATCCGCTGGAGGCCGATCCGGTGATCGTCGCCGGCGAGTCGGCCGTGGCCGGTGTGGCGGCGGCCGTGGCGGCCAGCCAGAGCGACACAGCGCGCACGCTGCTGGGCCTGAACGCCGGCAGCCGCATCCTGTTCTTCGGCAGCGAGGCGGCGACCGACCCGGTGCTGTATGCCGAACTGGTGGGCGAAAGTGCCCAAGCGGTGGCCGCACGCGCCGACAAGGTGGCCGCATGAGCGCGATGGACACCCTGCGCATCGACGGTGCGCGGCTGCTGCAGCGGCTGAAGGAGCTGGGCCAGTTCGGTGCGCTGGAGGGCGGCGGGACCAACCGCCTGGCGCTGGGGGATGCCGACAGGGTCGGCCGGGACTGGACCGTGGCACAGATGCAGGCACTGGGCATGCAGGTGCAGGTCGATGCCATCGGCAATGTGGTGGCCACCTGTGCCGGCACCGAAGACCTGCCGCCGGTCATGACCGGCAGCCATATCGACACCGTGCGCACCGGCGGTCTGTATGACGGCAACTATGGCGTGATGGCGGGGCTGGAGGTGGTGGCCACCTTGCGGGACGCGGGGGTGCGCACGCGCAGGCCCCTGCAGGTGGCGTTCTTCACCAACGAGGAAGGCGCCCGCTTTCAACCCGACATGATGGGCAGCCTGGTGATGGTGGGGGGCATGCCGCTGGAGGAGGCGCTGGCGGTCCAGGCCGTGGACAACGGCGCGACCGTGGGGGCCGAGCTGCAGCGCATCGGCTATGCCGGTGGAGCGCCTGTGGGTGCGCCGCAGGTGGACAGCTTTGTGGAGCTGCACATCGAGCAAGGCCCCGTGCTGGAGCAGCAAGGGGTGGAGATCGGCGTGGTCGAAGGCGTGCAAGGCATTTGCTGGATGGAGTTCACCTTTGACGGCACCAGCAACCATGCCGGCACCACGCCCATGGCCTTGCGCCATGACGCGGGCATGTGCGCCATGCGTACCGCCGCCTTCGTGGCCGAGCTGGTGGCGCGCTATGGCGGCCGGCAGCTGGGCACCGTGGGAGCCGTGCAGCTCAAGCCCAATCTGATCAATGTGATTGCGGCGCAGGCGGTGATGACGGTCGATCTGCGCAACACCGATGGGGCCATCTTGCGGCAGGCCCAGGCCGAGGTGCTGGCCTTTGCACAGCAGATCGCGGCCGAGAACGGGGTGCGCTGTGCGCAGCGGCAGCTGGCGGACTTTGCCCCCGTGGTGTTCGATGCCGCGCTGGTGCGCAGCGTGGAACAGCACGCCGGTGCACAGGGCCTGAGCACCTTGCGCATGCCCAGCGGTGCCGGCCATGACGCGCAGATGCTGGCCCGCGTCTGCCCCACCGCCATGGTGTTTGTGCCGTCGGCCGCAGGCCTGTCGCACAACGTGCGCGAGCACACCGACGCCGCGCAGCTGGAGCAGGGCGCGAATGTGCTGCTGCAGGTGCTGCTGGAACGCGCGAACCGAATGTGAATGCAACGGACCGCCTGGGCTGCTGTGCAGCGGCCCGGGCCATGTCCACACCATAGAAAGCGAATGTGAAATGACCCGTATCGTCAACGTTGCCCTGGGCCAGCTGGGCCCGGTGCAGAAAGCCGACTCCCGCGCCAGCGTGGTGCAGCGCCTGTGCGCCATGATGCACGAGGCCAAAAGCCTGGGGGCCGATGTGATTGTCTACCCCGAGCTGGCGCTGACCACCTTCTTTCCGCGCTGGTATATCGAGGACCAGGCCGAGCTGCACCGCTACTACGAGCGCAGCATGCCCAATGCCGAGGTGCTGCCGCTGTTCGAGCTGTCCAAGGCACTGGGCATCGGCTTTTACCTGGGCTACGCCGAGCTGGCCGAGGAAGCCGGCCAGCTGATGCAGTACAACACGGCCATTCTGGTGGACAAGACCGGCAGCATCGTCGGCAAGTACCGCAAGATCCATGTGCCCGGCCACTTCGAGCACGAACCCTGGCGCCAGTTCCAGCATCTGGAAAAACGCTATTTCACACCCGGCAAGTCCTTCGACGTGTACCAGGCCTTTGGCGGCACCATGGGCATGGCGCTGTGCAACGACCGCCGCTGGGCGGAGAGCTACCGCGTGATGGCGCTGCAGGGTGCGGAGATGATCTTCATCGGCTACAACACGCCCGTGCACAACGCACCGGCACCGCAGCATGACGACCTCTCGCTGTTCCACAACCAGCTGGCGGTGCAGGCCGGTGCCTACCAGAACGGTTGCTGGGTGGCCAGCGTGGCCAAGGGCGGCGTGGAAGAGGGCGTGGACAGCATTGCCGGCAGCCTGCTGGTGGCGCCCAGCGGTGAGGTGGTGGCGCGCTGCACGACCAAGGACGACGAGGTGGTGCTGGGCCGCGCCGACCTGGATTTCTGCGCCGTGTACAAGCGCACCACGTTCGACTTCGATCTGCACCGGCATCCGGAATGCTATGGTTTGGTCACGGCCCGCAAGGGCGAGAAGCTGGCGGCTGATGGCTCGCCCTGGGTCACGGCCTGAAACCACAGCCCTGGCGCTGCGTCAACGCAGCGCCAGGGTGGCCAGACCCACTGCCGCCGCCTGCAGGGCCAGCGCCATGCCCCAGTGCATGCGGCCTTGCATGGCGGCGCCCAGCGTCCACTGCCCGGCCAGCAGCACGCCAAAGCCCCAGAGGTTGCGTGACAGCGGAGCCTGGTCGGCCTGCCAGAGAAATGCGACGGCGCCCCCCACCAGGGCCGCAAAGTCCAGCACCGCAAACAGGCGCAGCGCGCGGTTCATGGGCGGGGCGAACCGCTGGCGGTGTGCCTCCAGGTCGAACGCCGGTTTGGGGAAACGCTGCGCCACATCGGCCGGCTGCCAGCCGGGGGGCATCAGCCAGACCCTGGCCTTGTCGCTCCAGCGCCGTGCCTGCCAGCTGTCGTGCACCAGCTGGCGGTAGACGGCCGCATTGGCCCACAGCGGATCCCAGCTGTTGAGCAGGCCGCGGGTGCCGTAGATGCAGGGATCGTGCGGGTCTTCTTCCTTGAACGTGCCGAACAGCCGGTCCCACACGATCAGGATGCCGCCGTAGTTTTTGTCCACATAGGCATCGTTGACGGCGTGGTGCACGCGGTGGTTGCTGGGGGAGCAGAACCAGCGGTCGAACCAGCCCAGGCGGCGCACCTGCTCGGTGTGCACCCAGAACTGGTAGAGCAGATCGATCAGGCCAACCACGGCAAACACCAGCGGCGGCACGCCCAGCAGGGCCATCGGCAGGTAGAAGATCCAGGCCAGCAGCGCGCCGGAGCTGGTCTGGCGCAGCGCGGTGGACAGGTTGTAGTCCTGGCTCTGGTGGTGCACCACATGGGCCGCCCACAGCACGGCGACTTCGTGCCCCATGCGGTGCAGCCAGTAGTAGCAGAAGTCGTAGAGCAGCAGGGCCAGCAACCAGCCCGGCAGGCTGAACCAGAAAGCGTCATGGTGCCACAGGGCCGCGTGGTGGGCAACGGCGGTGTAGATGCCCAGCGTCAGCAGCTTGGTGAAGACCGCGCTGGTCTGGCTCAGCACGCCCAGGTTCAGCGAGGTGATGGCATCGGCCAGCGCATAGGTGTTGTGCCCGCGCCGGCGGCCGACGGCCCATTCCACAGCCATCAGTGCGAGAAATACCGGGAGGGCCAGAACAATGATTTGGCTGGGTGAGAGCATGGCGCCCGATTCTGGGCGCGGATGGCAGGCACGGGCTTGGCGGGAACCCTAGTTGCGCCCGCAGGCGGGGTGCTGCACCGGTGGTTGTGGAGGGCGGCAACAAAAAACCGCCTGGCGGACATGCACAGGCGGTTGTCAGGGGCGGCGTGGCCGACGCTCAGGCGGTGGGCAGGAAGCCTTCCACCGACAGATAGCGTTCGCCCGTGTCGTAGGCAAAGCCCAGCACCTTGGCGCCTGCGGGCAGCTCGGGCAGCTTCTGCGCGATCGCGGCCAGCGTGGCACCCGAGGAGATGCCGACCAGCAGACCTTCTTCGCGCGCCACGCGGCGGGCGTATTCGCGGGCGGGTTCGGCGTCCACCTGGATCACTCCGTCCAGCAGGCTGGTGTCCAGGTTCTTGGGCACAAAGCCGGCGCCAATGCCCTGGATGGGGTGGGGCGCAGGCTGGCCGCCGGAGATCACGGGCGAGGCCGCAGGCTCGACGGCAAACACTTTCAGATTGGGGAACTTGGCCTTGAGCACCCGGGCCACGCCGGTCAGGTGACCGCCCGTTCCCACGCCGGTGATCAGCACATCAATGCCTTCGGGGAAGTCCTTGAGCACTTCCTGGGCGGTGGTGGCTTCGTGTACGGCCACGTTGGCGGGATTTTCGAACTGCTGGGGAATCCAGGCACCGGGCGTTTGTGCGGCCAGTTCTTGCGCGCGGGCGATGGCGCCCTTCATGCCCTTTTCCTTGGGCGTCAGGTCGAACGTGGCGCCATAGGCCAGCATCAGGCGGCGGCGTTCGATGGACATGCTCTCGGGCATTACCAGGACCAGCTTGTAGCCCTTGACGGCGGCCACCAGGGCCAGGCCCACGCCGGTGTTGCCGCTGGTCGGCTCGATGATCACGCCGCCGGGCTTCAGTGCGCCGGACTTCTCCGCATCCTCCACCATCGACAGCGCAATGCGGTCCTTGATGGAGCCACCGGGGTTGCCACGCTCGGACTTGATCCAGACATTGGCGCCTGCACCGTAGAGGCGGTTGATGCGGATGGCGGGCGTGTTGCCGATGGTTTGCAGAACGTTGTCGAATTTCATGGTCTCTCCAGCAGGTGGGTGGAATTCGGGAACGGCCATTGTGGCGCACTTGTTCCGCCTGGACGGAATATGAATATGCCCTGAAGGTGGGGTCGGCAGCGCCCCCCGGCGCGACCCTGGCTACGGGCTTGTCCGGGCTGCCAAAGAGCGGTGCCGCGCAGAAACTGCAGCTTGCACTTGATGCACATCAAGCGCTGGGTGATCGGTGGCCCGCAAACGCCTGCAGCGCGAAACAATGGGCAGGTGTCTTCATACAAAGGAGGTTTCCCTTGTTGCTCACGTTCAATCACACCATGCTGCTGCTGGGCGCATGCTGCGTGCTGTTGATGGTCGGCTTTTCCTACCGTGACCAGCGCTGGGGCCCCTGGACCATGCTGGTGGCCGTGATCTGCCTGTTGCTGCTGATGGGCTACAGCATCCTGAACCTGCTGTAGCGCAGGGTTGTGCCCGGGCCAGCCGGCAAACGGGCGCCAGACGGGCGATAATGGCGGTGTGAAGTTCGCTGGACCGCCGCTGGTGCTGGTGCCGAAAGGCCGCACTGGAGGAACGTCCGGACTGCATAGGGCGGCGTAGCAGCTAACGGCTGTCCACCGTGAGGTGAGGATCAGAGCAACAGAGACGAGTCTGGCAGGAGTGCCGCAAGGCAGACCATCCAGGGTGAAACGGGCAATCTCTACGCGCAGCAATACCAAGTAGGCACACGTTGACGGGGCCCCCGGAGTGTGCGGGTAGGTAGCATCGAGCTGGTGGGGCGACCCCCAGCCCAGAGTAATGGCGGTCACGCAGCGGGAAACCGTTGTGCACAGAATCCGGCTTACAGGCGAACTTCACACTTTTAGATTCCGCAAAAAAACCGCGCTTTCAGTCACTGGGAGCGCGGTTTTTGTTTCCGTGGATGCCGTGGGCAGCGCGGGAGTTGAAAAGAAATTTTCAACTTTCCGGATCGATGCGCTCACCAGTCACCCAGATATCCTGGCATTTCCCGTTGGATAGCTTACTGTGGATGCGTCCACCGCTATGCATTTGCATATGTGCGCTGCGGCAATGCTGAAAAGAAATTGCCAGATTGCGGCCCGTGGCGCAGTGGTGCCGCGATGGAAGATTCGCCGCACTGCGCCTTGGCCGGGCGGCTGGTGCGCCCCCGGCAGTGGCAGGCAGGGAGCACCTGTGGCGAGGTGGGACCTCTCGCCAGGCGGGATGCTGCGCCGCAGCCCAGGGGCTAGAACCGCTCCCAGGGCATGGCATAGCGCCACTGCCCTTCGGGCAGCTTGGCCAGCGAGATGCGTCCGATGCGCTGGCGCTTCATACCAATCACTTCCAGGCCCACGCATTCGCACATCTCGGCAATCTCTTCGGGAAAGATGCCTTTGAGCGCAAAGCGCAGGCGGGTTTCGTTCTGCCAGCTGACCTTGATCTTGGGAAGGCGCTTGCCGTCGATGGAGGTGCCGTCGCACAGGCGTTCCAGCCCACCTTCGTCGATGGTGCCCCGCACTTCGACAATGCATTCCTGCTCCAGGTACAGCGCTTCTTCCCGCAGCTTGCGCGCCACGCGGTGGTCCTGGGTGAACACCATCAGGCCGCTGGCGGGCACCGGAATGGGCAGCAGGCACTCCAGGTTCTTGAAATGCTTTTGCAGCACCAGGATGGGCGCCGGGGTGTCCATATCGGCCAGGTTCTCGGGCACCAGCAGGTCGTAGGCATTGCCCACCTTGCCACGGGTGTGGCCGCGCGCACCCTGGGGGTTGCGCACGGTGTAGCCGGCGGGCTTGTGCAGCAGCAAGGTCACGGGGGGGGCGCCATCGGGCTTGGCGCCTTCCTTGACGGTGACGGTTTGCTGCGGGCGCACGCGGGTGGCGGGCGTCTGGACGGTGATGCCGTCCACCTGCACGGCGCCGCTTTCAATGTAAAGCTCGGCTTCGGCGCGCGAGCAGCCCAGCTGGGCGGCCAGGCGTTTGGACAGGCGGACGCCTTCGTCCTGTGCTTCGGGGTGTTCAGTCGGTGACATAAGCGCGCAGTCTACGAGGCCCGCGATGGCCTGTGGGCCACGCGGTATCTGCGGCAGCAAAAAAAGAGGGGCTGCAGGGTACGGCCTCTGCGGAAAGGCCGGGTCAGGTGGCCGGTGCCAGCCCCAGCGCCTGGATGCGCTCCACATGGGCCAGCAGGCTGCGTTCGGCCAGCTTCCACAGCGGCTGGGGGGTGTCCGCGTAGGCGTGCTGCACCCAGTCCTGCATGCTGCCGCCGGGCAGGGCCTGCATGGCGGCCAGCACCTTGGCTTCGCGTGCCAGGCGGTGGTTTCTCAGGCGGGCGATCACCGCGCGCGCGGCGCCCAGCACATAGCCGTGGGCAGGCAGGATGAAGTCGATCTCTTCCTGCGCACAGATGGCGTCCAGCGTGTCCAGCGAGCGCAGGTAGGCGTCCATATTGCCGTCCGGCGGGTTCACGATGGGCGTGGCGCCGTTCAGGATGTGGTCCCCGCTGAACAGCAGCTCGTCCTCTTCCAGCACCAGGCAGACATGGTTGGCGGCGTGGCCGGGCGTGAACACGGCGCGCAGGGTGTGGGTGACGGGGTGGTCCTGGCCTGCGGGCGGCGGAGCCGACAGCACCAGCCGCTCTCCATCCTGCAGCGCCAGATCGGGGGTGAACCGGGCGGACTCAGAGGCCGTCGGGGCGGACGGCAGGCCATGGATCTGCGGGCGCGCGGCGCCCTGGTCCTGGCACAGCTGCTGCAGCACAAAGGCCCCCGGGGCATGGTCGGCATGCGAATGGGTGCAGACGATGGCACGGATATCACCGCCTGCGGCGTCGTACAGGCGCTGGATGTGGGCGGTATCGGCCGGACCGGGGTCGATGGCGATGAAACCCGTGGCCGGCTCTCCCACCAGATAGCTGTTGGTGCCGGGGCCGGTCATCACGCTGGCGTTGGGGGCCGTCAGGCGCAGCAGGTTCTTGCGCAGCGGTACGGCGTGTTCGCTCTGCCAGTCGAGCGGGTGCAGGCATTGGCCGTCGGGGCAGACCATGGCCAGCTCGCCGTAGGGCGCTTCGTCCTCGGTAAAACGCGCTTCCTTGCCGCTTTGCAGGCCGGTGCGGGGCGAATGCTTCCACAGCGGACCGTTGACCACGGCCGCCAGCACGCCTTCGGTGCTGCCCAGCTGGGCCAGCCGCGTCAGGGTGCGGATGGTGGGGAAGATCATGGGCATCTGCCGGGCCTGGAAGCGCTCCAGCGCCTGGGCCGGCCGCACCCAGACGGGCTCGAACTGCTCGCGGTTGTCGGGCTCCGGTGTCTGGCCAGGCGGCATGCGGGCCACAAAAAAGGGCACGGCAAAGCGCTTGGGCAGGTTGCGGTCGGCGGTGAAATGGCCGATCTGCCACAGCTGGGCCACGTCCAGCCGCAGGCCGCGCGCGCGCAGCTGGGGCCACAGCGGGGCATGGCGGTCCAGCGCATCCACATCGGCCTGGGTGGCGGGGCTGCCATCGGCATGCACGGCCAGCAGCAGGCCCATTTCCTCGAAGGTTTCGCGCAATGCCGCGGTGGCGGCCGTGCGGCCGGTGGCGTCCAGCCCGTCGCGGCTGCGCACCACGTCGTCTCCGGCCTGTGCGTCCTGTGCCTCGATGCCGCCACCGGGGAAGACATACATGCCCGGCGCGAAGCTGGCGCGCTCGGAGCGGCGGGTCATCAGCACTTCACAGCCGCCGTCCGGCAGATCGCGCAGCAGCAGCAGGGTGGACGCGTCCAGCGGCGTGACGGGCACGCGCTGGGGGTGGAGGAGCAGGTGGTCGCGGGGCATGGCCACATTATTGGGGCGGTGCGCCGTGCGCGTCTGTCACCTGCAGCCATGCATATAAACACATGCCTGAATCTTATGAAAGGACGGCTACCATGGCTGTCATTGATCCAGATCAGACCCGATCCGCTTGCCAAGGCCATCACCCATGACCGTTTTTCACCGCCGCACCCTGCTGGGCGCCTTTGCCGCCGCTGCCCTGACCACTTCCGCCCCCGCCGTGCTGGCGCAGGGGGACTGGCCCAGCCACCAGCCGGTGACCATCATCATGACCTTCAACGCCGGCTCCGGCGTGGATGTGGTGGCACGCCTGATCCAGGAGCCACTGTCCAAGCTGATCGGCCAGACCGTGATCATCGACTACAAGCCCGGGGCGGCTGGCAACATTGCCAGCGAGTATGTGGCCCGTGCCAAGCCGGACGGATACACCCTGGTGTTCGGCACGGCGGCCACCCATGGCACCAATGCCGCCCTCTATCCCAAGCTGCCGTTCGACGTGGAAAAAGACTTCGAGGCCGTGGCGCCGGTGGTCGATGTGTCGAATGTGTTGACCATCAACCCGGATGTGATCAAGGTGAATTCGCTGGCCGAGTTCGTCAAGGAAGTCAAAGCCAACCCCGGCAAGTACAACTTTGCCTCTACGGGCAATGGCACCGGCACGCACATGGCGTTTGCCGAGCTGAACTGGCGCCTGGGTCTGGATATGGTGCATGTGCCCTACAAGGGCGGGCCGGAAGCCATCACCTCGGTGCTGCGCGGCGAGACCTGCTGCATCATGAACCAGGTGCAGACCGTGCTGCCGCACTACAAGAGCGGCAAGCTCAAGCTGCTGGCCGCCACCACCGCCAAGCCGATTGCGGCCGTGCCGGAAGTGCCGCCCGTGGCCGCCAGCGGTCTGCCCGGCACCAAGGGTTTTGACAGTGCCATCTGGTTTGGCCTGTGGGCCCCCAAGGGCACGCCGGCCCCCATCGTCAACAAGCTGAACGCGGCCATCCAGCAGGTGCTGCACCAGCCCGAGATCAAGAAGCGCCTGGAAGACAGCGGCAACAGCCTGCGCTTCGAGACGCCCGAGCAGTTCCGCAAGACCGTGCACGAAAACCGCCTGAAGTCGGCCGAGATCGTGAAGGCGGCCAAGATCACCATCCAGTAAGGTCCGCAGTGCCCGCCCGACGGCAGGCGCGGGCGGAGCCGGCATGCAAAAAGCGACAGGCAGGCCTGTCGCTTTTTTGTTGCCCTCTTCAGGCGCTGGGGCGGGCGCTCAGGTGTCAAAGCGCCAGACGCCTATTTGCCTTTGCTGTAGCCCATGGCCACCACGATGGCGCATACCAGGTAGAAGGCCTGCAGCTCCAGCGCCCAGCCGCCCGTGGGGTGCAGGCCCAGAAACTGTCCGGTGTGCACCAGAAACAGCGCAAACAGCATGCTGATGGCCATCACGATGGCGGCGGGCACCACCCACAGGCCCACCAGCATCAGCAGCGGCGCCACCACTTCACCCAGGTAGACGCCGTACGCCACCCAGCCGGGCAGGCCGGCTTTCATCACCAGCGATTCGATGCCGCCCACCCCCTTGGTGATCTTGGCCCAGCCATGGAACAGCATCAGCACGGCCAGGGTGATGCGCAGCAGCACCATGGCCGCCTGGGGGTGGTGGAAAACACGCAGCAGATTGTTCATGGGCACCTGTCGTCAAAAAAGCTGGGGGAATGGTAATGCAGCCCGGCGGCGCTGCGGGGCAACACGCTGGTGCTGTCGGCGCAAAGCGGCTACGGTGTACAGGCAGATGCCATCTGCCGTGTAGGCGGTTCCCGCAAAGCGTATGCAACAGCGCACAAACCGGCGCAGCACGCCTAGCATGGACAGCACCGACACGGACCACAGCGCTTTCGTGTACGCGGAAGGGGCACGGTCATCGTCCTGTCACCCGCAGGGTTGCAGGATGGGCTCCAGCCCCTTTTTTTCTTCGGACGTTTCTTACTGAGGAGGTACCACATGGTCGCAATTTCCCACCGTTCCACCTGGCTGGCTGCCGCAGCGGTTGTCGCTGCGCTGGGCATCGCAGGCTGCAGCTCCACAGGCCAGACACAGGGCAAGGGCAGCGCGCCGCAGACCAAGGAACAGCTGGAATCCCAGTCCACCGCCGCACTGAACCGGCTGTATGCGGCCATGCCCGGCACCCGCGAGCTGGTGGCCAAGTCGCGCGGCGTGCTAGTGTGCCCGGCGGTGATCGGCGGCAGCTTCGTGATCGGTGCCGAACACGGCAAGTGCGTGCTGCGTTCCAACGGCACCACGCGCGGCTACTACAGCACCACGGCGGCGTCGATCGGCTGGCAGGCGGGCGGGGCATCCAAGGCGGTCATCTACGTCTTCAGCTCGCAGGATGCCTACAACAAGTTCCTGAACAGCGATGGCTGGTCCGTGGGGGCCGATGCCAATGTGGCCGTGGGCAAGGCCGGTGCCAATGGCGGTATCGACACCACCACGGCCAACGCGCCGGTCAGCAGCTATGTGCTGAACAACACCGGTCTGGAAGCCGGCGTGTCCGTCAACGGCAGCAAGATCAGCAAGATCAGCATGTGACGCAGCGCTTGCGCTGCCATCGTGCGGTGCAACATGAAAAAGACCGGCTTGTGCCGGTCTTTTTTTGCGCCGACGGATGCGCCGCAGTCGCTCAGGTGGGCGTGTCGGTGCTGGCGCCGGGCGCGGGCTGGTACCAGCGGGTGGCGATCAGCTCGGGCTCGTCGTGTTCCAGCAGCTTCTGCCAGTGCAGATCGGCGTCCTGCACGAACAGATCGCTCACCAGGGCCTGGGCCAGGCGGGTGGCGCCGATGCCCAGGCCGGGAATGTCGCTGCCCAGGGCCGCATGGCTCATGGTGGCGCCCCAGTTGAACAGGTGCAGGCGCGACAGGGCCTCGGCCTTGTCGCCATCGGCGCTCTGGAGCGCAAAGTTGGCCGCCAGATAGGGGAAGCGGGCCGGCTCGGGCTGGGCGGCGGCCATGGCGGGGGACACATGGCTGCCCCAGGTGTCGATGTGCGGGGTGTAGCGGGCCAGCTCGGGGCGGTCCAGCAGGTCCACATCAAAGCCGGTGCCCAGGATGACGGCGTCAAAGCGCTGCACGCTGCCGTCGGCCAGCGTCACGGCCACACCGTCGGCCAGGGGCTGCACATCCTTCCAGCCGCAGCCCAGGCGCAGCGTGAAGCTGTCGTGGGCGTCGCAGCGGCGCACGGTTTCCCAGGGCGGGGGCACTTGTTCGTCGAAGATGTAGGTGTAAAAGCGCCATTTGCGCGCATCGTCCAGTGCCGAGTAACCGCGTAAAAAGCCGGGAAAGGAGGCGGCCTTGCTCTTGTTGATCTGCGGCAGCACGGCGCGGCGGGCGAACTGGCTGACGGCGGCGCCGGCTTCCAGCGCGCAGGCGGCATTGTCAAAAGCCGAGGCGCCGGCGCCCAGCACGGCGATGTGCCGGCCGCGCAGGGCATCGAAGTCGATGGCATCCATGGTGTGGAACACGCGGCCGGCGGCCAGCGGGTCCTGCATGGACAGCGAGGGGAAATCCGGCCAGCGTGGGGCGCCGCTGCCGTCGCGGCCCAGCGCCAGGATGATCTTGCGGGTGCGCACCGTCTCCACGCCCAGGGGGCCTTGCAGGCGGGCGGTCAGCACACCGTCGGCATCGCCGACTTCCAGCAGGCGCACGCCGTTTTCCACCTGCACACCGGCGGTGTCGCGTACCCACAGCAGGTAGTCACGCCAGTCCACGCGGCCGATCTTGTGCAGCCCTGCCCATCCGGGGGTGGCGGCATCGAAAGGCGAGATGTCGCCAGTGCCATGCTGGGCCTCGTACCAGGCGCGGAAGGTGAGGCTGGGCACGCCCAGGTCGGGGCCGATCAGCTGCTTGGGGCTGCGCAGCGTCAGCATGCGGGCGTAGGTGGCCCAGGGACCTTCGTCACCGCGGGCGGCGGCGTCGATCACGCGGATCTTGCGCACGCCTTCGCGCAACAGGGCAAAGCCCGCGGTCTGGCCGCACATGCCGGCGCCCACCACCAGTACGTCCAAGGTGAGGTCGTCGGCGGCGGCCGTGCCCTGCACCCAGTTGGGGGCGGGGTAGTTCAGGCGCTCCAGGTCGCGGCGGGCCTCGGCGGCGAGGGCCTCGAGCGCGGACTGGTTGCGGGGGCTGGACAGGGTTTGGAGGGGAACCGCAGGAAGTTCGGCGGAAGAGGAGGGGGAAAGGCTTTCGTTCGTCACAGGTAGGAAGATAATCCAAGGATGACCCAACTTGACTGTTTCTATAGCCTTTCTTCTCCCTGGGCCTATCTTGGAGGCCCTCAACTGCAGGACATCGTGCGCCGCCACGGCGTCAAGCTGGTGCTCAAGCCTTACGACTTTCAGCTGGTGGTGCCGCAGACTGGCGGCATTCCGCTCAAGACCCGCCCCGAGCCCCGCAAGACCTACCATGCGCTGGAGCTGGCACGCTGGAGCGACTATCTGGGCCTGCCGCTGAACCTGGTGCCTGCCCACTACCCCCAGGGCGTGGCCGACGACGTGAATTGGAACAAGACCCCGGGCTGGATGGTGATTGCCGCCCAGCTGCAGGGCCTGGACGCCTTCCCGCTGTCGCACGCGCTGCTGCGCGCCCTGTGGGCCGAAGAGCGCAAGACCTCCGACGCGGCGGTGCGCGTTGCTGTGGCCAACGAAGCCGGCTATGACGGTGCCGCCCTGCATGCCCTGGAAACCTCGGCCGAGGTGCAGGCCCAGTACCAGGCCAACAGCGAGGAAGCCGTGGCCCTGGGCGTGTTTGGCGCCCCCACCTTCATCCTGAACGGCGAGCGTTTCTGGGGCCAGGACCGCCTGCCGTTCGTCGACCGCGCACTGGCCAAGCTGGCCGCTGCCAAGGCCTGACAGGGCCTGATCCACCCACGGCCACACCATGCACATTCGCTTCACCAAGATGCAGGGCGCGGGCAACGACTTTGTCGTGCTCGACGAGACGCAAGGCCGCCTGGGCCTGACGGCGGCGCAGTACCGCTTTCTGGCGGACCGCCATTTCGGCGTGGGCGCCGACCAGATCCTGACTGTGCGCCCTTCGCCCGCCAACGGCGTGGATTTTGAATACGTGATCCACAACGCCGACGGCGGTGAGGTGGAGCAGTGCGGCAACGGCTCGCGCTGTTTTGCCCGCTTTGTGTATGACAAGGGCCTGACCGACAAGACCACCATCCGCGTGCAGACGCTCAGCGGGGTGATTGCGCCCCAGCTCACGCCGGATGGCCGCGTCACCGTGGACATGGGCCAGCCGGTGCTGGACGCCCCGCGCGTGCCTTTCGACGCCAGCGGGCTGACAGCGGCCACGCGCCACCGGGCCCAGGTCTGGCCGCTGGCGCTGGCGGCGCCGGCGCCCGCCCAGGTCGAGGTGGTGGTGGTCTCCATGGGCAATCCGCATGCGGTGCAGCTGGTGGACGATGTCGACCAGTTCCCCGTGGCGGTGGTGGGCCCGCAGGTGGAGCGCCATGTGCGTTTTCCGCAACGCGTGAACGCGGGCTTTCTGCAGGTGCTCAACCGCGCGCAGACCAAGCTGCGCGTCTATGAACGTGGCTCGGGCGAGACCCTGGCCTGCGGCACCGGCGCCTGCGCGGCCGTGGTCGCCGGCATCCAGCAGGGTTTGCTGGATGCGCGTGTCGATGTACAAACCCGGGGGGGCTTGCTGACGATCGCCTGGGAGGGCGGCGCGCAAGACCATGTGTTCATGACCGGCCCGGCCACCACGGTGTTCGAAGGCCAGATCGAGATTCCTGACGCTTTATGACTTCCAACGTCTCCACCATGAATGACGACAGCATTGCCGACTATCTGCGGCAGCACCCCGAATTCTTTGAACGCCACGCCGAGCTGTTGTCGACCGTGCAGCTGAGCAGCGGCCACGGCGGCCGTGCCGTCAGCCTGCAGGAACGCCAGGCCGAGATGCTGCGCGACAAGATCAAGGGCATGGAGCAGCGCATCATGGAAATGGTGCGCAACAGCAGCGACAACGCCAGCATTGCCCACAAGATCCACCGCTGGAGCTGTGCGCTGGCCAAGGTCCAGGACCCGCGCCAGCTGCCGCACACGGTCAGCGAAGGCATCCAGCGCGAATTCGAGGTGCCCCAGGTGGCGGTGCGCGTGTGGGATGTGGCCGGCCCCTACCAGGGTGGCATGTACACCATGGGCGTGAGCGACGATGCCAAGTCCTTCGCCACCTCGCTGACCATGCCGTTCTGCGGTCCCAACCTGGGCTTCGAGCCCACCAGCTGGCTGTCTAAGCCCAGCGAGGTGCAGTCGCTGGCGCTGCTGACGCTGCGCGAAGGTCCGAACGACAGCGCAGCCCCGGCCTTCGGCCTGCTGGTGCTGGGCTCGCCCGATCCGCTGCGTTTCGATGCCACCATGGGCACCGAGTTTTTGGCGCGCATTGCCGAACATGCCAGCGCGGCCCTGGGCCGCCTGCGCATCACCCCCGGCAACTGACGGGCACCACCATGGCGGCCACCGGTCGGCTTACCGCAGGACGCCCCCGCGCCGGCCAGCCCGCCATGGCGCACCCGGCGCTGGACGCCGTGGCGGGCCAGTACCTGGAGCATGTGCGGGTGGAAAAGCGCCTGTCGGCTCGCACGCTGGCCCTGTATACCTTGGATCTGGAGCGCCTGAGCACGCTGGCACAGACCGTTCAGACCCCGCTGCTGCAGCTGCAGCCGGTGCAGATCCGCCGCTTTGTGGCCCAGATGCACGGCCAGGGGCGCAGCGGGCGGGGCATTGCGCTGATTCTCTCGGGCTGGCGCGGTTTCTTTCACTGGGCGGCGCAGCAGGGGCTGGTGCCGCACAACCCGGTGCAGGGCGTGCGTGCGCCCAAACAGGCCAAGCCTCTGCCCAAGGCCCTGGGGGTGGACGATGCGGTGCAACTGGCCGGTTTCCGCAACGACGATGCCGATCCCTGGACCGAGGCGCGCGACGCGGCCATGACCGAGCTGCTCTACAGCAGCGGCCTGCGCGTGGGGGAGTTGGTGGGCCTGAATCTGCAGCCCGGCGACGCGGCGCACAGCGGCTGGATCGACTGGGAGGCGGCCGAAGCCCATGTGCTGGGCAAGGGCGGCAAGCGCCGCACGGTGCCTGTGGGCAAGCATGCACTGGCGGCCTTGCAACGCTGGCTGCGCCGCCGTGCCGAGCCTTTTGAACCCGATTGGGCGGAGCCCGCGCTGTTCGTGGGTGCTCGGGGTGGGCGCATGTCGGCCCAGACTGCCTGGGCGCGGCTGCGCCAGCGCGGCCAGCAGGCTGGCCTGGCGCAGCCGGTGCACCCGCATGTGCTGCGCCATTCCTTTGCCAGCCACATGCTGCAGAGCAGCGGCGACCTGCGTGCCGTGCAGGAGCTGCTGGGCCATGCCAACATTGCCACCACCCAGGTCTATACCCGGCTGGATTTCCAGCACCTGGCCCAGGCCTACGAGCAGGCCCACCCGCGCGCCAAGCGCAAGGAGTGAGCGTGCAAGGGGGCGATGGCCCCTGCGCACCGTCTCCGTGGCTTCCTGATTTGATAGCTGCCTGTTCCGGCGCAGCGGTGTTGGGCGGTCGATAACACCCGCAAGGTGGACGCCCCCATGGGCGCAGGGCACTTGACCTGCTGGCTACACTGACTGTTGTTGCGCGCCCTGGAATTTTCGGGCGGCGCCCCCAGCTGATTGCTGTTTTTCCCCGTTTCGCGGCGGCCCGGTGCGGCTGCCGCGCCAGATTACAAGGCATACCACCATGGCACTGATTCCCGTCAGCATCCTCACCGGCTTCCTGGGCTCGGGCAAGACCACCTTGCTCAAGCGCGTGCTCAGCGAATCCCACGGCATGAAGATCGCCGTGATCGAAAACGAATTCGGCGAAGAGAACATCGACACCGACATTCTGAAGACCGAATCCAAGGAACAGATCCTGCAGATGAGCAATGGCTGCATCTGCTGCACCATCCGTGAAGACCTGCGCGAAGCCCTGCAACTGCTGGCCGCCAAGCGCCGCAAGGGGCTGGTGGAGTTCGACCGCATCGTGATCGAGACCACCGGCCTGGCCGACCCCGGCCCGGTGGCACAGACCTTCTTCATGGACGACGAGATCGCCGAGAGCTATCTGATCGACTCCATCATCACCCTGGTGGATGCCAAGCACGCCAACCAGCAGCTGGACGACCGCCAGGAAGCACGCCGCCAGGTGGGCTTTGCCGACCAGATCTTCCTGACCAAGACCGACCTGGTCAGCGCCGCCGACAAGGAGGCTCTGGTCCACCGCCTCAAGCACATGAACCCGCGCGCGCCCATCCAGGCCGTGCATTTCGGCGAAGTGCCGCTGTCCGAAGTGTTTGACCTGCGCGGCTTCAACCTGAACGCCAAGCTGGACATCGACCCCGATTTCCTCAAGGCCGACGAGCACGACCACAGCCATTGCGACCACGACCATGGCAAATGCGAGCATGACCACGATCACGGTCATGCCCACCACCACGAACACGGCGAGCACTGCGACCATGACCATGCCCATGGCGCGGAGTGCAATCACCCGCACCACCACCACCATGACGACGACGTGAAGAGCTTCGTGTACCGTGCCAGCCGTCCGTTCGACCCGGCCAAGCTGGAAG
This sequence comes from Comamonas sp. UBA7528, assembly GCF_002479375.1. Taxonomy (NCBI): domain Bacteria; kingdom Pseudomonadati; phylum Pseudomonadota; class Betaproteobacteria; order Burkholderiales; family Comamonadaceae; genus Comamonas; species Comamonas sp. UBA7528. The sequence continues at coordinate 29,223 of NZ_DLMU01000014.1, forward strand.
ACTTCCTGGGTGCCATCGTCAACATCTACGGCCCGCGCATGCTGCGCTACAAGGGTGTGCTGAACATGAAGGGTACCGAGCGCAAGGTGATCTTCCAGGGCGTGCACCAACTGATGGGCAGCGACCTGGGGCCTGAGTGGGAAGCCGGCGAGGCGCGTGAAAGCCGCATGGTGTTCATCGGCATTGACCTGCCGCAGGACATCTTCAAGCAAGGCCTGGAACAAAGCCTGGCATAAACCCTGCTTCGTGGTTTGCCGCCGGTCGCGGCCGGGCCTCTGGCCGGCCGCAGGCTGGCGCCACACGGGCGCAGAATCGCCCGCCACCTCTCGCAGCCATGCGGGAGAGGGCGGGCGATTTACATGGTCTTACCAAAGCGGGTTGTGTGATATCCGCAACTTTGCGTTAGGTATTGTTGGAGATGGCTACAATCCCGCCCCTAAAGAGAACCCGGTCGGTCTGCCCACGGGGAAGACAGACTGGGACGGTCATACTGTGAGGAGACAGGACGTGACAGCCGAGACCAGCAAGAAGAAAGCCACACCTAAAGTGGCGGCACCTGCGGTACCCAAAGCCGCAGCCGTGAAGACGCCTGTCAAGGCCGCTGCCAATAAGGTGGCCGCACAGCCCAAGGCTGCGGCAGCCCCCGCCGTTTCCTCTGTGCGCAGCCCTGCGCGCAGCGCCTCAACCCAGCCTTTGGCAGCCGCTTCGATGGCTGCCAAACCCACAAGCACGAAAGCCATGCCTTCCACTATCTCTGTCCCCACAGCCGCCGTGCTCAAGCGTGACCCCAAACTCGCCAACAACTGGAAATCCAAGTCTGCTGAAGAGCTGAGCGATGCCGAAGTCATTGCCATGCCCGACGAGGAGTACATGAACGACAAGCAGATGGCGTTCTTCCGCCACAAGCTGGTGCAGCTCAAGCAGGACATGCACAACAACGCGGGCGAGACGGCTGAAAATCTGCGCGAAGACACCGTGGTGGTGCCCGATCCCGCAGACCGCGCCACCATCGAGGAAGAGCACGCCCTGGAACTGCGCACGCGCGACCGCGAGCGCAAGCTGCTGAAGAAAATCGAACAGTCCATCGCCCGCATCGACGCCGGCGACTACGGTTACTGCGACGAAACCGGCGAGCCCATCGGCGTTGGTCGTCTGCTGGCCCGCCCCACGGCCACGCTGTCGTTGGAAGCCCAGCAGCGCCGCGAGCTGAAGCAAAAGATGTTCGGAGACTGATCCACTCTGGATCTACCCCGGACCACCGCCCACCGTTGCAGGACACCATGAACCAGGAATCAGGCAAGACAGGCGGTTTTCTCTCCAAGATGCTGCAGAAGGTCACGGGCTCCTCCGCGCAGGAGCCTGCCGACCTGGCTGCCAGCGATGAAGGGTCTGGCAAAGAGGCCCTGCACCAGATGGTGGAGCGCAAGCGCCGCGACGATGCCATCCGTGCCCAGGAATTTGCCGAGCTGCGTCAGCTGCGCCATCAACGCGACCGCGGTGGACAGCCGGCACGCATGCCGGCTTCGGCGTTTCTGCCTTCTGCGCTGGATGCCGAGGACCATGGCACCACCACCTTGCGGAAAATCGATGCCATCGAAGCGCAGATGGCGCAGCAATGGCTGCGCGCTGCCGATAGCTCCGAGCCGGTGGTCGACGCCGTGTTCCCGGTCGCAGACGCCCGTGCTGCGGCGTCCACCCCGGCACCGGGCCGGCCGCCCGGCATGACGGCGGCCCAGTGGCAGGCGATTCCCACGCTGGGCGAGGAAAGCCGGGTGCCCCCCGTGCCGGTTAGCACCGCGGACGGTGCTGGCTTTTCCATCACGCCCGATATCGAAGAAGCTGCCATCCTGTTTGCCCACGGCGATCTGGATGGGGCCAAGGCGCGCCTGCTGGAGCTGCTGGTGCACGGCCTGGACCATACGCCGGTGGACCGCCGGGCGGTGGCGGGCATCTGGCAGGTGGTGCTGGACCTATACCGCGCCATTGGCGATGAAGAAGGGTTCGAGCCGCTGGCGCTCGACTGGGCGAGCTATTTCGGCCATGCGGCGCCGGTGTGGTTCTCCATACCACAGCAGCTGGGCATGTCGTCCCTGGACATGGCGGCGGGCGGGCCCGAGCCCACCGAGCGGGATGGGCTGGCGGGAGTGATCGAAGGGGATGCCACGCCCTGGCTGCAGGCCTTGCGGGCCCGTGCACGGCTGGGCACGCCGCTGGAGATTGGCTGCGAACGCCTGATCCGCCTGGACTTTGTGGCGGCCGGTATGGTGCTGAACTGGGCGGCCGAGATGCAGGTCCTGGGCCACCAGCTGCGCTTCACCCAGCTGCACCATCTGGTGGCGGTGTTCCTGCAGGTGATCGGTATCGAGGCCCACGCCAAGCTGCAGCTGCGCGCGCCCTGAGGGGGGACGGGTAGCTGAAACGTACGCTTTGCCAGGGCCAAAAAAACTGTGCTCCGGCCTCTTGCAAGCGGCTCAATCGCCTCGATATATGGAAGCTATGGAACAGTATCACGGCACCACCATCCTCAGTGTGCGGCGCGAAACGCCGGACGGCATCCAGGTCGCCATCGGCGGCGACGGCCAGGTCACGCTGGGCAACATCGTTGTCAAGGGCACGGCCCGCAAGGTGCGCAAGCTCTACCATGGCAAGGTGCTGGCCGGCTTTGCCGGCGCCACGGCCGATGCTTTCACGCTGTTCGAGCGTTTCGAGGCCAAGCTGGAAAAGCACCAGGGCCATTTGACGCGCGCGGCCATCGAGCTGACCAAGGACTGGCGTACCGACCGTGTGCTGCGCCGCCTGGAGGCCATGCTGGCCGTGGCCGATGCCTCGGCGTCCCTGATCATCACCGGCAATGGCGACGTGCTGGAGCCCGAGCAGGGCATCGTGGCCATCGGCTCCGGCGGGGCATATGCCCATTCGGCCGCCAAGGCGCTGCTGAACCATACCGAGCTGTCGGCCGAAGCGGTGGTCAAGAAGTCGCTGGAGATCGCCGGCGAGCTGTGCATCTACACCAATATGCACCACACCATCGAGACGCTGTAAACCGGTTTCTCCATTGTTTTGATAGCGCCCTGTGCTTGCGCTCGCTGCACAGGGTGCCCATTTGAGTCATAAAGCCATGTCGTCCATGACCCCGCAGGAAATCGTCTCCGAGCTGGACCACCACATCGTCGGTCAGCCCAGCGCCAAGCGCGCCGTGGCCATTGCGCTGCGCAACCGCTGGCGTCGCCAGCAGGTGCCGGATGGCCTGCGCCAGGAAATCACGCCCAAGAACATCCTGATGATCGGCCCCACCGGCGTGGGCAAGACCGAGATCGCGCGCCGCCTGGCCAAGCTGGCCGATGCGCCTTTCATCAAGGTGGAGGCCACCAAGTTCACCGAAGTCGGCTATGTAGGCAAGGACGTGGATGCCATCATTCGCGATCTGGCCGAAATCGCCGTCAAGCAGACGCGCGAAGCCGAGATCAAGAAGTTGCGCGTGCGCGCCGAAGACGCTGCCGAAGAGCGCATCCTGGACGTGCTGCTGCCCCAGGCCCGCACGCACGATGCCGTGCCGGCCGACAGTGCCACGCGCCAGGTGTTCCGCAAGAAGCTGCGCCAGGGTGAGCTGGACGACAAGGAGATCGAGATCGATCTGGCCGAAGCCCGTCCGGCGCTGGAAATCATGGGCCCCCAGGGCATGGAGGAGATGACCGAGCAGCTGCGTGGCATGTTCAGCCAGATGGGCCAGGAAAAGCGCAAGACGCGCAAGCTGCCCATCCAGGAGGCATTGAAGCTGCTGACCGACGAGGAAGCGGCCAAGCTGGTCAACGAGGACGACATCAAGACCCGCGCCATTGCCAACGCCGAACAGAACGGCATTGTTTTCATCGACGAGATCGACAAGGTGGCCACGCGCCAGGAAACCAGCGGCTCCGACGTGTCGCGCCAGGGCGTGCAGCGCGATCTGCTGCCGCTGGTGGAAGGCACCACGGTGTCCACCAAGTACGGCATGGTCAAGACCGACCATATTCTGTTCATCGCCTCGGGTGCGTTCCACCTGTCCAAACCCAGCGATCTGATTCCGGAGCTGCAGGGGCGCTTTCCCATCCGGGTGGAGCTGGCGTCGCTGTCGGTGCAGGACTTCGAAGCCATCCTCACGCAGACCCATGCCTCCCTGGTCAAGCAGTACCAGGCACTGCTGGCTACCGAGGGGGTGACGCTGGCGTTCACCCCCGAAGGCATCACCCGCCTGGCCCACACGGCCTTCCAGGTGAACGAGCGCACCGAGAACATCGGGGCCCGTCGCCTGTCCACGGTCATGGAGCGCCTGCTGGACGAGGTGAGCTTTGACGCCACCAAGCTGGCAGGCCAGACCATCACCATCGACGCCGCCTACGTCGATGAGCGCCTCCAGATGCTGAGCCAGGACGAGGATTTGTCGCGCTTCATCCTGTGATCTGACCCCGATTGCATGCCACGCCCCCTGCGGTCCTTGCGACGGCAGGGGCGTTTTGTTTGCGAAATGCAATTATTTCCCGAGCTCAAGCTTTGTCTGTGCACTACCGCCTAAGTTCTTGTAGACAAAGGACTTTTGTGTATCTGCTATAGAAAACTCCATGCTAAGTCGTTGATTTCATTGCAAATGTTTGTGACAAGCGTTGAGGCGGGAATCTGATTTGCTGCTACAGTGCAAAAAAGTGCAATTAAGTGGTGAAAGTTGCCTCTGCAGCCCAAGCGCAGAGGTCGCAAGGTTCAACCTAGCCGGGGTCAACAACCGTGTTTCAAGGGGCGTCTTCGCTGAGTCTGGATGCGAAGGGGAGGCTTTCAGTGCCGACCCGGCATCGTGACGCCCTCCTGGCCATGGCCGAAGGCCAGATCACCATCACCAAACATCCCCACGGCTGTCTCATGTTGTTTCCCCGTCCTGAATGGCTGAAGTTCCGCGAGCGCATCGCAGAGCTGCCCATGTCCGCGCAGTGGTGGAAGCGCATCTTTCTGGGCAACGCCCAGGATGTGGACATGGATGGCACCGGCCGCGTGCTGGTGGCACCCGAGCTGCGCCAGGCCGTGGGCCTGAGCAAGGAGGTGGTGCTGCTGGGCATGGGCAACCACTTCGAACTGTGGGACCGCGCCACTTACGAAGCACAGGAGGCAGAGGCCATGCAGGCCGACATGCCGAACGTTTTCCAGGATTTTGCTTTTTGAAAAGGGCGAGCGTTGAACCAGCCCCTCCAACACATCACCGTCCTGTTGGACGAAGCCGTGGACGCCCTGCTGGGTGCGGCCGGGCCTTCGCCCGCCGGTCAGTGGGTGGATGCGACTTTTGGCCGTGGCGGCCATTCCCGCAAGATTTTGCAGCGACTGGGGCCGGATGGCCGCCTGGTCGCTTTCGATAAAGACCCGGAAGCGATTGCCGAAGCGGCACGCATCACGGACCCGCGTTTTTCCATCCGCCACGAAGGCTTCCGCCATCTGGACGAATTGCCCGCAGGCAGCTGTGCCGGCGTGCTGATGGACCTGGGCGTGAGTTCGCCCCAGATCGACAGCCCCGAGAGGGGTTTCAGCTTCCGTTTCGACGGCCCTCTGGACATGCGCATGGACACCACCCGTGGCCAGAGCGTGGCCGACTGGCTGGCCGATGCGGAGGTGCACCAGATCGCGGAGGTGATACGTGACTATGGCGAAGAACGGTTTGCTGGGCCCATTGCAAAGGCGATTGTTGCTCGGCGCACAGAAAAAGGCCCACTCACCACCACTGCCGAGCTGGCCAGCATCGTGGCTGGTGCGGTCCGCACACGGGAGGCAGGCCAGAACCCTGCCACGCGGACCTTTCAGGCTTTTCGGATTTTCATCAATGCCGAGCTCGAAGAGCTGCAGCAGGCGCTGGCCGCCGCGCTGAAGGTGCTGCAGCCGGGCGGCCGCCTGGCCGTGATCAGTTTCCACTCGCTGGAAGACCGCATCGTCAAGCAGTTCATCGCCCAGCATTCCAAAGAGGTGTATGACCGCCGGGCGCCGTTTGCCGCGCCCCAGCCCATGCGCCTGAAGGCGCTGGAACGCATCAAGCCCAGCGCACAGGAAATCGAGGGCAATCCGCGTTCGCGCAGCGCGGTGATGCGCGTGGCCGAGCGCACCGAGGTGCCTGCATGACCTGGCCGCTGCGCACGGCTTCCGCCCCCCTGGCTGCCCTGCAGCGGGAGGAAGCATGCTGCGCCTGAATATCCTCCTGCTGGCGGCCGTGGTGGCGAGTGCACTGTTTCTGGTGCACACGCAGTACGAGGCGCGCCGCCTGTTCACCGAGCGTGAACGGGCGCAGCACGACGCGCGCGAGCTGACGACGGAATACCAGCGCCTGCAGGTGGAAAAGCGTGCCCAGGCCACGCCGCTGCGCATCGAGCGCCTGGCGGTGGCACAGAGCATGCAGAGCGCCACACCGGCCATCACCCAGTATGTGGAAGACAAGGCGGCTGCCGGAGGTGCGCAATGAGCGTGCACCGCAGCGTCACCTACACCTCCAGCCCGTTGCTGGCGAGCAAGACGCCCAAATGGCGCAGCAAGTTCATCATGGGCTTGATGGTGCTGGGCTTTACCGGTCTGGGCGTACGCGCCGCCTATGTGCAGGTGTTTGGCAACGACTTCTTCCAGCGCCAGGGTGAGGTGCGTTATGCCCGCACGCTGGAGCTGCCGGCCAACCGTGGCCGCATTCTGGATCGCAACGGCCTGATCCTGGCGTCCAGCGTGCCGGCGGCCAGCATCTGGGCCATTCCCGAAGACGTGGAGCTGGACAGTGCCGAAGTGCGGGCCAAGCTGCCCCAGCTGGCCCGGCTGATGGACATGCCGCTGGCGGCCATCAAGACCAAGCTGGACAACGACAAGAGCTTTGTCTGGCTCAAGCGCCAGCTGGACTGGGAAGTCGGCCAGCAGATCAAGGCGCTGGGGATCAAGGGCATCTACCAGACCAAGGAATACAAGCGCGAATACCCCGAAGGCGAGTCGGCAGCCCACATCGTGGGCTTTACCAATGTGGAAGACCATGGCCAGGAAGGCATGGAGCTGGCTTTCGACAAGGATCTGGCGGGCAAGCCGGGTTCGCGCCGGGTGATCAAGGACCGTTTCGGCCGCGTGGTCGAGGGCCTGGGTGAGGAAATTCCGCCCATGGACGGCCGGGAGATCCAGCTGTCCATCGACAGCAAGATCCAGTTCTACGCCTACCAGAAGCTGCGTGACCAGGTCATCGCCCACAAGGCCAAGGCCGGCACGGTGGTGGTGATGGACGCCAAGACCGGCGAGCTGCTGGCGCTGGCCAACTACCCCAGCTACGACCCGGGCAACCGCAAGCGCCTGACGGGTGAGCAGCTGCGCAACCGCGCCATCACGGATGTGTTCGAGCCGGGCTCGACCATGAAGCCCATCACCGTGGGCGTGGCACTGCAGAGCGGCAAGTTCAAGCCCAGCACCATCGTGGACACCACGCCCGGCCGCATCAACGTGACCGGCTCGACCATCTCCGACACCCACAACTACGGGGTGCTGACGGTGGAGGGGGTGATCCAGAAGTCCAGCAACGTGGGCACGACCAAGATTTCCCAGCAGCTCACGGCGCAGGAGATGTGGGAGACCTATTCGGCGCTGGGCTTCGGCCAGAAGCCGCAGATTTCCTTCCCGGGCGCCCAGAGCGGGCGCTTGCGACCGTACAAGACATGGCGGCCGGTGGAGCAGGCCACCATGTCCTACGGCTACGGTCTTTCGGCCAGTCTGCTGCAGATCACCCGGGCCTATACGGTGTTCTCGAATGACGGCAAGGTGATACCGGCCAGCATGCTCAAGATCGATCGCCCCCCTGTGGGCGTTCCTATTTTTTCGGAGCGCACGGCCAGTTCCGTGCGCAAGATGCTGGCGCTGGCCGCCGGCCCCGGGGGGACCGGTCAGCGTGCCCAGACCGTGGGCTATTCGGTCGGCGGCAAGTCGGGTACGGCGCGCAAGCAGGAAGGCAAGGGCTATGCCGCGGGCAAGTACCGCGCCTGGTTTGCCGGCATGGCGCCGATCGAAAGCCCGCGTGTGATTGTTTCCGTGATGGTGGACGAGCCCATGAATGGCACCTACTACGGTGGCACGGTGGCGGCCCCGGTATTCAGTGATGTGGTGCAGCAGACGCTGCGCCTGATGGGCGTGCACCCCGATATGGCCGTGCAACCCCAGATTGTGGCCAACCCGGTGGAGGAGTCGCTGTGAGCACGCTGCACACACTCGCCACACCGCAGGATGCCGTGCGCTGGCTGCGCAGCCGCGTGACCGGCACCTTGCGCACCGACAGTCGCCAGGTGCAGCCCGGTGACGGCTTCATCGCCTGGCCCGGCGGAGTGACCGATGGCCGGGCCTATGTGGCCTCGGCCCTGGAGCGTGGTGCTGCCGCCTGCCTGGTGGAGCTGGAGGGCGCCGACGCCTTCGCGCTGCAGGGAGATGCGGTATCGGCCTTTTCCGGACTGAAGGCGGCCACCGGCGACATCGCCGACCTGTGGTTTGACCGTCCCTCGGATGCATTGATCGTGCTGGCCGTGACCGGCACCAATGGCAAGACCTCCACCGCCTGGTGGCTGGCCCATGCGCTCTCGGCCTGGCCGTTGCACCAGCGCACCGGCTGCGCCCTGGTCGGCACGCTGGGCATTGGTGTGCCGCCGGCGCTGGTCAGCACCGGCATGACCACCCCCGACCCGGTGTGCCTGCAAGAGGCTTTCCGCGGCTATGTGGACCAGGGGCTGGCGGCCTGTGCGATCGAGGCGTCGTCCATCGGCATCGAAGAGCACCGCCTGGATGGCACACGCATCCGCTGCGCGGTCTTCACCAATTTCACCCAGGACCATCTGGACTACCACGGCAGCATGGAGGCCTACTGGGCCGCCAAGGTCCGCCTGTTCCGCTGGAACGGCCTGCAGACCGCCGTGGTCAATATCGACGATGCCCATGGCGCCACCCTGGCGCAGCAGTTGCAGACACAAGAGGGCCTGGAGGTCTGGACGCTGTCCATCCGCCAGCCCGCGCGCCTGTGGGCGCGGGACATCGGCCACGGTCCCGAAGGGCTGCGGTTCACCGTGGTCGAAGGCGATGCCGCGGTGACGTTGCAGACCCGGGTGGTGGGCCACTACAACATCAGCAATCTGCTGGGCGTGATCGCCACGTTGCGCAGCCTGGGCATGCCGCTGGCGCAGGCCGTGCAGGCCTGCGCACACCTGGAGCCGGTGCCCGGCCGCATGCAGCAGATTGCCCAGCCCGGTCAGCCGTTGGTGGCGGTGGACTATGCCCACACCCCCGATGCGCTGGAGCAGGCCTTGACCGCCTTGCAACCGGTGGCGCAGGAGCGTGGTGGCCGGCTGTGGTGCGTGTTTGGCTGCGGCGGCAACCGGGATGCCACCAAGCGCCCGTTGATGGGGCAGGCCGCCCAGCGCCGGGCCGACCAGGTGCTGGTGACCAGCGACAACCCGCGCGGCGAAGTGCCCGAGGCCATCGTGCAGCAGATTGTGGCGGGCATGCAGCCCGGCGCCCTGGTCCAGGTGGACCGGGCCGCTGCGATTGCGCAGGCCATTGCCCAGGCGGCACCCCAGGACGTGGTGCTGCTGGCCGGCAAGGGCCATGAGGATTACCAGGAAGTGATGGGCGTCAAGCGCCCGTTCTCGGACATGGCCGAGGCGCAGCGTGCGCTGGCGGCCCGCGAAGGACAAGCAAAGTGATGATGACATTGCAACAGGCACTGGTGTGGATCCAGCGCTCCCAGCCCGCAGCGTGGCTGGTGGGCGATGGCGCCACGCCCCTGCAGCGCGTGTGCACCGACACGCGCCAGCTGCAGGCCGGTGACCTGTTTGTGGCGCTCAAAGGCGAGCGCATGGACGCCAACGATTTTCTGCCGCAGGCCCGGGCCGCCGGCGCCGTGGCCGCCGTGGCCCACCGTGGTCTGGAGGCCGCCGGGCTGGTCGGTATCGAGGTGGCCGACAGCACCCTGGCGCTGGGCGACATTGCGGCCGGCTGGCGGGCGCAGTTCGGTCTGCCGCTGGTGGCCATCACAGGCAGCAACGGCAAGACCACGGTCACCCAGATGGTGGCCAGCATCCTGCGTGCCGCTGCCGGCGAGGCCGCTTTTGCCACGCAGGGCAACTTCAACAACGCCATCGGTGTGCCGCTGACCCTGCTGCGTTTGCAGGCGCAGCACCGCCTGGGCGTGGTGGAGCTGGGCATGAACCACCCCGGCGAGATTGCCGAGCTGGCGCGCATTGCCCAGCCCACGGTGGCCTTGGTGAACAACGCCCAGCGCGAGCACCAGGAATTCATGCACACCGTGCAGGCGGTAGCCGAAGAGAACGGCAGCGTGTTTGCCTTCCTGCCGGCGGACGGCGTGGCGGTGTTCCCTGCGGACGAAGAATTCACCGCGCTGTGGCGCGCGCTGGCGGGTAACCGCCGGCAGCTGACCTTTGGTGGCGAGTGGGCCGATGTGCGCTGCACCACCGCGCAGTGGCAAGGTGGCGCATGGCAGGTCCAGTTGCAGACGCCGGCAGGGGCCGTGGCATGCCAGCTGCACATTGCCGGCCGCCACAACGTGCGCAATGCCCAGGCCGCTGCCGCCTGTGCACTGGCTGCGGGCGTGTCGGTGCAGGCCATCGGGGAAGGGCTGAATGCCTTCCGCCCGGTGAAGGGACGCTCGCGTTCGGCCGCCTTGCAGGTCCATGGCCGCAGCGTGGCTTTGGTGGACGATACCTACAATGCCAACCCCGATTCGATGCAGGCCGCGATTGCGGTACTGGCCGAATTGCCGGCACCGCGTGTGCTGGTGCTGGGCGACATGGGGGAAGTGGGTACGCAAGGCCCGCAGTTCCATGCCGAGATCGGTGCGGCTGCGCATGCGGCCGGGATCGAGCATGTGCTGGCATACGGTGCGCTGATGCAGCACGCCGTGCAGGCCTGTGGTGACACGGGCCGTCATTTTTCAGACAAGGCTGCATTGAATGAAGCAGTCCTGGCATTGCTGCCCCAGGCGGGCAGCGTGCTGGTCAAGGGTTCGCGAAGCATGAAGATGGAAGAGGTGGTGCAGGCGCTGGAGTCTGCCCAGGAAGGGGGCGCAGCATGCTGCTGATACTCGCCCAGTGGTTGCAGGATCTGTTTCCGGACCTGACGTTTTTGCGCGTGGTGCAGTACATCACGTTCCGTGCGGTGATGGCAGCGCTGACGGCGCTGCTGATCGGTCTGTGGATCGGCCCCAAGGCCATCCGCATGCTCACGGCCCTGAAGGTGGGCCAGCCGGTGCGTGGCTATGCCATGCAGACCCACCTGGTCAAGAACGGCACGCCCACCATGGGGGGCGTGCTGATCCTGTTTGCGATTTCGGTCTCCACCCTGCTGTGGTTCGACCTGTCGAACCGCTTTGTCTGGATCGTGCTGCTGGTGACGCTGGGCTTTGGCGCCATCGGCTGGGTGGATGACTGGCGCAAGGTGGTCAACAAAGACCCCGAAGGCATGCGTTCGGGTGAAAAGTATTTCTGGCAGTCGGTCATCGGTCTGGTAGCCGCGCTGTACCTGGTGTTCAGCATTTCCGAAAACTCCAATGGCCGCGTGCTGGAGCTGTTCATCACCTGGGTGCAGTCCGGCTTCTCGCTGGACCTGCCGCCCAAGGCCGGTCTGCAAGTGCCTTTCTTCAAGGAAATCAGCTATCCACTGGGCGTGCTGGGCTTTGTGGTGATGACCTATCTGGTCATCGTGGGCGCCAGCAATGCGGTCAACCTCACCGATGGACTGGATGGCCTGGCCATCATGCCGGTGATCATGGTGGGCACGGCGCTGGGCATTTTTGCCTATGTGACCGGCAACGCCAGCTATGCCAAATACCTGCATTTCCCCAGTATTCCCGGTACCGGCGAGCTGATGATCTTTTGCGGTGCCATGGCGGGTGCGGGTCTGGCCTTTCTGTGGTTCAACGCCCACCCGGCCCAGATCTTCATGGGTGATGTGGGGGCGCTGGCCCTGGGCGCAGCCCTGGGCACCATTGCGGTGATCGTGCGCCAGGAAATCGTGCTGGCCATCATGGGCGGCATCTTCGTGGCCGAGGCCGTGTCGGTGATGCTGCAGGTGACGTACTTCAAGTACACCAAGAAGCGCTACGGCGAAGGCCGCCGTCTGCTGAAGATGGCCCCCTTGCACCACCACTTTGAAAAGAGTGGCTGGAAAGAGACGCAGGTGGTGATCCGTTTCTGGATCATCACCATGCTGCTGTGCCTGATCGGCCTGTCCACGCTGAAGCTGAGGTGACAGCCATGGCAGACCACGACCTCCAGCCACCCGTCACTCCTCCCGCGCCCGAGGCGCAGGAAGGGGAGCGCCTGCCCGTGCCGGTGATCCCGGCGGGAACGGGTTCTGCCGACGTGGCAATGCCCGTGGCGACGGTGGCGGACACGGACACGTTGGACGCTGGCACTGAGATGGCAGGTTTCGAAGCCTTGTCCGAACTCGTTGCCGCCGACGTCGGTACCGATGCTGCGGAGGACATTGCCCCCGCGCTGGATACGGTCGAAGTGCCCGCTGCGCAGCCCGCGGTGGAGCCGGTGCCGGACATTTCCACACTGAGCGCCGCCAAGGATGCGGCGGCCTTTGTGGCCCAGATCTTTGCCGACCCGAGCATCTCCGATGCGGCCGACAGCGAAGTCACGGCTGTGCAGGCCGCCGCCGAGCAGGAGCCCGTGGTGGAGCTGCCCCCGGTGCCGGCGCTGTGGCCGCAGGGCCAGGCGCAGCACCTGCAGGGCCAGCGCGTGCTGGTGCTGGGGCTGGGCATTTCGGGCATCGCCATGGCGCGCTGGTGCATCCGTGCCGGCGCCGAGGTGACGGTGGCCGACACGCGTGCAGCCCCACCCCATCTGCCCACCCTGCAGACCGAGCTGCCCGGCGTGCGCTTTGTGGCCGGTGACTTCACGGCCGCTTTGGTGGACGGCCAGAACCTGACCGCGGTCTACCGTTCCCCGGGCCTGAGCCCCGAGACCGTGGCCGCCGTCTTTGACGCTGCGCGCGCCATCGGCCTGCCGGTGGGCGGCGAGCTGGATCTGTTTGCCATGGCCCTGAAGGGCCTGGCCCAGGCCCATGGCTATGCGCCCAAGGTGGTGGCCATCACCGGCACCAACGGCAAGACCACCGTCACCTCGCTGACCGGCCAGTTGCTGGAGCATGCCGGCCTGACGGTGGGTGTGGCCGGCAACATCGGCCCTTCGCTGCTGGACACGCTGTCGGCCCGCATCGATGCGCAGGACCTGCCGCAGGCCTGGGTGCTGGAGCTGTCCAGCTTCCAGCTCGACGGGGTGCAGGGCTTCGAGCCCACGGCGGCCACGGTGCTGAACATCACCCAGGACCATCTGGACTGGCATGGCGGCATGCCTGCCTATGCAGCCGCCAAGGCACGCATCTTTGGCGACAAGGCGCTGATGGTGCTCAACCGCGAAGACCGCACCGTGATGGACATGCTGCCGCCACCGGTCAAGGTCAAGCTGCAGAAGCCGCAGCTGCGCGCCCATGTCACGTTCGGCGCCGACATGCCGCGCAGCCCCGGTGACTTCGGCATCGAAGTGGTGGGCGGCATGGCCTGGCTGGTGCGGGCCATGGAATCCGACGAAGTCGGTCGCCGCTCGCGCGATCCGCAGGATGATTTGTTTATCCAGCGCCTGCTGCCGGCCGATGCGCTGCGCATCCGTGGCCGCCACAACGCCACCAATGCCCTGGCAGCGCTGGCGCTGGCCCAGGCCGCAGGCTGCGCGCTGGCGCCGATGCTCTACGGCCTGCGGGAATACCGGGGGGAGCCCCACCGCGTCCAGCCCATCGGCATGGTGGGCGGGATCGAGTATTTCGACGACAGCAAAGGGACCAATGTGGGTGCCACGGTGGCCGCACTGACCGGCCTGGGGGCCGACCGCCGCATCGTGCTGATTCTGGGCGGCCTGGGCAAAGGCCAGGATTTTTCGCCGCTTGCAGCGCCGGTGTCGCGCTATGTGCGTGCCGTGGTGCTGATCGGCCGCGATGCGCCGCAGATCCGTGCGGCGCTGGCCGGCGAAGGGGTGCCGCTGTCGGATGCCGACAGCATGGAAGCCGCCGTGCGCCAGGCCACGGCCCAGGCGCAGGCCGGCGATGCCGTGCTGATGTCGCCCGCGTGCGCCAGCATGGACATGTTCCGCGACTATGCCCACCGTGCCGAGGTGTTCGTCGAGTCCGTGCGCCAGCTGGCCCACGATGCCGGCCACGAGCTGGAAGGAGCCGAATGATGGACATGTCCAGCGTGCTCCAACGCGTATCCAACTGGTTTGGCGGCACTTCCGACAAGCCAGTGGATGTGCTGCCGGTGCGCGTGGGCGGCACGGAATACCGTGCCACGCCGGCACGGCCGGTGCAGATGCTGGGACTGGACCAGGCGCTGGTGTGGGTGGTCATCGCCTTGCTGACCTGGGGCGTGGTGATGGTGTATTCGGCCTCGATCGCGATGCCGGACAACCCCCGTTTCGGCAAGATCGAGCCCTACCACTTCGTGCTGCGCCATGTGATTGCGCTGGGCGTCGGTTTTGTCGGTGCGCTGCTGGCCTTCCAGATCTCGATGAAGACCTGGGAGCGCATGGCGCGCAAGCTGTTCATCCTCTCCATCCTGCTGCTGGTGGCCGTGCTGGTGCCACATGTGGGCGTGGTGGTGAATGGGGCGCGGCGCTGGATTTCGCTGGGCATCATGAACTTCCAGCCTTCCGAGCTGGCCAAGTTTGCGGTGCTGGTCTATGCGGCCGATTACATGGTGCGCCGTATGGAAATGAAGGAACGTTTCTTCCGCGCGGTGTTGCCCATGGCGGCGGCCGTGTTCGTCTGCGGCGTGCTGCTGCTGGCCGAGCCGGACATGGGGGCGTTCATGGTGATCGTGGTGATCTCCATGGGCATCCTGTTCCTGGGCGGTGTGAACGCGCGCATGTTCTTCCTGATGGCGGCGCTGGTCATCGGTGCCTTCGTCATCATGATCGCCTTCTCCGACTGGCGGCGCGAACGCATCTTCGCCTACCTCGACCCCTGGGACATGAAGCACGCGCTGGGCAAGGGCTACCAACTGTCGCATGCGCTGATCGCCATCGGCCGGGGCGAGCTGTTCGGCGTGGGCCTGGGCCGCAGCGTGGAAAAGCTGCACTGGCTGCCGGAAGCGCACACCGACTTTCTGCTGTCCGTGATCGGCGAAGAGTTCGGCTTGGTTGGCCTGCTGGTGCTGATCGTGGCCTTTGTCTGGCTGACGCGCCGCATCATGGAAATCGGCCGTCAGGCGATTGCGCTGGACCGGGTGTTTTCCGGGCTGGTGGCGCAGGGCGTGGCCATCTGGATCGGGTTCCAGGCCTTCATCAACATGGGTGTGAACCTGGGCGCGCTGCCCACCAAGGGGCTGACGCTGCCGCTGATGAGCTTTGGCGGATCGGCCGTGCTGATGAACCTGATTGCCATCGCGGTGGTGCTGCGCATTGATTACGAGAACAAGGTCCTCATGCCGTCGGGCAGGGGAGCAGTGAAATGACAGAGAAAGTGGCACTGGTCATGGCGGGCGGAACGGGAGGACATATCTTCCCGGGTCTGGCCGTGGCGCAGGCTTTGCGGGAGCGCGGCTGGCGCGTGCACTGGCTGGGCGCGCCCGGCAGCATGGAATCCCGTCTGGTTCCGCCCCAGGGCTTTGCCCTGGAAACGATTGAATTCGGTGGCGTGCGCGGCAAGGGGTTGGTGACGCTGGCCCTGCTGCCGCTGCGCCTGCTCAAGGCCTTCTGGCAGGCCTGGCGCGTGGTGCGCCGCGTCCAGCCCGATGTGCTGGTGGGCTTCGGCGGCTACATCACCTTCCCCGGCGGGATGATGGGCGTGCTGGCCGGCAAGAAGCTGGTGCTGCACGAACAGAACTCGGTGGCAGGTACTGCCAACAAGGTGCTGGCCAGTGTGGCCGACCGGGTGTTCACGGCGTTCCCGGAGGTGTTTGCCAAGGGGCGCTGGGTGGGCAATCCGCTGCGCGAAGCCTTTGTGCGCCAGCCCGAGCCCGAGGCCCGCTTTGCCGGACGCAGCGGCCCGCTCAAGCTGTTGGTGGTCGGCGGTAGCCTGGGCGCCAAGGCGCTGAACGACATCGTGCCCCAGGCGCTGGCCTTGATTCCGGCGGCGCAGCGCCCCAGCGTGCTGCACCAGAGCGGCGCCAAGCAGATCGACGAGTTGCGGGCCAACTACGCCGCCGCCGGCGTGCAGGCGGAGCTGACGCCCTTCATTGACGACACGGCCCAGGCCTTTGCCGATGCCGATGTGATTGTCTGCCGTGCCGGTGCCAGCACCGTGACCGAGATCGCCGCCGTCGGTGCGGCAGCGGTGTTCGTGCCTTTCCCGCATGCGGTGGATGACCACCAGACCGCCAATGCCCGCTTCCTGGTGGAGCAGGGCGGTGGCTGGCTGATCCCGCAAAAGGCGCTGACGGCTGAAAAATTGGCAGAAATGCTACAGAATACGGAGCGTTTTACGCTGCTTGAACGGGCGAGAGACGCTAAGAAGATGCAAAAGATTCAGGCTACCCACGAGGTCGTGGCGGCATGCGAGGAGTTGTCCGCATGAAGCACGCCATCCAGAACATCCATTTCGTCGGCATCGGCGGTGCCGGCATGAGCGGCATCGCCGAGGTGCTGCACAACCTGGGCTACCGCGTCTCGGGCTCGGACCTGTCCAGCTCGGCCGTGCTGCAGCGCCTGCAGTCGCTGGGCATCCACACCTTTGTGGGCCATGCGGCCGACCATATCGGTCACGCCGATGTGGTGGTCACCTCCACGGCGGTGCAGGGCAGCAACCCCGAGGTGGTGGCTGCCCGCGAGAAAAAGATTCCCGTCGTGCCGCGTGCGCTGATGCTGGCGGAGCTGATGCGCTTCAAGCAGGGCATCGCCATTGCCGGAGCCCATGGCAAGACCACCACTACCAGCCTGGTGACCAGCGTGCTGGCCGAAGCCGATCTGGATCCCACGTTCGTGATCGGCGGCAAGCTCAACAGCGCCGGCGCCAATGCCAAGCTGGGCCATGGCGACTACATTGTGGTGGAAGCCGATGAGTCCGATGCATCGTTCCTGAACCTGCTGCCGGTGATGGCGGTGGTCACGAACATCGATGCCGACCACATGGAAACCTACGGCCATGACTTCGGCAAGCTCAAGCAGGCGTTTGTGGATTTCCTGCACCGCATGCCGTTCTATGGCCGCGCCATCCTCTGCGTGGACAGCCCGGCCGTGCGCGAGATCCTGCCGCAGCTGGCCCGTCCGGTGACCACCTACGGCTTTGCCGAGGACGCCCAGGTGCGGGCCGTCAATGTGCGCGCCGTCGCCGGTCAGATGCATTTCACCGTGCGCCGCAGCAATGGCCAGCCCATGCCCGACCTGGACGTGGTGCTGAGCCTGCCGGGCGAGCACAACGTGCTCAATGCGCTGTCTGCAGTGGCCGTGGCCATGGAGCTGGAGATTCCCGACGCTGCATTGCTGCGCGCCCTGGAAGGTTTCAAGGGTGTGGGCCGGCGCTTCCAGCGCTATGGCGAATTGCCCGCAGCCCAGGGCGGCGTGTTCACGGTGATCGACGACTACGGCCACCACCCGGTGGAAATGGCGGCCACGCTGGCCGCTGCCCGGGGTGCCTTCCCCGGCCAGCGCCTGGTGCTGGCCTTCCAGCCGCACCGCTACACCCGCACGCGCGACTGCTTTGAAGATTTCGTGCAGGTCATCGGCCATGCCGACAGCGTGCTGCTGTCCGAGGTGTATGCCGCCGGTGAAGCGCCCATCGTGGCGGCCGATGGCCGTTCCCTGACCCGTGCATTGCGCGTGGCGGGCCGGGTGGAACCAATTTTTGTTGAGCAAATCGCTGATATGCCCCAGGCAATTGCGGACAATGCTCGGTCTGGCGATGTGGTGCTGTGCATGGGGGCGGGCTCGATTGGCGCCGTTCCGGGGAAATTGGTCGAAATGCTATCGAAGAGTGAGCGGTCTGGGCAAGCGGGAGGTGCGCAGTGAGTACGCACGCACAAGATATAGATGTCCAGGCACTGGGCAAGGTCGCCGTGTTGATGGGCGGCAGCTCGTCCGAGCGCGAAGTCTCGCTGATGTCCGGCAGCGGTGTGCTGCAGGCCCTGCGCTCGCAGGGGGTGAATGCCCATGCATTTGACCCTGCGGAACGCGATCTCGGTGAGCTGAAAAAAGAGGGTTTTGCCCGCTGCTTCATCGCCTTGCATGGCCGCCACGGCGAGGATGGCACGGTGCAGGGTGCGCTGGAATTGCTGCGCATTCCCTATACCGGCCCGGGCGTGATGGCCTCCAGCATGGCCATGGACAAGGTCATGACCAAGCGCATCTGGCGCTTCGAAGGCCTGCCCACACCGGATTGGCGCATGGTGGCCAGCGCGGACCAGACCCGCGCGGCATTCGCGGCGCTGGGTGCGCCCATGATCGTCAAGCCGGCACGCGACGGCTCCAGCATGGGGCTGACCAAGGTGGAGGACGCCAGCCAGTGCGAAGCCGCCTATGCCCTGGCTGCCAAGTACGATGAAGAAGTGCTGTGCGAGCAGTTCATCTCCGGGGACGAAACCACCTGCGCCGTGCTGGGTGAAGGCCGGGGCGCACAGGCCTTGCCCGTGATCCGCATCGTCGCGCCGGACGGCAATTACGACTACCAGAACAAGTACTTCACCGACGTCACGCAGTACCACTGCCCGAGCGGCCTGCCGGCCGAGGAAGAGGCCGAGATCCAGCGCATCGTCGAGCAGGCATTCCGCACGCTGGGTTGCCGCGGCTGGTCGCGCGCCGACATCATGATCCGCGCCAGCGACCGCAAGCCCTTCCTGCTGGAAATCAACACCTCGCCGGGCATGACCGGCCATTCGCTGGTGCCCATGGCCGCACGGGCCAAGGGCATCTCGTACGAAGCGCTGTGCCTGCGCATTCTGGCGATGGCCTCGCTGGATGGCGACGCACACGCCGTGGAAGGGAGTGCCTGATGCGCCACGCACTGCCCCTGGACGTCCGCCTGATGAACGCGACCGCATCGGTCCTGTTCGCGGGCTGTGCCGTCCTGCTGGTGGCGGTGCTGGGCTGGTGGGCAGTGCGCCATCCTGCTTTCTCGATCGCGCGCATCGTGGTCGAAGGCGAGCTGGTGCACAACAACGCGGTGACGCTGCGGGCCAATGTGGCCCCCAGCCTGACCGGCAATTTCTTTACCGTGGACCTGGCCGGCGCACGCAAGGCGTTCGAGCTGGTGCCCTGGGTGCGCACCGCCGAAGTGCGGCGCGAGTTCCCCAACAGCCTGCGCGTGATCCTGAAGGAGCATGTGGCCCAGGCGTACTGGGGGCCGGAGAACGGCACCTCCATGGTCAATGCCATGGGCGAGGTGTTCGAGGCCAATGTGGGCGAGGTGGAGCGCGAAGGCCTGCCCCGTCTGCAGGGCCCGGAAGGCTCGGCGTCCCAGGTGCTGGCCATGTTCTACGCGCTGGAGCCCGCCTTAGAGCCGCTGCAGGTGGAAGTGGACGCCCTGACGCTGCGTGACCGCGGCAGCTGGGTGGCGCGCCTGGACAACGACGCGGTGATCGAGCTGGGCAATGGCTCGCCCGAACAGGTGCTGCAGCGAGCCCAGCGTTTCGTGCGCACGCTGGCCCAGGTCACCGGCCAGTACCAGCGCCGTGCCGATGCACTGGAATATGCTGATTTGCGCTATCCCGATGGCTATGCGCTGCGCCTCAAGGGCGTGACCACCGTGTCGCGCGAACGGGCTTTGCAGCTGAGCCGGGATGCCGCAGCGAGAGAAAAGAAGAAAACCCGAACAACCGAGGGCAGGAACTGATATGGCAAGAGAATACAAAGACGTGGTCGTGGGACTGGACATTGGTACCGCCAAGGTCATGGCCGTTGTCGCCGAAGTCATGCCTGGCGGAGAACTCAAGCTGGCGGGGCTGGGTGTGGCACCCAGCAACGGCCTCAAGCGCGGCGTGGTGGTGAACATCGACGCCACGGTGCAAAGCATCCAGCAGGCGCTGAAGGAGGCCGAGCTGATGGCCGACTGCAAGATCCAGCGCGTGCACACCGGCATCACCGGCAGCCATATCCGGGGCCTGAACCAGAGCGGCATGGTGGCCATCAAGGACAAGGAAGTCACCCAGGCCGATGTGGCCCGCGTGATCGAGACCGCCAAGGCCGTCAGCATCTCGTCCGACCAGCGTCTGCTGTTGGTGGAGCCCCAGGAATTCGTGATCGACGGCCAGGATGTGAAAGAGCCGATCGGCATGAGCGGCATCCGCCTGGAAGCCAAGGTGCACATCGTGACCGGGGCACAGAGCGCGGCCGAGAACATCATCAAGTGCGTGCGCCGCTGCGGCCTGGAAGTGGAACAGCTGCTGCTGAACCCGCTGGCCGCCAGCCAGGCCGTGCTGACCGATGACGAGCGCGAACTGGGCGTGGCCCTGGTGGACATCGGCGCCGGCACCACCGATGTCGCCATCTTCACCGGCGGTGCGATCCGCCACACGGCCGTGATCCCGATCGCCGGCGACCTGATCACCAGCGACATCGCCATGGCGCTGCGCACCCCCACCAAGGACGCGGAAGACATCAAGGTCGAAAGCGGCTACGCCAAGCAGATGCTGGCCGACCCGGACAGCCAGGTCGAAGTGCCGGGTCTGGGCGATCGCAGCCCCCGCATGATCAGCAAGCAGGCGCTGGCCGGCGTGATCGAGCCGCGTGTGGAAGAAATCTTCTCGCTGGTGCACCAGGTCATCCGCGAGTCCGGTTACGAAGAAGTCCTGTCCTCCGGGATCGTGCTCACAGGCGGCAGCGCCGTGATGCCCGGCATGGTGGAGCTGGGCGAAGACATTTTCCTCAAACCCGTGCGCCGCGGAGTACCTCAGTACGCCAGCGCCTTGGCCGACATGGTGGCGCAACCGCGCTCGGCCACGGTGATGGGATTGTTGGAGGAGGCTCGCATGGCGCGTATGCGCGGTTTCAAGGTGGCACAAAAGAGTGGGTCTGTGAAGACCGCTTTTGGGCGATTCAAAGACTTCATTGTGGGAAACTTCTAACTATGTGCTCTCGACGTTTGCGCATCACGGGGCCTCCCACGGATTTTCGCTATCAGCGATACCGAAGAACAGCCAAAACGACAGCAGCAGTGACCAATTACGTAGAAATTTCAGGAGCACCAACATGACCATCGAAATGATCGAAGCCGAAGAATTCAACCAGGGCACACGAATCAAGGTGATCGGCGTGGGCGGCGGTGGCAGCAATGCCGTGGAGCACATGATTGCCTGCAATGTGCAGGGTGTGGAGTTTGTCTGCGCCAACACGGACGCCCAGGCACTGATCCGCAGCAATGCACACCGCACGATCCAGCTGGGCCAAAGCGGTCTGGGTGCCGGCAGCAAGCCCGACAAGGGCCGTGATGCTGCTGAAGTGGCGGTCGAAGACATCCGCGCTGCCATCGATGGCGCCCACATGCTGTTCATCACGGCCGGCATGGGTGGCGGCACCGGCACCGGCGCCGCACCGGTGATTGCCCGTGTGGCCAAGGAAATGGGCATCCTGACTGTGGGCGTGGTGACCAAGCCCTTCGACTGGGAAGGCAGCCGCCGCATGTCCAACGCCGATGGCGGCCTGTCCGAGCTGGAAGCCAACGTCGATTCGCTGATCGTGGTGCTGAACGAAAAGCTGCTGGAAGTGCTGGGTGACGATATCTCCCAGGACGAAGCCTTCGCACACGCCAACGACGTGCTGAAGAACGCGGTGGGCGGCATTGCCGAAATCATCAATGAATACGGCCATGTGAACGTCGACTTTGAAGACGTGCGCACCGTGATGGGCGAGCCCGGCAAGGCCATGATGGGCACGGCCCGCGCATCCGGTCCGGACCGCGCCCGCATCGCGGCCGAACAGGCTGTGGCCTGCCCGCTGCTGGAAGGCATCGACCTGTCGGGCGCCCGCGGTGTGCTGGTGCTGGTGACCGCCGCCAAGGGCAGCCTGAAGCTGTCGGAGTCGCGTCTGGCCATGTCTACCATCAATGCCTACGCTTCGCCCGATGCGCACGTGATCTACGGTGCAGCCTACGACGACTCGCTGGGTGACGACATCCGCGTGACCGTGGTGGCCACCGGTCTGGCCCGCCAGAACGCCCGCCGCCAGCCGATGTCGGTGGTGCAGGGCGGTCTGCGCACCGGTACCGACGGCATGTACGCCATGCCGACGGCCTCCATGGGTGCCGCAGTGACCGGCGCCGCTCCCTCTATCGGTGCGGTGGGCCAGGCCGACTACGGCGGCATGAACGTGCCCAGCGTGTGGCGTACCAACCGCACCCAGGCCGCAGCCCGTGTGGACGCGCTGTCCTCCGGCGGCATGGACGATCTGGAAATCCCGGCTTTCCTGCGCAAGCAGGCTGACTGACGGTTTCCCGTAAAACCACCAGCAGGCCCGCAGCGCGCAAGCGCTCGGGCCCATTTTTTTGCCCGGCAATGGCACTGCAGCAATCGCAGCTATTGGGATTTCCCATGACCGTGCCCGGCAGGAAAATGCCGCAGATCGGTAAAATTGACACCATGCTTCAGCAACGCACCCTCAAGACCATCACCCGTGCCGTGGGCATGGGTCTGCACAGCGGCCAGCGGGTCGAGATGACCTTGCGCCCGGCGCAGCCCGATACCGGCATCGTCTTCCGGCGTGTGGATTTGCCGGAGCCGGTGGACATTCCCGTCAATGCCATGTCGGTGGCCGACACGCGCATGGCCACCACCATTGCCACGGGCAGTGCCAAGGTGCACACCATCGAGCACCTGATGTCCGCTCTGTGCGGCCTGGGCATTGACAACCTCTATATCGACATCACGGCCGAGGAAGTGCCCATCCTGGATGGTTCTTCGTCGTCCTTTGTGTTTCTGCTGCAGAGCGCCGGCATCGAAACCCAGAATGCGCCCCGCCGTTTCATCCGGGTGACCAAGCCGGTGGAGGTGCGCGAAGGCGAGGGGGCGAATCTGAAATGGGCCCGCTTCGAGCCCTACCATGGCTTCAAGCTGCGCTTTGACATCGACTTTGCCCACCCGGCCGTGGATTCCACCGGCCAGTCGGTGGAGTTCGATCTGGGCGCCGGCAACTACCCGCGCGACATCGCCCGGGCCCGCACCTTCGGCTTCACCAAGGATGTGGAGATGCTGCGCAACAACGGTCTGGCCCTGGGCGGCGGACTGGACAACGCCATCGTCATGGACGACTACAAGGTCCTGAACAGCGACGGCCTGCGCTATGACGACGAGTTCGCCAAGCACAAGATCCTGGACGCCATGGGCGATCTGTACGCTGTGGGCAAGCCGCTGCTGGCGGCCTACAGCGCTTTCCGTTCGGGCCACGGCATGAACAACCAGCTGCTGCGCGCGCTGATGGCCGACCCCTCGGCCTGGGAAGTGGTCAGCTTTGACAGCGACCGCAAGGCGCCAGCGGGCTTTGCCCAGCTCGCCCAGGCCTGGTAAGCCGGTTCCGGGCGCCTGCAGATGCTGATCTTTCGCTGGCTGGCCTCCCTGTTGCTGCTGGGGTCTGCCCTGTGCTTTGTGTTCTACCTGGGCACCGGCAAGGTGCAGTACCGGCGCTGGGGGCTGCTGGTGCTGAAGTGGACCGTGGTGGCCGCACTGGCCTTTTTTGCGGTGCTGATCTTCGGGCGCATCGTCTGACGGCGTGGCACCATGGGCTCGCGCATGCTGCGTTCCACAGACTTTCTGTCACGCAATTTACGGTTTGCAAAGCACTGTCACCTTGCCGCAAAGCTGCGGTAAAACCGGCGCTGCAGCGTGTGCGCACCGCTGCAATCGGTGCATGATGGAGTACATGCCGGTCCTTGGCCGGCCCTTCTCACCCCAGGAAAGGAGTGTCCGATGAAAAAAATGTCTGCACTGGCAGCAGCCCTGGCCCTTGGCATGGGCATGTCGGCTGTCGCACAGGCCCAGCCCCACCGCAATGACGACCGCCGCGGTCCGCCTTCGCATTCCCAGGGCAATGGCCATTACAAGCACGATGACCGCCGCAATGACCGCCGCGACTGGGACCGTGACCACCGCCGCGACGACCGGAGAGATGACCGCCGGGACGACCGTGATTTCCGCCGTGGCGCCGGCCCTGACCACCGCTGGGTCAAGGGGCACCGCGTGCCTCCGCAGTACCGCGGACCACAGTATGTGGTGCAGGACTGGCGTGGCCACCACCTGAATGCGCCGCCCCGCGGCTACCACTGGGTGCAGTACGGCGGCGACTACATGCTGGTGGCGATTGCCACTGGCGTGATCACCCAGCTGATCCTGAGCGGCGTGCGCTACTGAGTCTCGGCGCCCGTCAGCAAAAAAGGCACCCTGTGGGGTGCCTTTTTGCATTGCGGCATGCCGCCAGCGGAGCGAGAGGTGCCGCTGGGGTGCGGGCACTCAGTAGGTGCGTCCGCCTTTGTACAGCGCATGCTGGCGGCGCTGCAAGGTGGTCTCCTGGGCCAGCCGGTCCATCACATGGCCGGCATGGGCATGGGTGATGGCCAGGCCCAGGGCATCGGCCGCATCGGGGCCGGGCAGACCGGGCAGGTGGAGCATGCGTTTGACCATCTCCTGCACCTGGTCCTTGGCTGCTCGTCCGTGGCCGGTGATGGCTTTCTTCATCTGCAGCGCCGTGTATTCGGCCACCGGCAGCCCGTGCATCACCAGGGCCGCAATGGCCGCCCCCCGGGCCTGCCCCAGCAGCAGCGTGGACTGGGGGTTGACGTTGACGAAGACGATTTCGACGGACGCGGTGGCCGGCTGGTAGCGGGTGATGACCTCGCCAATGCCTTCGTACAGGATCTTCAGCCGCGCCGGCAGATCGCCCAGCTCCACCCCCGGCGTGCGCGTGGTGCGGATGGTGCCGCAGGCCACATAGCGCAGCTGCTGGCCTTCGCGGTCCACCACGCCGAAGCCGGTGGTTTGCAGGCCGGGGTCGATACCGAGAATGCGCATGAAGAAGTGCTGTGAACAAAGAGGGGGCGGCGCACACCGCGCCGCCCGGCGATTGTGCCCCATGCCCGGGATACACTGCGCGTCCTGCTTGTTTGCCCGCTGTGTGTGCCCATGTCCCTGCCTGCCCACCGACGTCTGTTGCGCGCCTTGTGGCGCGGAGTGTGGGGGCTGGGTGCCGCCGTGCTGCTGTTCCTGGGCTGGCGCATCGCGGTGCTGGCCACCACGCCCGCTTCCAGCCATGCGGAGATCGTGCAGCAGGTGTTCCAGGCCAAAGCCCTGCCGCCTTTCACCCCGGAGCACCTGAAACTGGTGCGCGCGCTGCGGGTCTGGTGGCTGCCGGTGGAGTCGGGCGCACCGGGTGTGGATCCAAGGGAACCGTTGCGCGGAGACGCCTCCAGCGTCGAGGTGGCGCAGCAGCTGCTGGCGACAGAGGATGCGGCTTTGGCCAGGCGCAGGCTGGTGGAGGTGGCGCGCTGGGTATGGCCCTTTGTGGAGCAGGCGCGCCTGCCGCCGGGGCGCTATGCGGTGCCTGCCGCGCTGCAGGACCAACTGCCCGGGGTACAGCAGGGCCAGTTCCAGCTGCGTGCAGAACATCTGATCCTGCTGCGCGGTGCCATCTGGCAGGAGCTGGAGGGGCGCAGTCTGGACGCCGTGCTGGACGAGAGTACCGAGGCCGAGCCGCTGTGGCCCATGCCCTTCATCGACGGCAAGCGTCCCTATGGCGACCGGTCCTACTACACCATCGACATGGCGGAGCTGCTGGGCAGCCCGTTCGCACTGGATGCGCGCGGCTACGCCATCATCGTCCCTGCCCGCGATGCGGCGCTGAAACGCCTGCATGAGGAAACGCTGACCGCGCTGCAGCTCATGTTCCTGTACGGCGAGATGGACGGGATGGCTCCCTCACGGTAGCGGCGTGGCCGCCATGCGGCGCTGGATGGCACTGCTGCGCTGGTTCAGGTAGGGCGAGCGCGGGTTGGCCTCGAAGTGGCGCGGGTTGGGCAGCATCACCGCCAGGCGGGCGGCTTCGGCCGGGGTCAGCCCGGCGGCGCTCTTGCCGAAGTAATGCCTGGCTGCGGCCTCGGCACCAAAGATGCCGTTGCCCCATTCCACGCTATTGAGGTAGATCTCCAGAATGCGCTGCTTGCTCAGCAGCAGCTCCAGCAGGTGGGCCAGCACCAGCTCCTGGCCTTTGCGCAGGATGTTGCGCTCGCCGGACAGCAGCAGGTTCTTGGCCAGCTGCTGGGTGATGGTGGAGCCGCCAAACAGGCGCGCAGGCCGGGTGGACTGCTTGCGCGCCGCGCGGTGTTCTTCCTTGGCGTTGCGCTCCATGGCACGTTCGATGGCGTCCCAGCGCACGCCGCTGTGTTCCACGAACTGGTCGTCTTCCGAGGTCAGCACGGCGCGCTTGAGGTGGTCCGAGATCCGGGCATAGTCCACCCAGTGCTGCTGCCAGGGACGCTCGGCACCGTCTTTCCACTGCTGCCACATTTCCGAGCGCTGGAAGGTGGTGGATTCGGGCGCCACCACCACCATCAGCCCGATGCGCAGCACAAAGAACAGCTGCAGTCCCACTGCCGCCAGCAGCACCAGACCCAGCCAACGCTCGAATGCCTTCATGCGCAGACTCCGTCGACCCGGGCTCAGTGGCCGGTTTCGGTGGCCAGCAGGGCGCGCAGTTCGGCCAGCACCTGGGCCGAAGGCGGACGCACACCGCGCCACAGCGCGAAGGATTCCGCGGCCTGTTCCACCAGCATGCCCAGGCCGTCGCGGCTCGTGGCACCGTGCAGCGCGGCCCAGTCCAGGAACGCGGCAGCGGCGGGGCCGTACATCATGTCGTAGGCCAGGCTGCCGGGGCGCAGCACCGTGGCCGGCACGGGAACGCCCGCACCTTGCAGGCTGGCGGCCGTGCCGTTGATGACCACGTCAAAGTTACCGTCCAGCGCCTGCTGCGCTTGTGCCTGCAGCACCACGTTCTGGCGTGCAGCCAGTTCCGCATGCTGGACGACCAGCGCTTCGGCCTTGGCTGCCGTGCGGTTGCAGACCACGATGCGGCGGGGTGACTGCTCCAGCAGCGGGCCGAGCACACCGGCCGCGGCGCCTCCGGCACCGATCAGCAGAATGTCCTTGCCGGCCAGTGCCACGCCGGCATTGCGGGTGATGTCGGCCACCAGGCCCAGTCCGTCGGTGTTGTCGGCATACCAGCTGCCATCGCTCTGCCGGGCCAGGGTGTTGGCCGCACCTGCCAGTGCCACGCGCGGGCTGTGCCGGGTGGCCGCCTGGGCCGCTTCCAGCTTGAAAGGCACGGTGATGTTGCAGCCCTGGCCGCCGGCGGCGGCGAAGCCCGCCAGCGCAGCGGCAAAGCCGTCCAGCGGCACCAGGCAGCGGTCGTACTGCAGTGCCTGGTCGGTCAGCGCGGCGAAGCGGGCATGGATCCAGGGCGAGCGGCTGTGGGCCACGGGGTTGCCCATTACGCAGTAGGAGTCAGGAGCAGCAGTCATGTGTGGGCGCTGGCCAACGGGCAGCGTGAAATCCGGAAAACAGGGCAGGGCCGCAGTGTCCGGGCAGGCATGGGGCGGCGGCGAAACGGCTGGGGTTCGCCGCGCAGCGGGGTGGTCTGCCGCTCACCGGACATCGGTCTGCAGCGTCTGGTCGCGGGTGAACTTGAAGCGGGAGACCACGGCGATCTGGTCGGCCTTGGCGCGCATGGCCGGGCCAAAGTGGCCGTAGGGGCCGGCGGCGCGGGCAATGGCCTCGGCACGGGTGTCGAGCTGGCGGTTGCCCGAGCCCTGCACCACTTCGGTGGCCAGCACCTTGCCGTCGTGGTTGACGGTCAGGATCATGGTCAGCTCGCCATAGAGTTTCTTGCCGGCCTGCTCAGGGAAATTCTCGGTGCCCTTGTCTTCCACCTTGCGGCGCAGCGCGTCGTAGTAGACCGCGTAGACCTCCTCGCGCGTGGCGGGGCTGATGTAGCGTTTCTTGGGGCGGGCGTTCTCTTCGTTGATCCGCTTTTCGATTTCGGCTAGCAGTTTGACCAGCTGCTGGCGGCGTTCCTGTTCCTGCGCCGCCTGCTTGCTGGACGCCTGCTGGGTCGGGTCCTGCTGCGGCAGTGTGGCCAGTTGCTTGCGCAGCTGGGTCAGCAGCACGCTCTGCTGCTGCTGCATGGCATCGATCTCGCGCTGGCGGTTCTCGAAATCATCGCCAATGGCCGTGATGGCCGAGTAGGGCATGGGGCTGGTGGCCCGGCCCTGGGCGGCATCGCCGCCGCCGGCCAGCGCCGCCTGGGCGATGGCCTGGGCTTTGTCCGGTCGCTCCTGGGTGTGGGCGTTGACCAGAATCACCTCCAGCGGGGTGTCCTGGAACACGCGGTTGAACTGCTCGGGCGCAACAAAGCGCACGCTCAGCAGCACCGCGTGGACGGCCACCGAGACCCCCAGTGCAATCGACAGGGGGGACAGGGAGCGGAGGGCGGCAGGCAGGGTCACGGAGCGGGATTATCGGCGCTGGCGCCTTCGCTGTCGTTCACATCCACGGCAATGGCGATCGGGCCGGCCACGTTGTCGTCTTCTTCCGACACCTCGTCCACCGGCGCGTCGTCGCTGGTGTCATCCGGGTCGTCCAGGCGTTCCAGCACCGTGCCGTGGATGTCCAGCGTGATCTCGTCGATCTCGCCCAGCTTCACGCGGATGCGGGCGCCACGTGGCAGGTTTTGCGCACCCAGAACCGAGATGACCAGAGGCAGCGTGTCGGCGCGCACCAGCATCCCGGCGGGGCCGTTGTCCTTGATGACTGCGGCTTCCAGTTCGGTGATGCCGTTCTGTTCCAGGTACTTCAGCGTCCAGAAGCGTTCCATGCCGGCCTGGTAGCCGTTGTAGGCACTGTAAGCGCCGTCAAAGCTGCTGATGATGCCGAACAGCTCGGCATCCTTGGGCTTGAACGGTGCCGCCAGGGCGGCCGTGGCGCCGTGGCGGGCGCAGGCAATGATCTGCCACTGGTTCACCAGATCGGTGTAGCGGCGCAGCGGCGAGGTGGCCCAGGAATAGGCTTTCACGCCGATGCCGGCGTGGGGCAGGGCCTTGGTGGACATGCGCACCTTCACGCCCGGCGCCAGGCTGGCCTGGCTGCGGTAGATGCCGGGCACGCCGTATTCGGCCAGCATCAGGCCCCAGCTGCTGTTGGCGACAATGGCGGCCTCGGCCACGATCAGGTCCAGCGCGGCACCGCGCTTGCGCACGGTGATGCTGACCTTTTCGCTGCCGTTGGGTTCGCCATCGCCATTGCCTTCCAGGCGGAAGGTGTAGTCGGGGCGCGAGAAGTTCTCGGGCTTGCCGCGCACCACTTCGCGCTCGGCCTTCAGGTGCCGCGCCAGCTTGTGCAGAAAGGACAGCTGGTCGCGCACGGCCAGCAGGTTGGCCGGGGTGTTCTCGACCTCGAGGCTGCTGTCGCTCAGCCATTCCTCGGTGACGATGTGGTCCAGCTTGTCGTGGCGGAAATTGGTCACCACCGGCACGCGTTCCAGTTTGGTCTCCTTGGCCAGCACCTCGAACGTGGTCTCGTCATAGGTCACATACAGCGACACGGCGGGGTTGGCACGGCCTTCGTCCAGCGTGTAGATGCGCACCACCTCGTCCGGCAGCATGGTGATCTTGTAGCCGGGCATGTAGACGGTGGACAGGCGGTTGCGGCCCAGCTTGTCCAGGTCGGAGCCGGGCTGGATGGCCAGACCCGGCGCAGCAATGTGGATGCCCAGCGTGACCTTGCCGCTGCCCAGGCCCTGGACGGACAGGGCATCGTCGATTTCGGTGGTCATCGAATCGTCGATGGAGTAGGCCCGCACATCGGCCAGCGGCAGATCGGCCGGCGGCTGGGGGGCGGTGATGGCCGGGAAGCCCGTGCCCTTGGGGAAGTTGTCGAACAGAAAGCGCTGCCAGTGGAACTGGTAGGCCGAGTCGATGGCTCCAGCCGTCTGCAGCAGGTCCAGCGGCGCTTTCTGGGCGTTGCGGCTGGCCTCGACCACGGCCTTGTACTCAGGGGCGTTCTTGTCGGGGCGGAACAGAATCTTGTAGAGCTGCTCGCGGATGGGCTGCGGGCAGGTGCCCGCCACCAGTTCCTGCGCCCAGCCGTCGATCTGGGCCTGGAGCAGCTTTTTCTTCTCGATGGCGGCCAGGGCCTGCTGCAGGATTTCGGCCGGTGCCTTCTTGAAACGGCCCTTGCCGGCGCGGCGGAAGTAGTGGGGGGCGCCATACAGCGCAAACAGCATGCCGGCCTGCTGGGCCAGCGGCGCGCTCTCGGAGAAATAGTCGCGCGCAATGTCGGCAAAGCCGAACTCTTCTTCGGGGGCGAATTCCCAGGCCAGGTCCAGCTCCACGGTGGCGGCAATGTCTTCGGCCTCGGACATCAGCGCTGCCGGCTCGGGCTTCTCGAACTTCAGCAGGATGTTGGCAGCCTTGACCTTGACCCGTTTGCCGGTGCCAAGCTCGATTTGGGAGGAGGACTCGGCCTCGGACAGGATACGGCCAGCCAGGAATTTGCCGGCGTCTTCAAACAATGCGTGCATGGGCGGCATTTTCCCATGCCGGCTTTGTCCTTTCGTCGCAGTGGCACCACGGGGGATGCCGGGCCGCCTGCTCAGGCCAGTTGCAGAAAGTCGCAGATGTCGGGGATATAGGCCTCGAAACCGCTGAGCGCATGGTCGCTGCCTTCGATGAGGATATGCTCGGCCAGCGGGTAGCGGGCCAGCATCTCACGCCAGTCCAGCAGCTCGTCGCCCTTGGCAAACAGGCCCAGTTCCCGCCCGGCCGGGGCCTTGCCGTGCAGGCCCAGGGCCTGCAGCTCGGAAATGTATTCGGGGCGGAAGAAAAAGCGGGTCTCCGGGTCGTGCCAGCTGCTGTGCTCGCCGATATAGCGCTCCAGGTCGCGGTCGGGGTAGGCGGCCGGGTTGATCAGCACGCTGGGGCAGCCCTTGAGGTGGGCCACCCAGCTGGCATAGAAGCCGCCCAGCGAGGAGCCGATCACCGCCATCTGGTCCGCCGGCCAGTCGCGCACGCCGTCGGCCACCAGTTCCATGGCCTCCCGGGGGGACGGCGGCAGCTGCGGGCACCACCAGTGCACGTCGGGGTGGTGGTGGTGCATATGGGCCGCCATGGCCTGGGCCTTGGCCGATTGCGGGGAGGAGCGAAAGCCGTGCAGGTACAGCAGGTGGGTGGTGGTCGCCATCCCTGCATGGTAGCCGCTGGGCCGTAGGGATGGATGACAGCCAGGGTGCCCCCTGGCCGGTGCAGGGCGCAGCCGCCCCGCGATAATGGCGGGCTTATGGCCGCCGAAATCGACAAACCTTCCCTGCTGCAGCGCTTTGTGCCGCTGTTTCGCAACTTCGACTATCCGTTGCTGCTGTGCGTGGGTTTGCTGGCGTGTATCGGTCTGCTGGCCATGTATTCCGCCGGCTATGACCATGGCACGCGCTTTGTGGACCATGGTCGCAACATGCTGCTGGCCGCCGGTCTGCTGTTCGTGGTGGCCCAGGTGCCTCCGCAGCGCATCATGCTGCTGGCCGTGCCACTGTATACGCTGGGTGTGGCCCTGCTGGTGGCCGTGCTGCTGTTCGGCATCACCAAGAAGGGGGCCACCCGCTGGGTGAATGTGGGGGTGGTCATCCAGCCTTCCGAGCTGCTGAAGATCGCCACGCCGCTGATGCTGGCCTGGTGGTTCCAGATGCGCGAGGGCCAGCGCCGGGCCATGGACTTTGTGATCGCCTTCGTGCTGCTGCTGGTGCCCGTGGGCCTGATCATGAAGCAGCCGGACCTAGGCACCTCGCTGCTGGTGATGGCCGCAGGGCTGGCGGTGATCTTTTTTGCCGGGCTGTCCTGGAAGCTGATCGTGCCGCCGGTGGTGCTAGGCGTAGTGGGCATTGCGCTGATCATCTGGAACGAACCCACGCTGTGCGCCGATGGCGTGAGCTGGTACTTTCTGCACGATTACCAGCGCACCCGGGTGTGCACGCTGCTCGATCCTACGCGCGATCCGCTGGGCAAGGGGTTCCACATCATCCAGGGCATGATCGCCATCGGCTCCGGCGGCGTCTGGGGCAAGGGCTTCATGGCTGGCACGCAGACCCACCTGGAATTCATTCCCGAACGCACCACCGACTTCATCTTTGCGGCCTTCTCTGAAGAGTTCGGGCTGCTGGGCAACAGCCTGCTGATCATCGGTTTCCTGCTGCTGGTGTGGCGCGGCCTGGCGATTGCCATGCACGCCAACACGCTGTTCGCGCGCCTGATGGGCGCGGCCGTGGCCATGATCTTCTTCACCTACGCCTTTGTGAACATGGGCATGGTCAGCGGCATCCTGCCGGTGGTGGGGGTGCCGCTGCCGTTCGTCAGCTACGGCGGCACGGCCATGGTCACGCTGGGGCTGGCGCTGGGGGTGCTGATGTCGGTGGCGCGCCACCAGCGCAATGTGCCCAAGGAAGTCGGCTCGCGTTTGTGAAGGATTGCCAGGACCGGTGACAGGCTCTTGCCTGCCGCGATGGGCTGGAGTACAACTGGCAGGCCGCCGTGTCGGATTTCTCTGGTGGGAAGTTCGCACGGCGGTTTTTTCATGTCCAGTTGTGAGGAGCAATGCCCATGGCCGCCAAATTCGCCCTGAAAAAGACCTCGAACGGCAAGTTCAGCTTCAATCTGCTGGCCGGCAATGGCCAGGTCATCCTGACCAGCGAGGTCTATGAGGCCAAGGCCAGTGCCAGCAACGGCATTGCCTCGGTGCGCAAGAACGCAGCCGATGTGGCGCGCTTTGACAAGCTGCAGGCCAAGGACGGATCGCCGTACTTCACCCTCAAGGCCACGAACGGCCAGGTGATCGGCCAGAGCCAGATGTATTCCAGCGAGTCGGCGCGCGACGCCGGCATTGCCTCGGTGCAGGCCAATGCGCCGGAAGCGGCGCTGGACGACCAGACCGCCTGACACCACGGGTGCCGTACGGCGCCCAGCGGCCCGTTTAGAGGCGGGGGCATGGTGGCTTGCCTACAATGCTTGCCATGATCTCCCGCGAACCGACCATCGAGCGCCTGGCCACGGCCCGGCAACTGCTGCTTGAACCTTTTGGGCTGGACGAGCGCCACCTCGGCGCTGCGCTGGCCGAGATCCGCGCCCACCAGGTGGACGACGCCGACCTCTATTTCCAGTACACCCGCGCCGAAGGCTGGAGCCTGGAAGAGGGCATCGTCAAGACCGGCTCTTTCTCCATCGACCAGGGCGTGGGCGTGCGTGCGGTCAGCGGTGAGAAAACCGCTTTCGCGTACTCCGACGATATTTCCGAAGCCTCGTTGCTGGACGCAGCGCGGGCCGTGCGCGCCATTTCCTCGGCCACACAAAGCCGCAAGGTGCGCATCCCCAAGGCCAAGATCGCGCCCAGCCGCACGCTGTACGCCGGTCTGGACCCGATCGCGTCCATGGACAGTACTGCCAAGGTGGAGCTGCTGGGCAAGGTCGAAACACTGGCCCGTGCCAAGGACCCGCGCATCGTGCAGGTGATGGCCGGTCTGGCCAGCGAGTACGACGTGGTCATGGTGGCTCGTGCCGATGGCACGCTGGCCGCCGATGTGCGCCCGCTGGTGCGTCTGTCGGTGACGGTGATTGCCGAGCAGAGCGGCCGCCGCGAGGTGGGGTCGTCCGGCGGTGGCGGTCGCTTCGGCCTGGCGTACTTCAGCGACGAGCAGATTGCCCAGTACGTGGACGAAGCCGTGGACCAGGCCCTGGTCAACCTGGAATCGCGCCCCGCGCCGGCCGGCATGATGACCGTGGTGTTGGGCTCGGGCTGGCCGGGTGTGCTGCTGCACGAGGCCGTGGGCCATGGCCTGGAAGGCGACTTCAACCGCAAGGGTTCCAGCGCCTTCAGCGGGCGCATCGGCCAGCGCGTGGCCGCCAAGGGCGTCACCATCCTGGACGACGGCACGCTGACCGACCGCCGCGGTTCGCTGAACGTGGACGATGAAGGCTGTCCTTCGCAGGCCAATGTGCTGATCGAGGACGGCATCCTGAAGGGCTATATGCAGGACGCGATGAACGCCCGCCTGATGGGCGTCAAGCCCACCGGCAATGGCCGCCGCGAAAGCTATGCCCACCTGCCCATGCC
This sequence comes from Comamonas sp. UBA7528, assembly GCF_002479375.1. Classification (NCBI taxonomy): domain Bacteria; kingdom Pseudomonadati; phylum Pseudomonadota; class Betaproteobacteria; order Burkholderiales; family Comamonadaceae; genus Comamonas; species Comamonas sp. UBA7528. The sequence continues at coordinate 63,352 of NZ_DLMU01000014.1, forward strand.
GCGCATGACCAACACCTATATGCTGGGTGGCGACAAGGATCCGCAGGAAATCGTCGCTTCCATCAAGAAGGGCCTGTACGCCACCAACTTCGGGGGCGGCCAGGTGGACATCACCAGCGGCAAGTTCGTGTTCTCGGCCAGCCAGGCCTACTGGGTGGAAAACGGCAAGATCCAGTATCCCGTCAAGGGCGCCACCTTGGTGGGCAACGGTCCCGAGTGCATGAAGAAGGTCAGCCTGATCGGCAACGACATGCGCCTGGACAGCGGTGTGGGCACCTGCGGCAAGGAAGGCCAGAGCGTGCCGGTGGGTGTGGGCCAGCCGACCATGCGCATTGACGGACTGACGGTGGGTGGCACCGCTTAATTGTTGAAATTTCGCAGGATTCCTGCGCAGTTCGCGAAAAACGCTGCACCGTGCAAACGGTGTGGCGTTTTTTATTGGGTTTTTCGGAATTTTCCTGCGTTGAGTGGTGGGGCGGGTGTTGCGCTGCCGCATGAGCGGTGCTACATTCAACCGCTATGCAAGTACGCAGCGCTTTCTATTTTTACTTTTGGTTCTCGGTCCCAGGCGGATGAGAGGCAAGCGCTCGCACACACGAACACCTCCCAAAAAACCGCCGAAGCTGAAAAGCCCGGCGGTTTTTTTTCACCCCTTCACTTCCACACATCCAACAGGACCACGAGGCTGACATGAACGCTCACCACACCTCCTCCGGCGACGCTTGGTATCGCTCTGTGCAAAAGACTGAAAAGACTGGCCAGACCGACGACGAACGCATTGAGGACATTACCGTGTTGCCCCCTCCCGAGCACCTGATCCGCTTCTTCCCCATCGACGGCACAGCCGTGGAAACCCTGGTGAGCGGCACCCGCAACAGCATCCAGCGCATCATGCGCAACCAGGATGACCGCCTGCTGGTCATTGTGGGCCCCTGTTCCATCCACGATCCCGCCGCCGCACTGGAGTACGCCCGCCGCCTGGCCGTGGTGCGCGAGCAGTACAAGGACCGCCTGGAAGTGGTGATGCGCGTGTACTTCGAAAAGCCCCGTACCACCGTGGGCTGGAAGGGCCTGATCAACGACCCCTACCTGGATGGCAGCTACCGCATCGACGAAGGCCTGCGCATTGCGCGCCAGCTGCTGATCGACATCAACCGCCTGGGCGTGCCGGCGGCCAGCGAGTTCCTGGACGTGATCTCGCCCCAGTACATCGGCGATTTGATCAGCTGGGGCGCCATCGGAGCCCGCACCACCGAAAGCCAGGTGCACCGCGAGCTGGCCTCGGGCATCTCGGCGCCCATCGGCTTCAAGAACGGCACCGACGGCAATATCCGCATTGCCACCGACGCCATCCAGTCCGCCAGCCGTGGCCACCACTTCCTGTCGGTGCACAAGAACGGCCAGGTGGCGATCGTCAACACCTCGGGCAACCCCGACTGCCACGTCATCCTGCGCGGTGGCAAGACCCCCAACTACTACGCTGCCCATGTGTCCGCCGCCTGTGCCGATCTGGAAAAGGCCGGCCTGCCGGCCACGCTGATGGTGGACTGCAGCCATGCCAACAGTTCCAAGCAGCACGAGCGCCAGAAGGACGTGGCCGCCGACATCGCCGACCAGATGCGTGGCGGCTCGAACCAGATCTTCGGTGTGATGCTGGAAAGCCACCTGGTGGCCGGCGCCCAGAAGTTCACCCCGGGCAAGGACGACGCCTGCGCTCTGGCCTATGGGCAGAGCATCACCGACGCCTGCATCGGCTGGGACGACACCTTGTCCACGCTGCAGGTGCTGGCCGACGCCGTCCAAGCCCGCCGCAGCGTGCTGGCGGAGGCCGAACAGGCCTTGGTGGCGGCCTGAATGTAGTGGGGGCGACTTTTGCTCTGAAAAACAGAGCTTCATCCGCCCGTGCAACGCTGATTTCCATCAGTGATTGCCCTGAAAACAAGGAGTTGCCCATCCAGGCGGCTCCTTTTTTCATGGACACTGCGCACACACCATCCGGGCCGTGTTCCGACCGTCTGGCGCCGGTCAGGTGCCGGTGCCGGGCTGAGGCCATGGCGGGCGCAAGAGCGTCCACCCTCCCCGATCTGTGAGAACGAAAGGCGCAACATGCAGCACGAAGTCATCATCAACCTGGCTGCGGGGCAGGAGCTCCGCATCGACCTGACCCATGTGCCGGCGATGGCGAACGAAGACGGCCGCCGCTGGTTGGACGAACAGTTCACCGCACTGGAGTGCGAACCGCTGCGCCCCAGCGGCAAGGTGCTGCTGGCTGACAAGGTGCTGGTGGTGGCCCGTGCCGGCCAGCGTCAGCTGCAGGGCGATGCCGTCTGGCGCGAGACCTTCGGCCGTGCGGCCGCTGCGGTGCTGCAGCGCCCGCTGATCCGTGTGGATGTGCCGGGCATGGCCGTATCGTTCTGACGGCCCTGCCGGATTGCTGTCTGGCGCCCCGGAGGAATCAGAGTGCCGGGGCTTGCGGGCCGTGGGCCAGTTGCTGCAGGGCTTCGCCCGTCATGCGGTAGCGAATCCATTCGCTCTGGGGCTTGGCGCCCAGGCTGTCGTAGAACGCAATGGACGGGGTGTTCCAGTCCAGCACGCTCCACTCGAAACGGCCGCAATCTTTTTCCAGTGCGATCCGGGCCAGGTGCTGCAGCAATGCCTTGCCAGCGCCCACGCCGCGTTGCTGGGGCGTGACGTACAGGTCTTCCAGGTACAGCCCATGCTGGCCCTGCCAGGTGGAATAGTTGAAGAAGTAGATGGCAAAGCCGATGGGGGCGCCGTCCAGCTCGCAGATCAGGCCATGGACGGTAGGCTGCGCAGCAAACAGCGTGCGGTGGATGTGTGCCGGGGTGGACTGCACCTCGTGCTCGGCTTTTTCGTAGATGGCCAGCTCGCGGATGAAGCGCAGGATGGTGTCGGTATCACCGATGGCGGCCGGGCGGATGTTCAGTTGGGACATGGAAAAAAGAGGAAAGAAATAGCTGCGTGCGCAGATGGTATCTGTGCATGCAGCTATGAAATTGAATGGGGTTTTAAGGCCTGTCGGCCCTGGGGGCGGGCTGGATCGCCCGCGCTTCAGGCGTGCAGCGGCTGCACCGGCATTTCCCAGCCGGCAAAGCGCTCCATGCAGCGGCGCACCACATGGAAGTGGTCTTCGAAGAACTGGGACTCCATGGACGGCAGGTCCTGGATGGGAACCCAGCGGGCCAGGGCCGCATCGTCGCCGCCGGTGACGGCGGGCAGAGCGGTGCCTGGGGCATCGCCCAGGTCCAGTGCATGCACATGGGTGATGGTGCGCCCGCGGAGGCTGCGGTCCGGGTGGTCAAACACTTCCACGCCCTGCAGCCGCTCGCGCAGCTGGGCCTCGCTCAGCGGGAACAGGGTTTCCTCCTGCAGCTCGCGCAGGCAGGACTGCCACAGCGTATCGCGCGGCTCCACAAAACCGCCGGGCAGGGCCCACAGGCCTTTGCCGGGGCGGTGGCCGCGCTGCACCAGCAGCAGGTGCTCGTTGCAGCGCACAAAGCCATCGACCGTCACAAACACCGGGGGGTAGGGCGCGCTGGACCAGGCGGCCTGGTAGCCCCGGATCATCTGCCACTCCTGCTGGATTTCCGCGTACTGCGGCGTGCGCGCCCATTCCTGCAGAAAGCGCAGCACGGCGGGCGGCACCTGGGTCTCCAGTGCGGGCCACAGCGCGGCCAGTTCGGCAGTGGGTGTGCCCAGGTAGGCATCGCGCACGGGGGTGGCGTCAAAGTTCCCCTGGCGCGGCAGGCTGGCCAGCTCCCAACCGGGAAAGCGCGCCAGGTAGTCGCTGCTGACGTCCTTGAAATGGCCCACCAGCGCAATGCGGCCCCCCGGCGGTACCAGGGCCTGCACGCCGGCACGCACGGCTGCCACCCAGCGGGGCTCGTCGTAGAAGTCGCGCATGGGCAGGCAGCGCACGCGGGCCTGGTCGGCGTTGGGCAGGGAGGCCTGGATCAGCGCGGCGCGCTCCTGCCAGGTGAAAGGGTTCTTGGGGCTGCGCGCCTGACCGGCGCTGCCCAGCACCACCACCACCTGCTCGGCACGCGCCAGTGCCTGCTGCAGCAAGGCCAGGTGACCGTTGTGAAAAGGCTGGAAGCGCCCGATCAGCACGGCGGTGTGGGGAGCGGCTTTCGGTGCGGTGGTCATGGCAGGGTCTCCAGGGGCGTTGCAGCCATGCCCATCACGGTGGAGGGCGGCTGCAGAGGCGGTCTCGTTTGGGTGCTATTTTCGGTGCAGTTGCAGTCTGCTGGCGCACGGGCTGCTGCAATTTTGATAGATGATTGCGCAGACCGGAATGGGGCTTTTACCCCATCCTGGCGCGGCAGGCGATCCAGCAAGGCGGTCATGCGCTCCAGTCATAGCTGGCCGCAATCGGCATCTGCCGGCCGCTGCCGAACGCACGCTGGCGCAGGCGGATGACCGGGGGGGTCTGGTGGCGCTTGTATTCGCTGCGGTGCAGCAAATGGCGGACTTTCTCGACCATGGCCTTGCCTTCGGGCGTGGCCTGCAGCATGTTCACGGTCTCCTGCGCCGCCAGATGCTCTGCGGCGGACAGGCCGTTGCCTTCGATCAGCAGCTTGAGGATGGCGTCCAGCAGCGTATAGGGGGGAAGGTTGTCCTGGTCGGTCTGTCCCGGCGCCAGTTCGGCCGATGGCGGCTTGTCGATGATGGTCTGCGGAATCACCTCGCGGCCATGGGCTTCGTTGATGTGGCGTGCCAGCGCAAACACCTCGGTCTTGTACAGGTCGCCCAGCAGGCCCAGGCCGCCATTGGTGTCGCCATACAGCGTGCAGTAGCCGACCGACAGCTCGGACTTGTTGCCGGTGGTCAGCAGCAGGTGGCCATAGCAGTTGGAGTACTCCATCAGCACCGTGCCGCGCACGCGGGCCTGCAGATTCTCCAGCGTCAGCCCCCCCAGCGGTTCGCCAAAGCTGGCCTGGAACTGCTGGGCAAATGCATCGACTTGGGCGGCAATGGGGTGGTGGATCAGCTCCACGCCCAGGTTGCGGCACAGGGCGATGGAATCGTCCACCGATCCGCTGCTGGAAATGCGGCTGGGCATGGTGATGGCGGTCACGTTCTCCGGCCCCAGCGCTTCGGCGGCCAGGGCCAGGGTCAGCGCGCTGTCGATGCCGCCGCTGCTGCCCACCACCACCTTGCGAAAACCGCAGCGCCGGGCATAGTCACGCAGGCCCAGCCGGGTCTGTGCGCGGTAGAAGGCCATGGTGGACAGGCCTTGCGCGGGCACCGGCCGGGTGGGAGTGCCATTGCCGAGGGAAAAACAGCCGCGTTGCAGTTGCAGCGTGGTGATGTGCTCGGCAAAGCGCTCGGCCTCGAACACCACGCCGCTGGCGGGCTCGATGGCAAATGAGGCACCGTCGAACACGATCTGGTCATGCCCGCCCACCTGATTGACATAGACGATGGGCAGGCCGTGGCGGCGTGCGGCGGCGCTGAACACCTGGTGGCGCTGTTCGCGCCGGCCCACGTTGGAGGGGCTGGCATTGATGCTGACCACCACGTCGGGGGCGGCGTCGGCCATGCGTTCGAACGGGTTCACGGCATAGTCGCTGCCGCTGTCGTTCCAGCCGTCTTCGCAGATCAGAAAGCCCACCTGGGCATCGCCCACGCGCAGCACCTTGGCCACATCGCGTCCGGGCTCAAAGTGGCGGCGCTCGTCAAAGATGTTGTAGGTGGGCAGCAGCTGCTTGTCGTACTGCAGCTTGACCTGGCCGTCCTGCAGTACCAGCAGGCTGTTGTGCAGGCGCTTGCCCGGGCCGTGGGCGGGCGTGGGGGCGCCCACCACCCAGCACAGTCCGGGCCACTGGCGCGTGGCGGCCAGCAGCTCCTGCAGGCCGCGCGCACAGCGGGCCAGAAAGGCCGGCTCGTCCAGCATGTCCTCGGGGTAGTAGCCGCACAGCGACAGCTCGGAAAACACCACCAGGTCTGCCTGGGCCTCGTGGGCTTGGCGTGCGGCCGTTTCCATCTTGCGCAGATTGCCGGAGACGTCGCCCACCGTCATATTCAGTTGGGCCAGGGTGATGCGCAGCATGGAGGACTCCTTGAAAGCGGGGATTCGGTGCAGGGGCGGTGTCGGTGGCCGGCGTTCAGGCCGCGGCAGGGATGTGGAACACCTGGCGCAGGTAGGCGAGGTAGGTCTCGTCTTCGCACAGCGTCTTGCCCGGCGTGTCGGAGATCTTGGCCACCGGCTGGCCGTTGGCGCGGGTGAGCTTCATCACAATGTTCAGCGGCTGCAGGCCCACATCGTTGGTGAGGTTGGTGCCGATGCCAAAACCCAGCTGGATGTGCGGGGCGAAGTGGCGCCACAGCGCCAGCGCCTTGTCCAGGTCCAGCCCGTCGGAGAACACCAGGCGCTTGCTGTGGGTGTTGATGCGCAGCGAACGGTAGTGGCGCAGGGCTTTCTCCCCCCACTCGAAGGGGTCGCCCGAGTCGTGGCGCAGCCCATCGAACAGCTTGGCGAAGTACAGGTCGAAGTCTTCCAGGAAGGCGTCCATGCCCACGGTGTCGGTCAGCGCAATCCCCAGGTCGCCCCGGTATTCCTGCACCCAGTCTTCCAGCGCGGCCTTCTGGAAATCGCGCAGGCGCACCCCTTGCGACTGGTAGCTCTGCATGTATTCATGGGCCATGGTGCCGATGGGCGAGATGTCCAGATCGCGCGCCAGCAGCACGCTGGAGGTGCCCTTGAACCACTGCGGCACCTCGCGTGCCAGGGTGCCGACCACTTCGCGCTGCCAGGTGCCGGAAAAGCGCCGGCGCAGGCCGAAGTCCGACACCTCGAACGGGTGGGCCAGCGTAGGGCCGCCCTTCAAGGCGCGCATCTGGTCGATCTTGGCCTGCAGGCGCCGGCGCCCTTCCTCCAGCGTGCCGGGCTGCTGCAGGCGGCGGAAATACAGCTCGTTGACGATGCACAGCACCGGAATCTCGAAGCCCATCACATGCACCTGGGGGCCATGGGCTTCGATGGACAGGCTGCCGTCGGCCTGGCCTTTGATGGTGATGAAGTCCCGCTGGTACTGAAACAGGCGCAGGTAGTCGATGAAGTCGCTCTTGATGTAGCGCAGGCTGCCCACGTAATCCAGCTCGTCCTTGGTGAAGCGCAGATCGCAGAGGTGGTCGATTTCGGCGCGCACCTCTGCTTCCAGCTCGGCCAGCGGAAAGGCCGTGGCATTGCGGCAGGCAAAGCGGTACTCGGCGGTGGTCTGGGGGTTGCGGTGCAGCATGGCCTGCCACATGGTGAACTTGTACAAGTCCGTGTCGAGCAGGCTGGTGATGATGGGCGTCATGCCGTTGTCTCTTCAAAAATGGGAGCTCCTGCCGTTGATGCAGGCGGCTCCTGAATCTAATTTCTTATAAACCGAATGCAGTGCTGCTGGTGCAGCGTACACCCAAGTCGCGCATCTGCTGCACCAGGCCATCGTGCGCGGCCTCGAAGCCGGGCACCGGGCTCATGCAGTCGGTCAGCAGCACCAGGCGGTCGGGGGCCATGCCGCTGTGCTGCACGATGTGCTCGACGGTGGCGCGCACGCAGTGGCTGCTGGCCTCGCCGGCGATCACCACGGTGTCGAAGGCAGCCAGGTGGGTGAGCAGGGCGCGGTTCAGGCCGGTGCCGGGGTCGTGCGGATCGGGCACTTCGGCACGGATGGCGCTGTAGTGCTCGGACCAGGGATTCATGCCCTTGAACACATGGTGCACGGCGCGCTGCTGCGTGGCCTGCCAGTGGCGGCAGGCCTGCAGCATATCGGCATGCACGCCATGGCCCCAGCTACCGATCTCGCAGTGCAGCGGCCAGACCATCAGGGTGTAGCGGCCTTCGGCTTCCAGCGCGTCCAGATAGTGCAGCACGCGGGGCAGGGCGGCGGCATCGCGCGGCGTGAAGTCGCCGGCGCGCACCTGGGGGGCGGTGATGGGGGTGAACGGGGCCACGGCGCTGCCATCGCGCTGCTGCCAGAACGCGGGGTGGGCCACGTCGTAGGCCTGGTGCGAGTCCAGCGTGATGGTGATGCCGTCCAGCCGTGCACCGTGGCGGTCGATCCAGCCGGCCAGGCGCTGCATATCGGCATGGGCCCCGGCAACCGGCAGCGCAGGGCCGGTGGCGGCGGGCCTGCCCTGCAGCGCGGCAGGCCACCAGGCCGCAGGCAGATCGCAGAAATCGTTTTGGGGGTCGATGACCAGCAACTGGGTCGTGGATGCCATGGTGTCTCTCCTCGTTGCGGTCAGTGTAACCCTGTTAAATCAATTTTGCAACTAAGTAATTGAGCGGAGGTTTGGGTACAGTCCTGCGAGTTATAAATAGGAATTGGATGACTTGCAGGCATACTGTGGTGTAAAAAAGGACTTAGTATCGCAATGAATCAAACAAAGGCGCCATATCCGCAGGTACTGGTCAGCGTGGACACAGTGGTGCTGACGCTGCAGGACGATGCGCTGCACGTGGTGCTGGTGCGCCGCAGCCAGCCGCCGTTCGAAGGTGTCTGGGCCTTGCCGGGCGGCTATATCCATGCCCAGGAAGACGCCGATGCACAGGACAGCGCCGTGCGGGTGCTGCGGGACAAGGTGGGCATTGCGGGTGCCTATCTGGAACAGCTGGCCACGTTCAGCGGTCCGGCACGCGATCCTCGTGGCTGGTCGGTGGCCATTGCCTATTGCGCCCTGGTGTCCAGCGCCCAGCTGCCGCAGCATGACGGGGTGAAACTGGTGCCGGTGGCGGCCTTGGGCCAGCTGCCGTTCGACCACCATGCCATCGTGGCGTCCGCGCTGGCGCGGGTGCGCAACAAAAGCCAGTACTCCTCGCTGCCTGTGCACCTGTGCGGCGAGACGTTCACCTTGCCCCAGCTGCAGCAGGTCTATGAAGGCATCCTGGGCGAGCCGCTGAACAAGGTCAGCTTTCGCCGCAAGATGGATGAAATGCAGCTGCTGGAAGCCGTCCCCGGTGCAATGCGCAGCGGTGGCGCCCACCGCCCGGCCCAGCTGTACCGGGTGCGTGCGCCGTTCCAGCAGGCGCTGGCGCTGAGCGTGCGCGGGCTGTAGCAATGCTTGCCGGTCGTGAAAAAGCCTGCGCAAGGCAGGCCGGGTGGAGAGCGGGAGGGCTGCTAGGCGACTGCACCTATCCCCAGCAACGCCAGCACCACAAAGATGACGGCGACCACGATGAAGATATAGAACAGGATCTTGGCGATTCCGGCCGCGCCGGAGGCCACGCCGGTAAAGCCCAAGACCCCGGCGACCAGCGAGATGATGGCAAAGATGATGGCCCACTTCAGCATGTGCGCACCTCCTAGGTAGTTGACGATGGACCCAGGGTAGACCGATTCGGTGACGACCGCGTGCAGGGCAGGGCTGCAATCCGGGTAGGCCAAGGACGACAGTGGTGGTGCCCCAGGCAAGGCGGTGCATGCCCGGGCCGGGCATGAAAAAAGCCAGGCAGAGCCTGGCTTGGGAGGGCGTGGTGCCGAAGGATTACTTCAGGCCGGCAGCGGCGCGCAGTTCGGCCGCCTTGTCGGTACGTTCCCAGGTGAATTCCGGCTCTTCGCGGCCGAAGTGGCCGTAGGCCGCGGTCTTGCTGTAGATGGGACGCAGCAGGTCCAGCATCTGGATGATGCCCTTGGGGCGCAGGTCGAAGTGCTCGGCCACCAGCTTGGAGATCTGGTCGTCGGGGATCACGCCCGTGCCCTCGGTGTACACGGTGATGTTCATCGGGCGGGCCACGCCGATGGCGTAGGCCACCTGCACCTGGCACTGGCGTGCCAGACCGGCGGCGACCACGTTCTTGGCCACATAGCGGGCGGCGTAGGCTGCCGAGCGGTCCACCTTGGACGGGTCTTTGCCCGAGAAAGCGCCGCCGCCGTGGGGGCAGGCACCACCGTAGGTGTCCACAATGATCTTGCGGCCGGTCAGACCGCAGTCACCTTGCGGGCCGCCGATGACGAAACGGCCCGTGGGGTTGATCAGGTACTTGGTGTTCTGCAGCCATTCGTTGGGCAGCACGGGCTTGATGATCTCTTCGATGATGGCCTCGGTGAACGATGCCTTCATCTTGGTCGAGGTTTCCGACTGGTCGGGGCTGTGCTGGGTGGACAGCACCACGGTGTCGATGCTGTGGGGCTTGCCGTCCACATAGCGCATGGTCACCTGGCTCTTGGCGTCGGGGCGCAGGAAAGGCAGGCGGCCATCCTTGCGCAGCTGGGCCTGGCGCTCCATCAGGCGGTGGGCGTAATAGATGGGGGCGGGCATCAGCTCGGGCGTTTCATCGCAGGCGTAGCCGAACATCAGGCCCTGGTCGCCGGCGCCGATGTTGAGTTCGTCGTCGCTGGCCTTGTCCACGCCCTGGGCGATGTCCTGGCTTTGCTTGTCATAGGCCACCAGCACGGCGCAGCCCTTGTAGTCGATGCCGTAGTCGGTGTTGTCGTAGCCGATGCGCTTGATGGTGTCGCGGGCCACCTGGATGTAGTCCACGTTGGCACCGGTGGTGATTTCACCGGCCAATACCACCAGCCCAGTGTTGGTCAGTGTCTCTGCCGCCACGCGGCTGTAGGGGTCTTGGGTGAAAATGGCGTCCAGAATCGCATCGGAAATCTGGTCCGCAACCTTGTCGGGATGGCCTTCCGAGACGGATTCGGAGGTAAAAAGAAAATCGTTCGCCATTGAATAAACTCCTGTTCTAGCCGATTGCGTTGCTCGGCCAAAGGAGTCGGGCGAACGCTTTAGCAGTTTTGTTTTACGTCGCCCTGCAAGTTGCTCTGTTAACTCGGCGACAGCCCCTATTCTAATGCTTTCCCTGTTTCGCATTTTTTCCGCACTGCCTTTGGGCCTGCTGCATGCCGTCGGCGCTGCCATGGGCTGGCTGGCATGGTTGCTCTCGCCCACCTACCGGCGCCGCTTTCTGGCCAACACCGCCCAGGCGGGCTACCGCTTCGGCGAGGTGGCCGCGGCGGTGGGGCATGCCGGCCGCATGGTGTTCGAGTCCCCACGCCTGTGGGTGCGCACCACCCAGGTCAACACCATCCATGGCGCCGAGGTGGTGGAGCAGGCCTGGGCGCGCGGCAAGGGCATTCTGTATCTGACGCCGCATCTGGGCTGCTTCGAGCTGTCGGTGCAGGCCGCCGCGCAGCGCTGGTCGGGGGAGCATGGGCCCATCACCATCCTCTACCGTCCGGCCAAGCAGGCCTGGCTGGCCGAGCTGATGCTGACGGCGCGCAACCGCGCTGGTATCCATGCCGTGCCCACCAATCTGTCGGGGGTGCGCCAGATGATCAAGGCCCTGCGCAAGGGCGAGGCCGTGGGCCTGCTGCCCGACCAGGTGCCTCCGGACGGCCAGGGACAATGGGCGCCGTTCTTCGGCAAAGATGCCTACACCATGACGCTGGCCGCCCGCTTGGCGCTGCAGACCGGCGCCACCGTGGTGCTGGCGCGCTGCGAGCGCCTGTCCTGGGGGCGGGGATTTGAATTGTTTTTTGAGGAAATGCCGGTGCCACTGTCTGACGAGCTGGGGGCTGCCGTGGTGCAGATCAACCAGGCCATGGAGCACACCATCCGCCAATGCCCGCAGCAGTATCTGTGGGGCTATGGCCGCTACAAGCTGCCACGCAAGGAAGCCGTGGCCGAAGCAGCCGCGCAGAAAGCCGACGCATGAACTGGAGCAAGCTGGGTATCGGTCTGATGCATGTCTTGGCCACACTGCCGCTGCCGGTGCTGCGCGGCATGGGACGTGGACTGGGCAATCTGCTGTTTCTGCTGGCGCGCCCGCGCCGCAAGGTGGCACTGCGCAATTTCGAGCTGTGCTTTCCGGAGGTGCCCGAAGCCCAGCGCAAGGCCTGGGCCAGGGAAAGCTTTGTGGTGTTCTGCCAGACCTTTCTGGACCGCAGCTGGCTGTGGTTCGGCTCCGAGGCGCTGGTGCGCAGCAGGGTCAAGCTGGTGGGGGCCACGCACGAGCTGGATGGCGATACGCCGACCATCGTGTTTGCCCCCCATTTCTACAGCATGGATGCCGGCGGTCTGGCACTGCCTTTGAACACCACGCGCGAATTCACCTCCATCTTTGCCACCAACCCCAATCCGGTGCTGGACGACTGGTTCATGACCGGCCGCCAGCGTTTTGGCAATGTGAAGATGCTCAACCGCGCCGATGGCGTGAAGCCCATCATCCAGTGCCTGCGCAAAGGGGGCTTGCTGTACCTGCTGCCGGACATGGACTATGGCCGCAACGATTCGGTCTTCGTGCCGTTCTTTGCCGTGCCGGAAGTGGCGACCATTCCCTCGCTGTCGCGCTTTGCCCGGCTGGGCAAGGCCAAGGTGGTGGCGTTGTACAACCGCATGACGCCCGAGGGCTATGTGGCTGAGCTCACCCCCGCCTGGGAGCACTTCCCCACCGATGACCATGTGGCCGACACCGCCCGCATGAACCGCGAGCTGGAAGCCGCCATCCGCACCATGCCGGCCCAGTACTACTGGGTGCACAAGCGCTTCAAGACGCGGCCGGAAGGCCAGCCTTCGCTGTACCGGTGATTCAGTGACTCAGTAACTCAGTAATCCAGAGGCAGATCGGCTGCCGATGCACTCTGGGTCGGTGCGGGCGCCGTGCGGTGGGTGAGCGCGGACAGCAGTAGCTGGTGCAGGCTGCGGATCACCACCGCGGGCTGCTCGTGCACCAGCCAGTGGCTGGCACCGGGCACGGGTTCCACCGTCAGGTGGGGCACCCACTGCTCCAGACCGTTCAGCAACTCGGGCCGCAGTGCCACATCGTCCATGCCCCACAGCACCTGGGTGGGCACGGGGGTGCTCAGCAGGCTGTCGGGCAGCTGGAGCTGCTGGATGCTGTGGTCCGCCTCCCGCGGCGGCACCAGAGGGCTTGCGCTGTAGTAGTGGCAGGCCGTGGCCAGTGACTGCTGCCAATGTGCCAGGTAACGGGCCTGCAGTTCGGGTGTCAGCCAGTCGGGCAGGGCGCCGGCGGGTGTGCGAAAGAAGGCCCACAGCCGCCGTGCGCCATCGGCCAGCAGCTTTTCGGCTGCATCGGGGCGGCGCAGAAAATGCATGTACTGGCTGGCCGCCTGCTGGGCCGGGTTGTGCTGCAGCTCGCGCAAGAACGTGCCAGGGTGGGGGGCGTTGATGATCAGCAGCTGCTTCAGCAGCTGCGGGTGCTGGATGGCCAGGTTCCAGGCCAGTGCACCACCCCAGTCATGGGCGATCACGCAGGCTGCTGGCTGGCCCGGGCTTTCGCGCGCGATCAGCTCCACCAGGTCCTGTACCAGGGTTTTGGGACGGTAGGCCGCCACATCGGCCGGCTGGCTGGAGTGGCCGTAGCCGCGCAGGTCGGGCGCCACGCAGCGCCACCTGTCGGAAAATGGCGTCATCACGCCATCCCAGATGAAGGCCCCTTCGGGAAAGCCGTGCACAAACAGCAACAGGGGTTTCCCAGGGGCTCCGCAGGCCCTGCAGTCCAGTGTGATGCTCTGGGGCAGGTGATGGCGGATGGTTTCGATCATGGCACCTCCGTGAGTTGGCACCATATTCCCCAAAGTGCGGTGCGGCGTCTATGCGGTATTGCGCGGGCTGGCGCTGTCCGCCGCCGGGGCGTCTGCTGCAGGAGCCTGTGTGGCGGGCGCCAGACCTTCGGGGTGGCACCAATGCCATAGCAACTGGGCCACATCGTCCACGCCTTGCTTCTTGAGGGCAGAGAACAGGCGCACCTCGCCACCACCGGCATTGAGCTTGGTGATGGACAGCACCTTGGCCTGTTCGGCGCGGGTCAGCTTGTCGGCCTTGGTCAGCAGCACCAGGAACTTCAGGCCCTGGGCCACGCGCGGGCGCAGGGCGTCCAGCAGGGCTTCGTCCAGTTCGGTCAGGCCCAGGCGGGGATCGCACAGCAGCACCACGGCGGTCAGGCTTTCGCGCTGAATCAGGTAGTTCAGCATCACCTGCTGCCAGCGCTGTTTGTCCGAGCGCGACACTGCGGCATAGCCATAACCGGGTAAATCGGCCAGCACGGCGTCGGTCACGCCCTGTTTACCCAGGGAAAACAGGTTGATGTGCTGGGTGCGGCCCGGTTTCTTGGACGCGAAAGCCAATTGCTTTTGTTGCGTCAAAGTATTGATGGACGTGGATTTGCCCGCGTTGGAACGGCCCACGAAGGCAATTTCGGGGACGGTAATCTCGGGCAATTGGTGGAGTTGGGCGGCGGTTGTCAAAAACCGTGCCGTATGCATCCAGCCCATGGCCTGTTTGGGATCAATCAACGCAGTTTCTTGACCCGCAGCAAAAGCGGGATTGATGTTGGTCATGGGGTATATCTATGCGAAAGGGCCTCATTGTAGAATCCAGAGGTTTCGCGCATATATAACCAGACCCTCGATCTTATGAAGCTGCTTGCCTCGTTGCTGACGGCTGCCGCATTGGCAGCACCCGCTCTTTCGGCCTTTGCGGCCGGTGAAACTTCCGCCAAGCCAGATCTGGCCAAGGGGGAGGCTAGCTTTACTGCCGTCTGTGCTGCCTGTCACGGCGCGGATGGCAATTCGTCTATTGTCGCTAATCCTAAATTGGCACACCAGCATCCAGAGTATTTGGTCAAGCAGCTGCAGGAGTTCAAGAACGACAAGCGCGCTGACCCGGTGATGAAGGGCTTTGCCAGCACGCTGTCTGATGGCGACATGCAGAACATTGCGGCCTGGCTGGCCAAGCAGCCCGCCAAGCCCGGTTTCGCCACCGACAAGGAACTGGTCACCCTGGGCGAGCGCATCTACCGCGGCGGCATTGCCGACCGCAAGGTGGCGGCCTGCGTGGGCTGCCATAGCCCCAATGGCGCCGGCATTCCGGTGCAGTACCCGCGCCTGTCGGGTCAGCATGCGGACTACACCGTCAAGCAACTCCAATCCTTCCGAGATGGTGTTCGCAAGAACAGCCCGCAGATGAAGGATGTCGCTGCTAAGATGAATGATCGCGAAATCAAGGCGGTGGCCGACTATATTGCCGGCCTGCGCTGATGCCAGGCTGCATGGCACACCAAGGTGTCGTGCATGCAGGGAACTAGCCGCCCAAAAATAAACCCAAACAGGCGGGTCCATCCACACAAGGGATGGCCCCGCCTGTTTTGCTTACGCGCCGTGTTGTGTGCTCCCCATGTCTGAATCCTCTCCCAGCGCCCGCTCCGACCAACGCTCGCATGTCCTGCGGTCGTTCATGGAGTTGTTGGCATCGATGCGCTTTGCCATTGCGCTGCTGACCATTATTTGTATTGCCTCGGTGATCGGTACCGTGCTCAAGCAGCACGAGCCGCTGGTCAACTACGTCAACCAGTTCGGCCCGTTCTGGGCCGAGTTGTTCCTGGCCATCAAGCTCAATGCGGTCTACAGCGCCTGGTGGTTTCTGCTGATTCTGGCGTTTCTGGTGACCAGCACCACGCTGTGCCTGATGCGCCATGTGCCCAAGTACCTGGCCGACCTGCGCAATTACAAGGAAAACATCCGGGAGAAAAGCCTGCAGGCTTTCCACCACAAGGCCCAGAACACCCTGGCCGAATCGGCCGATGCGGCGGCCCAGCGCATTGGCGGCATGCTGGCGCGCGGCGGCTGGAAGGTGAAGCTGCAGGAGCGCGACACCGCCGATGGCAAGGGCTACATGCTGGCGGCCAAGGCCGGGGCCGCCAACAAGATCGGCTACATCGCGGCGCACAGCGCCATCGTGCTGATCTGCCTGGGCGGTCTGCTGGATGGCGACATGGTGGTGCGTGCCCAGATGTGGTTTGGCGGCAAGACGCCTTACACCGGCGCGGGCCGCATTTCCGATGTGCCCGCCCAGCACCGCCTGTCGCTGAACAACCCCACGTTCCGCGGCAACCTGATGGTGGCCGAAGGCACGCAGGCCGGCACCGCCATCCTGAGCCAGTCTGATGGCGTGCTGCTGCAGGAGCTGCCGTTTGCGGTGGAGCTCAAGAAATTCATCGTGGAGTACTACTCTACCGGCATGCCCAAGCTGTTTGCCAGCGAGGTGGTCATCCATGATCGGGAAACGGGCGCGCAGCTGGAAAAGCGCATCGAGGTGAACCACCCGGCCAGCTACAAGGGCATCGAGATCTACCAGTCCAGCTTTGATGATGGCGGCTCCAGCGTGAAGCTGCGCAGCGTGCCGTTTGTGGCTGGCTCCAAGCCGTTCGGCGTGGAAGGCATCATCGGCAGCAGCACCCAGCTGGAGCAGGTGGGTGCGGCCAAGCAGATGGCGCTGGAGTTCACCGAGCTGCGCACCATCAATGTGGAAAATTTCGCCGCCCGCAAGAAGGCCGGTGACGCCGCCGTGGATGTGCGCAAGGTGGATTTGCGCAGCTCCATCGAGTCGCGCCTGGGCGCGGGCCACAAGACGGCCACCGAAAAAGAACTGCGCAACGTGGGCCCCAGCATCGGCTACAAGCTGCGCGATGCCTCGGGCCAGGCGCGTGAGTACCAGAACTACATGCTGCCCGTGGACATGGGCGAAGGCGTGCCGGTGTTCCTGCTGGGCGTGCGGGAGACGCCGGCCGAGCCGTTCCGCTTCCTGCGGGTGCCGGCCGATGACCAGGGCAGCATGGACGGTTTCATGCGCCTGCGCGCCGCCCTGCAAGACCCGGCGATGCTGAAGGAGGCGGTGCAGCGCTATGCCCTCCAGGCGGTGGCGTCGGACCGTGCGGACCTGCGCGATGCGCTGGCCCAGTCGGCCCTGCGTGCGGTGACCCTGTTTGCTGGTACGCCCGCAGCGGACGGCAAGCCCAATGGCGGCCTGCAGGCCATTTCGCAGTTCATGGAAGCCAGCGTGCCCGAGTCCGAGCGCGACCGCGCCAGCGAGGTGCTGATCCGCATCCTGAACGGCGTGCTGTTTGACCTGGCGCAGCTGTCGCGCGAAAAAGCAGGCCTCAAGCCGCTGGAGCCGGGCGAGCAGACCCTGTCCTTCATGACGCAGGCGGTGTTCTCGCTCAGCGATGCGCAGTTCTACCCGGCGCCCATGGCCTTCATGCTGGAAGACTTCAAGCAGGTGCAGGCCAGCGTGTTCCAGGTGGCACGGGCCCCCGGAAAGAACATTGTCTACCTGGGCTGCTTCTTCCTGATTCTGGGCGTCTTTGCCATGCTCTATGTGCGCGACCGCCGCCTGTGGGTGTGGCTGGCGCCGGCAGGCCAGGGCAGCCAGGCCACGATGGCCCTGTCGACGAACCGCAAGACCATGGACACCGACCGCGAGTTCGCCCAACTGGCTGAGAAATTAATAGCAGCACCCGCTGCCACTGCAAACGCTACGGAGCGATCAGTATGAATACCGCAACCCCCACGACCACGACCATCTCCCTGAACGAAGGCTTTCTGGCCAAACGCAACTGGATGGACTGGGTTTTTGCCGTGCTGGCCTTGGCTGGCGGGCTGTTTGCCTTCCAGCGCTACGGCGCGTTCATGGATGGCTATGAAAAGGCGATCCTGATCGGCACCATTCCCTGTGCCGTCTGGCTGGGCTGGTTCTGGCGTCCGCTGCAAAAGCTGATGGTGGCAGTGGCCGCGCTGGCATTGCTGGGCATCTGGCTCTACCAGGGCGCCGACGGGGCGGCGCACATCGACCGTGCAGATGCCGTGTTCGGCCTCAAATACTTCCTCTCCAGCCAGTCCGCGATCCTGTGGATGTGCGTGCTGTGCTTCATCGCCACGGTGTTCTACTGGATCGGCCTGTTCGCCAAGGGCGAGCGCGACACCATGGGCATGCTGGGCTCGCGCATTGCCTGGGTGGCCGTGACCATGGCCCTGGTGGGCACCATGGTGCGCTGGTACGAAAGCTATCTGCTGGGTCCGGACATCGGCCACATCCCGGTGAGCAATCTGTACGAAGTGTTCGTGATGTTCATCTGGATGACCACGGTGTTCTATCTGTACTACGAACAGCAGTACAACACCCGCGCCCTGGGCGGCTTTGTGATGCTGGTGGTCAGCGCGGCCGTGGGTTTTCTGCTCTGGTACACCGTGGTGCGCGAGGCGCATGAAATCCAGCCGCTGGTGCCTGCCCTCAAGAGCTGGTGGATGAAGCTGCACGTGCCGGCCAACTTCATCGGCTATGGCACGTTCGCCCTGGCAGCCATGGTCTCGTTCGCTTACCTGATCAAGCAGCAGGCCGAGGAGACCAAGTGGTACAAGCTGGCGCCGCTGTGGCTGTTGGGCGTGGCCCTGTGCTTCGAGCCGCTGGCCTTCCGCCAGAGCCAGGCCACGGGCAGCAGCTACTGGCTGGTCTATTTCGGTATCTCCGCACTGATTGTGGGCGCCATCCTGGCAGCCCGCAAGCCCATTGCCGCGCGCCTGCCGGCCTTCGAGATCCTGGACGATGTGATGTACAAGTCCATCGCCGTGGGCTTTGCCTTCTTCACCATCGCCACGGTGCTGGGTGCGCTGTGGGCGGCCGAGGCCTGGGGTGGCTACTGGAGCTGGGACCCCAAGGAGACCTGGGCGCTGATCGTGTGGCTGAACTACGCGGCCTGGCTGCACATGCGCCTGATGAAGGGCCTGCGCGGCACGGTGTCGGCCTGGTGGGCCCTGGTGGGCCTGGCTGTCACCACCTTTGCCTTCCTGGGGGTGAACATGTTCCTGAGCGGCTTGCACAGCTACGGCGAGCTGTAAGTCGCGGGCCGTGGTGGCCCCACTGCAGAAAAATGCGGAGTGCCTGGTGCGCGGACGCGGTGGATTTCAGACTGGAGACAGTCTGAAATCCCCACGGTCAGCAAACCAGGCGCTCCGTTTTTCATGGGGCGCACGGCAGTGCGTTGCCGCTGCCGGTGGGCTGCAAGGGGCTTCAGGGAACTGGCGTGCGGGTGCATGATCTCACCCTGACGCTGCACCTCTGCGCAGTTTCCGGAGCGCGACCATGAAGATTTCCCGCACACGCACGGCTTTCCCTGTGTCTCCCACTTTCCCTGTGCCTGCGGCCAGCGAGATCACGCCTGTGGCCGTCTATGCCCAGCGCCGTGCCTGGCTGCAGTGGGCCGCCAGTGGCGCGGCCGGCGCCGCCCTGGCCGGCTGGGCCGGGTGCGATGCACTGGCGGCAGCCAGCCCGGGCGGTGGCAAGCTGGCCGCCTTGCCGGGTGCCACCTCGTCGGTGGCAGGCGCGGCGACCATGGAGAAGATCACGTCCTACCAGGACGCCAGCAGCTACAACAACTTCTATGAATTCGGGACCGGCAAGGACGACCCGGCCCGCTATGCCGATGCGCTGCCCATCCGCCCGTGGAGCGTGCAGGTGGAAGGGCTGGTGCACAAGCCGGGCACCTGGGCGCTGGAGGACCTGCTCAAGCTCAGCCCCATGGAAGAGCGCATTTACCGCCTGCGCTGCGTGGAAGGCTGGAGCATGGTCATCCCCTGGGTGGGCTACTCGCTGGCGGCGCTGATCCGCAAGGTGGAGCCGCTGGGCAGTGCCAAGTATGTGCAGTTCGTCACGCTGGCCGATGCCGAGCACATGCGCGGCCTGCGCTCGCGCGTGCTGGACTGGCCCTATACCGAAGGCCTGCGCCTGGACGAGGCGCTGCACCCGCTGACGCTGCTGGCCTTTGGCATGTATGGCGAAGTGCTGCCCAAGCAGAACGGCGCGCCGGTGCGGCTGGTGGTGCCGTGGAAGTACGGCTTCAAAAGCGCCAAGAGCATCGTCAAGATCCGCTTCGTGGAGGCCATGCCTGCCACGGCCTGGAACAAGGCCGCGCGCAACGAATACGGGTTCTATTCCAATGTGAACCCCGATGTGCCGCATCCGCGCTGGAGCCAGGCCACCGAACGGCGCATTGGGGACGGCGGCTTGCTGGCGCCCAAGCGCAAGACCCTGCTGTTCAACGGCTATGGCGACCAGGTGGCCGGCCTGTACGCCGGCATGGACCTGAAAAGCAATTTCTGATGGCACGCACCGCAGTGTCCGGGGGCGAGGCTGGCTGGCATGCGGCGCTGCAGCGGGCGCTGCTGTCGCGCGCGGCCAAGCCGGTGGTGTGGGTGTTGTGGCTGCTGCCGCTGGCCTGGCTGGTGTGGGGCCTGCTGGCCGACCGGCTGGGCGCCAATCCGGCGGAGGCGCTGATCCGCGGCACCGGCGATTGGGCCTTGCGCGCACTGTGGCTGGCCCTGGCGGTGACGCCGCTGCGGCAGTGGCTGTATCTGAACGCCTTGGCGCGGCTGCGCCGCCTGCTGGGGCTGTTCGCCTTTTTCTACGCAGTGCTGCACCTGGCCTGCTACGCCTGGCTGGACCAGGACTGGATGTGGCGCGATATCGTGGCGGATGTGCTGGAGCGCCCCTTCATTCTGGTGGGCATGCTCACCTTCGCGCTGTTGCTGGTGCTGGCGCTGACATCGCCGCGTGCGGTGCTGCGCTGGCTGGGGGGGGCGCGCTGGCAGCGTGTGCACCGCATCGTGTATGGCGCGGGACTGCTGGCCTTGCTGCATTTCTACTGGATGCGGACCGGCAAGAACGACACGGCGGAAGTGGCGGTGTATGGCGGCTTGCTGGTGGTGCTGCTGGGCTGGCGGGTGTGGGCGCGGCGCAAGCCGGCAGCCCGATAGCCGAACGCAGCTCAGGGCGTGGTCTGGTCGCCGCGGGCCAGCGAAGGGGCTGGTGCAGGTGTCGGGGGCATGGTGCGGCGGGTCGTCAGATCGATGCGGTCGCGCGGCAGCTGGTAGGCACTGGCATCCATCAGGTCAATGCCGCAGGCCAAGCTGTCCAGCCATGCATAAAAGTCCGCAATGGCCTGGGCCCCTTGGATGGGCGCGCCATGCTGCGGCACCAGCATCTCCACGTCGAGCTGGCGGGCCATGGCGGTCCACAGGCGCAGGATCTTGTTGGACACCATGTAGCGGCGGTGAAAGGCTTCCATGTGGGGCAGATGCGCGGCCAGTTCGCGCACGGGCTGGCTGGCCTGTGCGCCCGAGACCATGGAGGCACCCAGGTCGCCGGTGAACAGGATGCGGCTGACCGGGTCGTAGAAGTGGAAATTGCCCTCTGCATGCAGAAAATGCGCAGGCACCAGCCACAGCGTGCTGCGGCCCAGCGGCAGGCGGGCGCCTTCGTCCGGCACGGCAATGATGCGATCCTGGGTCTGTCCCACCTTGGTGAAATGCGGGGCAAAGCGCTCCCAGATGCGCGAGATGACCAGCATGGCACGGGTGCTGGTCAGCCACTGGTCCAGCGAGGCGATGATGTCCGGGTCGGCATGCGATGCCAGCAGATACGACAGCCGCGGTGGCGCGAAGTGGGGCGCCATGCTGGCAAACAGCCCGTGAAACGCCAGGTTGCCACCCGGGTCGATGAGGGCGCCCACACCATGGTCGATCACCAGAAACTGGTTGGACTGCACGGCCTGGCCGTCTTCTTCCACCAGGTCGGTGAACATCAGGCAGACATGCTGGGGATCGCGGTAAAGCTCGACAGCCATGGAGGCAACTCCGGTCGGGAACAGGGGAGGGCAATGTATGCCGCACCCCTGGCGTGCCGGTTGATGTGCCTCAAAAGCGAACCCGTACCACCAATTCTGGGGATGCCAGGGTGTTGGTATCTCCCCGCATTAGGGGTGTCGCCAAAAATGGTTCAAGGCGACATTGCTGCCAGGCCACAGCCCTTACTTGGCGGCGGGCTGGCCGGGCGTGTCTGCCATCGGATTCAGGGTTTCGGGCAGGGTCGCACGCTGTGCGGCGGCCGGATCGGTCGGCAGGTACAAGGGGCCGCGCTGGCCGCAGCCCCACAGGGCTGCCGTACTGGTGGCAAGGACAAAAGTCCTGATTAGAATTTGGGAAGCTCTCAACATGTGCGAATTGTAATGACCGACCTTGAATTCTTGGACCGTGCGGAACAGCTGTTGCTGGCGGTGGAGCAATCTGCCGACCGCATCAACGACACCTCCGACGCCGATGTCGACGCCCAGCGCGTGGGCGGCATGGTGACACTGGTGTTCCCCAACCGCAGCCAGATCATCATCAATCTGCAAAAACCACTGCACGAAGTGTGGTTGGCGGCTAAGGCCGGCGGCTTCCATTTTCGCCTGGATGGTGTGCAGTGGCAGGACACCAAGGGGGCGGGTGAGTTCTTTGAACGTTTGAGCACCTATGCCTCCGAGCAGTCGGGGCTGGCGCTGGCATTCACCGCCCAAGGCTGACTGCGGCTCCGGGACCCCGGTGCAAGGCCTGGGTCAGGTGCCCAGAGTCCGTGGGACATAAAAAAACCGCATGCGTGGTGCATGCGGTTTTTTTGTGCCTGGGTTCTATCAGTTGCGGAACAGGTCCAGGATGCGGCTGCGTTCCTCGGGCGGCGGCGCTGCGGTGGCGCCTTCCGCGGCAGCATCGTCCATGCCGAGGCTGCTGACGCCGGCGTTGCGCGCGTATTCCTCGTAGAACCATTCACCGCCGACATTGACCACGCCAGGCGGCACGGGCATTTCGGCCACGGGAACGCCCTTGAGCGCGTGCTGCATGAAGTTGATCCACACCGGCAGGCTCAGGCCGCCACCGGTTTCGCGGGAACCCAGGTTGCGCGGGGTGTCGTAGCCGATCCAGGTGGCGGCTGCCAATGTGGGCTGGTAGCCGGCGAACCAGGCATCCATGGCATCGTTGGTGGTGCCGGTCTTGCCATACAGGTCCGGGCGCTTGAGGGTCGCCTGGGCCTTGGCCGCCGTGCCCACGCGGGCCACATCCTGCAGCAGGCTGCTCATGATGAAGGCGTTGCGCGGCTCGATGGCCTGGGGCAGTTGTTCCAGCGGAGGCGGTGTGTATTCCGACAGCACGCGGCCCTTGTAATCCGTGATCTTGGCGATCAGCCAGGGATTGACGCGGTGTCCGCCATTGGCAAACACGGCGTAGGCGGCAGCCACCTGCATCGGGGTTACCGAGCCGGCGCCCAGGGCCATGGTCAGGTAGGCCGGATGCTTGGCGGCGTCAAACCCGAAGCGGGTGATCCACTCCTGGCCTTGCTTGGGGCCGACGGCCTGCAGCAGACGGATGGAGATCATGTTCTTGGACTTGTTCAAGCCCGTGCGCATGGTCATGGGCCCGTCGTAGCGGCCGTCGTAGTTCTTGGGCTCCCAGGGCTGGCCACCGGTGACGCCGGCGCTGAAGAACAGCGGGGCATCGTTGATCATGGTGGCGGGCGTGAAGCCTTTTTCCAGCGCGGCCGAATAGATGAATGGCTTGAAGCTGGAGCCCGGCTGGCGCCAGGCCTGGGTGACGTGGTTGAACTTGTTCTTGTCAAAGTCAAAACCACCCACCAGGGCGCGGATGGCACCGGTCTGCGGGGTCAGCGCCACAAACGCGCCTTCCACCTCAGGCAGTTGCGTGGCTTCCCAGCCGCCCTTGGTCTTGGCCACGCGGATCACGGCGCCGGGGCGCAGCTTGATGTTGGGCGGAGCCTTGTCGCTCAGGCCGGACTGCACCGGCTTGAGGCCATCGCCGGTGATCTGGAGCTTCTCGCCATCCGGGCGCTGGGCCACGATCTTGCGGGCAGAGGCTTCTAGCACCACGGCGGCCAACAGGTCGCCGTTGTCCGGGTGCGATGCCAGGGCGTCGTCGATCACATCTTCCTGGGCCTGTGCATCGGCCGGCAGGGCGACGAACTTCTCCGGACCTCGGTAACGCTGGCGGCGCTCATAGTCCATCAGGCCCTGGCGCAGCGCGTTGTACGCGGCTTCCTGTTCACCGGCATTCAGCGTGGTGTAGACGTTCAGGCCGCGCGTGTAGGCGTCATTGCCATACTGGGCAAATACCAGCTGGCGCACCATTTCGGCCACATATTCGGCGTGCACGCGGGTGTTGGCGGCACTTGAATTCTTCAGCTGCAGCGGCTCGGCGCGGGCCTGTTCGGCCTGCTGTGCCGTGATGAAGCCGTTGTCCTGCATGCGGTCGATGATGTACTGCTGGCGGATATGGGCGCGCTTGGGATTGCTGATCGGATTGTATGCCGATGGAGCCTTGGGTAGCCCTGCCAGCATGGCCGCTTCGGCCAC
Source organism: Comamonas sp. UBA7528 (assembly GCF_002479375.1). Taxonomy (NCBI): domain Bacteria; kingdom Pseudomonadati; phylum Pseudomonadota; class Betaproteobacteria; order Burkholderiales; family Comamonadaceae; genus Comamonas; species Comamonas sp. UBA7528. The sequence goes on from NZ_DLMU01000014.1 coordinate 87,338, forward strand.
GGTGATGTCCTTCAGCGGCTTGCCGAAATAGGCTTCGCTGGCGGCGGCAAAACCGTAGGCGCGGTTGCCCAGGTAGATCTGGTTCATGTAGATCTCCAGGATCTGTTCCTTGGAGAGCAGGTGTTCCAGCTTGAAGGTCAGCAGGATTTCGTAGATCTTGCGGGTGTAGGTCTTCTCTGAAGAGAGGTACACATTGCGCGCCACCTGCATGGTGATGGTGGACGCACCCTGGCTCTTGACCCGGCCAAGGTTGGCCAGGGCCGCACGCAGCATGCCCTTGTAGTCGACACCACCGTGCTCGAAGAAGCGGGTGTCTTCAATGGCCAGAACGGCGTCGACCATCACCTTGGGGATGTCGGCGATGGGCGTGAGTGTGCGCCGCTCTTCGCCAAATTCACCCAGCAAGGCACCTTCGGTCGAGTAGACGCGCAGAGGCAGCTTGGGCCGGTAGTCGGCCAGTTCGGAAACGTCTGGCAGGTTGGGGTAGGCCATGGCCAAAGCCACGGCAACAGTCAGCAGAATGGCCACGAAGCCCGCTGCCATCACGCCCAAGAGCCACAGCAGCGACTTGGGAAGCCAGTGCATTTTTCGTGGGGACTTGGGGGAGGCGTTGGAGGTGGTCTTCTCGTTGTTCGGAGAGGAAGTAGGCATGTCGCTCCACGCAGAAGTGGGTAGGCATTATAGGAAGCGCGCTTTAAGCCAGGCTGAAACAGGTTGTGGCAGTTGCGCGATCGGGGAAACGGCAGCGCGTCAGGCAATGGTGTGCATGGCGCCGCGCAGCTTGGCGGAAAATGGCGTCTGGCGCTGAGGTGGTGCTTGAACGCTAGGAAGCTAGGAAGAGATGGAATCCAACAGCAAGATCGTGGCATTGGTCGGCCTGCCCGGCTCGGGAAAATCAACCGTGGGACGACATCTGTCCAAGCGCTGGGGGATTCCCTTCATCGACTCCGACCATGAAATTGAAGCGCGCACGGGAGGCCCGGTGCGTGACTTCTTTGCGGCCCACGGCGAAGCGGCGTTCCGTGATCTGGAGCAAACGGTGATTGCACAGCTGTGTGCCGACACCGGGCACGCCCGGATTCTGGCCACAGGCGGTGGCGCAGTGCTGCGCGAGGCCAACCGCCAGATGCTGCACCAGCACTGCCATGTGTTCTATCTGAAGGCCTCGCCCGAAGAGCTGTACCAGCGCCTGCGCAACGACAAGACCCGGCCTCTGCTGCAGGTGGACGATCCGGCCCAGCGGCTGCGCGACCTGTTCGAGGCGCGGGATGCCCTGTATGCCGAGACCGCGCACTATGTGATCGATTCGGCCCGCTTGTCTTCCCACCAGCTGCTGCACCGCGTGGCCATGCAGGCCGAGATGGCGGGCATTGTCCCGGCCCGCGCGCAGCCCTGAATGGGCGCCAACGGGCGCCACACGTAAAAAAGCGCTGCGGCCAGTGGACGCAGCGCCGGGTGGAAGAATGTGCCCGTCCGGTGGTGGTTCAGGCCGCCGTGCCCAGGGCTTGCAGCAGCTTGGCGTGGATGCCGCCAAAGCCGCCATTGCTCATGCAGACGATGTGGTCGCCAGGCTGCGCGGCTTCCACGATCATGTTCACCAGGGTGGGCAGGTCGTTGCTGCTGCGGGCCGCTTCACCCAGGGGGGCCAGGGCGCCGGAGACATCCCAGTCCAGTCCGGCGGTATGGCAGAACACCAGATCGGCCTCTTTCAGCGCCCAGGGCAGCTGGGATTTCATGGTGCCCAGCTTCATGGTGTTGCTGCGCGGCTCGAACACGGCCAGGATGCGCGGGCTCTGGCCCAGGCGTTTGCGCAGGCCTTCCAGCGTGGTGCGGATGGCCGTGGGGTGGTGGGCAAAGTCGTCGTAGACGGCAATGTCTTGCACCGTGCCGCGCAGTTCCATGCGGCGCTTGACGTTGTGAAAGCGCCCCAGGGCTTCGGCCGCCACCTGGGGCGACACGCCCACATGTTCGGCGGCGGCAATGGCCGCCAGCGCATTGAGCTGGTTGTGCACGCCGGTCAGCTGCCATTCCACACGGGCCACCGGGCGGCCGCGCTGCAGTACGTCAAAAGCGTGGGCCGGGCCTTCGGCGCTGAATTCCGATACGGCGCTGCCGAAATGCGTCACCTCGCTCCAGCAGCCCTGGTTCAGCACCCGTGTCAGCGATTCTTCCAGGCCGTTGCTCACAATCCGTCCCGTGGCCGGAACGGTGCGCACCAGGTGGTGGAACTGGCGCTCGATGGCGCCCAGATCGTCAAAGATGTCGGCGTGGTCGAATTCCAGGTTGTTCAGCACGGCCGTGCGCGGACGGTAGTGCACAAACTTGCTGCGCTTGTCGAAGAAGGCGGTGTCGTATTCATCCGCCTCGATCACGAACAGCGGGCGCTCCTGGCCGGCGGCCAACTGGCCCAGGCGGGCGCTGACGCCAAAGTCCAGCGGCACGCCGCCGACCAGAAAGCCGGGCGTCAGGCCCGCGCATTCCAGAATCCAGGCCAGCATCGATGTGGTGGTGGTCTTGCCGTGCGTGCCGGCCACGGCCAGCACATGGCGGCCTTGCAGCACATGCTCGGACAGCCATTGCGGGCCGCTGGTATAGGGCAGGCCGGCATCCAGAATGGCTTCCATCAGCGGGAATTTGGGCGAACCGTCGGCCAGGCGTGCGCGGCTGACGACGTTGCCCACGACGAACACATCGGGTTTCAGCGCCAGTTGCTCCACGCCGTAGCCTTCAATCAGCTCGATGCCCAGGGCACGCAACTGGTCGCTCATCGGCGGGTACACGCCCGCGTCGCAACCGGTCACTTTATGGCCCGCCTCGCGTGCCAACGCAGCCACCCCGCCCATGAAGGTGCCGCAAATCCCCAGGATGTGAATATGCATGCGCTCAATTCTACGGGGCCGGCCATGCCGCAGCGGCGGTCGCCCCGCATGGAATGCAAGCGGTTGCTACTAATTTTGCAGCGGATGGCGTTTTTGGCAGGCTACCCCATGCGGGCATGCCTGGGAGCGCAGCGGAGTGCACTGAAAGAGAGTCGGGAGCGGCGGGTGCCGGCAAGGACGCTGCGGCACATGCGACATGCTCCTGGCCGTTGGCGCAGGGGTATCCCGGACTGGGCCACAATGGGCTCATGTCTGTACCGTCCATTGCCGATGAAATCGCCCAGACCGCTGCCCGCCTGGTGGTGGAAGAGGGGCTGGAGTGGGGCCCCGCCAAGCGCCGTGCCGTGCGCCAGCTGGGCTTGCCGCAGCGCACCCCCTTGCCGGACAACGACCGGGTCGAAGCCGCGGTGCGGGAATATATCGAGCTGTTCTGCGCCGATACCCAGCCCCAAGAGCTGCGCGCGCTGCGCGAGCTGGCCGTGGTGTGGATGGAGCGGATGGCGCCGTTTCGTCCCTACCTGGCCGGAGCGGTATGGCGCGGCACGGCCACGCGGCTTTCGGACATCTATATCCAGATGTTCTGCGATGACCCCAAGTCGGCCGAAATCGCGCTCATCGACCACAACGTGCAGTACGACGTGACCCAGGTCACGGGCTTCCATGGCGAGACGGTGGATGCCCTGAGCATCAGCAGCTTCTGCCAACCCCTGAATGAAGCCGTCGGGGTGCACCTGATGGTCTACGACTTCGACGATCTGCGCGGCGCGCTCAAGCCCGATGGGCAAGGCCGTACCGCGCGGGGCGAGGTGACCGCGCTGCGTGCACTGCTGGATGCGGAGGCCGCCGCATGAGCCCAGCACCCCATACCCCGCAAGAGACCGTGCAGGCTGGGCGCCGCCGCTGGCTGGTGGCCGGCGTGGCGGGCAGCGCTGCTGTGGCCGGCGCTGGCTGGGCCTGGTGGCGCAGCAGTGCAGCGCCTTCGCCCAATGCCGTGGCGGAGCAGGCGTTCTGGGCCTTGCAGCTGCAGACGCCGGAGGGCGTACCGCTGGCGCTGCAGCAGTTTGCCGGCAAGCCTTTGCTGGTGAATTTCTGGGCCACCTGGTGTCCGCCCTGTGTGCGGGAGCTGCCGTTGCTGTCCCGTTTCGCGCAGGAGCAGCCGCAGGTGCAGCTGCTGGGCCTGGCCGTCGACCAGGCTGCGCCGGTACAGAAATTCCTGGCGCGCCAGCCGTTGGCATTTCCGGTGGCCATGGCCGGGGCTGGCGGCAGCACGCTGACCCGTACCCTGGGCAATGTCACAGGGGGGCTACCTTTCTCTATCTTGTTCGATACAAGAGGAAATGTGAAGCAACGTAAAATAGGGGAGTTGAGCAGCGCCGATCTGCAGCAGTGGGCCCAGTCCCCATAGCTGATTTGGCGCAAGTGAGTGCAGAAATGCGAAGCTTTACCATGTTGGCGTTCGCTAAAAATGCAGCCCAATGTGCGGAGAAGGGCGAAATTAGGGTAAATTCGCGCCCTACTTAGTTTTAGCCGTTGGAGCTTCCATGGATCTGCGAAAACTCAAAACCCTGATTGATCTGGTGTCCGAATCGAATGTGTCGGAGCTGGAAATCACCGAAGCCGAAGGCAAAGTCCGTATCGTCAAGGGCGGTGGCGCCGTGGTGCAGCAGTTTGTGGCTGCACCGGTGCAAGCCGCTCCCGTCGCTGCCGCACCTGCTGCAGCACCCGCTGCCGCCGCTGCTGTTGCTGAATTGCCCGCACCCGTGGTGGGCCATCAAGTGAAGTCCCCCATGGTGGGCACGTTCTACCGTTCTGCCAGCCCTGGCGCCAAGGCCTTTGTCGAGGTCGGTGCCCAGGTCAAGGAAGGCGACACGCTGTGCATCATTGAGGCCATGAAGATCCTCAACGAGATCGAAGCCGATAAGTCCGGCACCGTGACCCGCATCCTGGCCGACAACGGCCAAGCCGTGGAATACGGACAACCGCTGTTCGTGATCGAGTGATCTGCCAGGGCCCACAGGGTCAGCGGACTGTGCCGCTGCCCTGCGGATTCCACGGTTCGCCCTGACAGGGCGAGGAACAACGAGGACCTCCATGTTTAAGAAAATTTTGGTTGCCAACCGGGGTGAAATTGCCCTGCGCATCCAGCGTGCTTGCCGCGAAATGGGCATCAAGGCCGTGATGGTCTACTCGGAAGCCGACCGCGAAGCCAAGTACGTCAAGCTGGCCGACGAAGCCGTGTGCATTGGCCCGGGCCCGTCGCCTCTGAGCTACCTCAATATGCCGGCCATCATCTCGGCTGCCGAGGTGACCGACGCCGAAGCCATCCACCCCGGTTATGGCTTCCTGAGCGAGAACGCCGACTTTGCCGAACGTGTCGAGCAAAGCGGTTTTGCCTTCATTGGCCCCACGGCCGATTCCATCCGCATCATGGGTGACAAGGTTTCGGCCAAGCAAGCCATGATCAAGGCGGGCGTGCCCTGCGTGCCCGGTTCGGACGGCGAACTGCCCGAAGATCCGGCCCAGATCCGCCGCATCGCCAAGGCCATCGGCTACCCGGTGATCATCAAGGCCGCTGGCGGCGGCGGTGGCCGCGGCATGCGTGTGGTCCACACCGAAGCCGCCCTGGTCAATGCCGTGCAGATGACCAAGGCAGAAGCCGGTGCCGCCTTTGGCAATCCTGCGGTGTACATGGAGAAGTACCTCCAGAATCCACGCCACATCGAAATCCAGGTGCTGTGCGACCAGCACAAGAATGCGGTGTACCTGGGCGAGCGCGACTGCTCCATGCAGCGCCGCCACCAGAAGGTGATCGAGGAGGCTCCGGCCCCCGGTATCGCCCGCCGCCTGATCGAGAAGATCGGCGAGCGCTGCGTGGCTGCCTGCAAGAAGATCGGTTACCGCGGTGCGGGTACGTTCGAGTTCCTGTACGAGAACGGCGAGTTCTACTTCATTGAAATGAACACCCGCGTCCAGGTGGAGCACCCGGTGACCGAATCGATCACGGGTGTGGACATCGTGCGCACCCAGATCATGGTGGCGGCCGGCGACAAGCTGCCCTTCACCCAGCGCCAGATCAACACGCAGATGCGCGGTCACGCCATCGAGTGCCGCATCAACGCCGAAGATCCGTACAACTTCATGCCTTCGCCCGGCCGCGTCACCATGTGGCACATGCCTGGCGGTCCCGGCGTGCGTGTGGACTCGCACGTGTACAACAACTACTTCGTGCCGCCCAACTACGACTCCATGATCGGCAAGCTGATCGTGTACGGTGACACCCGCGAGCAGGCCCTGGCCCGCATGCGCACGGCGCTGTCGGAAGTGGTGGTCGAAGGCATCAAGACCAATGTGCCCCTGCACCAGGACCTGATGGTGGACGCCAAATTCATGGAAGGCGGCACCAACATCCATTACCTGGAGCAATGGCTGGAACACCGTAAAAAGCGCTGATCCACCACGGTAGATGACCAGCATGCTGGCCCTTGGCAACGGGGGCCAGCATTTCGTTTTTCAGCCCAAGGAGTTGCCTTATGCATGAGCTGAGCCTGATGTGCCCGGAAGACCGGGTGGAAGATGTGAGCGATGCGCTCGATGCGCTGGATGCCCTGAGCGTGTCCGTGGAGGACATGGACGCCCAGACCGAAGCGGAACAGGCGCTGTTCGGCGAACCTGGCATGCCGCCTCCCAAGGATGGCTGGAACCGCAGCCGCATCGTGGCCTTGTTCCCCGATGAAGACGCCGCACGGCAGGCGCAGGACCTGCTGGTGCTGCAGGATTTCTTTGGCGGCTGCCAGGTCCTGGGCATCCAGGAAGTGGAAGCCCAGGACTGGGTGCGGTTGACGCAGTCCCAGTTCCAGCCGGTCGACATCACCCCTGAGTTCTGGATTGTGCCCACCTGGCACGACATGCCCGAAGCCGCCAAGGTCAGCATCCGCCTGGATCCGGGCCTGGCCTTCGGTACCGGCACCCACCCCACCACCCGCATGTGCCTGCGCTGGATTGCCACGCAGCCGGCAGGCAGTCTGGGCCGTACGCTGGACTATGGCTGCGGCTCCGGCATTCTGGCCATCGGTGCGGCCAAGTTCGGTGCGCAAGCGATTGATGCGGTGGACATCGACCCCGATGCCGTTGTCTCCTGCGAGCTCAATGCCCAGGCCAATGGGGTGCAGCTGAACGCCGGTCTGCCCGACAAGGCCCAGGGCCAGTACCAGACGGTGTTGGCCAATATCCTGGCGACGCCGCTGCGGATGCTGGCGCCGCTGCTGTGCAACCATGTGCAGGCCGGTGGCCATCTGGTGCTGGCCGGCATTCTGGAGCGCCAGGCTGACGAGCTGAAGCAGGCCTATGCACCGTATGTGCAGCTGGATGTGACCGACAGCGAAGACGGCTGGATTTTGATGACGGCCCGCAAGGCCTGAGCCGCACGCACAGCTTCTTTTGGACTGTGACTGTCCGCCTCCCGCTGGTTGTGGGTGTGGCGGGCGGGCGGCCTGCTTCTACAATCGGTGCGCCATGAGCCAGATCACCACCTGTCCTTCCTGCAGCACGCGTTTTCGCGTGGTGGCAGACCAGTTGCGCATTTCCGATGGCTGGGTGCGCTGCGGTCAGTGCCAGGAGGTGTTCGACGCGCGCGACCACCTGGATGCGGCGGTGGCCGTGGAGCCTGTGGTGGCGCCGGAGCCCGTGGCAGCAGCATCTGCTGTGGCGCACACTGGCATGGCCGGTGCGCCTGCCGAGCCTGTGGCACCCGTTGCCGAAGAGGTGGTGACCGAGCCTGAGGGCAAGGAGCCATCGCAGCCCGTGCCCGACATGCCGGTGCCGGCATCCGAACCGGTGCCTGCGCCGGTCATACCACCCGCTCCGGGTTATGAGCTGCCGGCGCCGCAATGGTCGGACGATCCCGACCTGCTGGAATATCCGGCAGAGCAGGGAGAGTCTGTGCCTGAGGCGGCGCAGCCGCTGCGTCCATCACATGCACCGGAGGAGCCGGACCCTTTTCCAAACCCCGATCCAGCGCCGCAGCTGCCATTGGTCGCGCCTGCAGCGTCGGTGCCGGGGCGCACAGAACCGGTGTGGAATGCCAGCGCGGCAGCCCCGGCTGAGGTGACAAGGCAGGAGCCCTCGGCCGCCGCCGATGCCCTGGCGGCCACATGGGCCACTGCCGAGCGCCATGGCCTGCAAGGCGCCGCACCCGCACAGGACGGGCGATCGGACGCCGCGCGAGTTGGGTTGCCAGAGGGTGGCGATGATGCCGAGCCCGTGGCTCCGGTCCCTCCGCCAGCGGCGGCGGACGTGGTGGCCGCATCCACCACACCGGCGCTGCCGCTAGCGGCTGCAGAGGCGGCTGAGGCGGTGGTCTATGCTGCGGAGCCCGTGGATGCCGGAGCTGCCATGCCGCCGGTGGATGCCATTGAATCTGCGGCACAGAAGCTGGCGCAGTCCGAGGCTGGAATCTCCTCCGCTGCAGCGCCGGCATTTCCGTTTACCGAACCGGTGGACGATGACGATCCGCTGGTGCTGGACTCTTCGCTGGAACCGGGTTTCGTGCGCGATGCACGGCGCAAGGCCTGGTGGCAAAAGCCGGCGGTGCGGGTCGCCATGGGCGCGAGTGTGGTGGTGCTGCCGGTGGCGCTGGTCTTGCAGGTGGCCTTGCATGAGCGCAATGCACTGGCGGCCTGGCAACCCAGCCTGCGGCCGGCGCTGGAGTTCATGTGCACGGCCCTGCAGTGCAAGCTGGGGCCGCGCCAGCAGATTGCCGCCATGGTGGTGTCGGGCTCCACGTTTGCCAAGGGCGAGCGCGAGCGTGCCTACCAGCTGAGTCTGAGCATACAGAACCGTGCCGGCACGCCCGTGGGCATGCCGGCCGTGGAGTTGACGCTGACCGATGCCCAGGACCAGGCCATTGCCCGCAAGGTGATCCAGGCCAAGGAGCTGGGCGCACCGCCGGAGCTCAAGGCTGGTGCCGAATGGAGCGGCACGGTGCCGGTGACCACCGAAGGCCTGAACCTGCAGGTGTCCGGCTACCGCGTGCTGCTGTTCTACCCCTGATTTTTTCTTTCTTTCAAGGATTTCCCTATGCCTGCATTGATTTGCGGATCCCTGGCCTTTGACAACATCATGACCTTCGAAGGTCGCTTTGCAGACCAGATCATGCCTGAGCAGCTGCACATTCTGAATGTGTCCTTCCTGGTGCCTTCGCTGCGCCGTGACTTTGGCGGTTGCGCCGGCAATATCGCCTATGCGCTGCAGCAGCTGGGCGGTCAGCCCCTGCCCATGGCCATGGTGGGCAGCGATGGTGGCGACTATCTGGCACGCATGCTGGCACAGGGCATCGACACCCGCCATGTGGGCCAGGTGCAGGATACGCACACGGCCCAGTGCATGATCATGACGGACCGGGACAACAACCAGATTGCGGCCTTTCACCCCGGCGCCATGTCGCTGGCGCACCAGAACGTGATCACGGCGGACTGTGGTGCCCAGATCGCCATCATCTCACCCGACGGCCGTGATGCCATGCTGCAGCATGCGGCCCAGCTGGCCCAGGCCGGCATTCCTTTTGTGTTCGATCCCGGCCAGGGTCTGCCCATGTTCAACGGGCAAGAGTTGCTGCAATTCATCGACCAGGCGTCCTGGGTCACCGTCAACGACTACGAAGGCAAGATGCTGTGCGACCGCACCGGGCTGTCGCTGGAGATCCTGTCGCACAAGGTGCGCGGCCTGGTGGTGACCTTGGGGGCGGAAGGCTGTGAAGTGTGGGAACAGGGCGTGCGCACCCTGGTGCCTGCTGTCACACCCGCAGCCGTGGTGGACCCCACAGGATGTGGTGATGCCTGGCGCGCTGCCTTGCTGTACGGCCTGGAGCAAGGCTGGTCGCTGGCGCAATGTGCCGAGCTGGGCAACCAGGTGGGCGCGGTCAAGGTGGCACACCGTGGCCCGCAGAACTACACCCTGGAGCAGGTGCGTGACAGTCTGCTGGCGGCCTGATGCCTCAGCGCTGACCCCATGAAAAAAGCCCGCAGATGCGGGCTTTTTTCATGGGCGATGGCCGCAATGGCCAATGCTTCAGGGCTTGCCGCCGGTAGGGAAGGGCCAGGCAGCCTGGGGCGCCAACGCTGTCTGTGCCACAGGCGCAGCAGCCACGGCAGGCGCAGCAGCCTTCTTGGCGGGAGCGGCCTTCTTGGCAGCAGGTGCAGCGGCCTTCTTGGCAGCAGCAGGTGCAGCAGCCTTCTTGGCAGCAGCAGGTGCAGCGGCCTTCTTGGCAGCAGCAGGTGCAGCAGCCTTCTTGGCAGCAGCAGGTGCAGCGGCTTTCTTGGCAGCAGCAGGTGCAGCAGCCTTCTTGGCAGGTGCAGCCTTCTTGGCGGCAGCAGGTGCAGCAGCCTTCTTGGCCGGAGCAGCCTTCTTGGCGGCAGCAGGTGCAGCAGCCTTCTTGGCAGGGGCGGCCTTCTTGGCAGCAGCAGGCGCAGCAGCCTTCTTGGGTGCTGCAGCCTTGGCGGTGGAGGCCTTCTTGGCGGCGGCCTTGGGAGCAGCAGCCTTGGGAGCGGCGGCCTTCTTGGCAGCAGCAGGTGCTGCAGCCTTCTTGGGTGCTGCAGCCTTGGCGGTGGTGGCCTTCTTGGCGGCGGCCTTGGGAGCAGCAGCCTTGGGAGCGGCGGTCTTCTTGGCCGCAGCAGGAGCCGCAGCCTTCTTGGGCGCAGCGGCCTTGGCGGTGGTGGCCTTCTTGGCGGCGGCCTTGGGAGCAGCAGCCTTAGGTGCGGTAGCCTTCTTGGCAGCAGCAGGAGCCGCAGCCTTCTTGGGCGCAGCGGCCTTGGCGGTGGTGGCCTTCTTGGCGGCGGCCTTGGGAGCAGCAGCCTTGGGAGCGGCAGCCTTCTTGGCAGCAGCAGGAGCCGCCGCCTTCTTGGGAGCAGCAGCCTTGGCGGTGGTGGCCTTCTTGGCAGCGGCCTTGGGGGCTGCAGCCTTGGCAGCGGTCTTCTTCACTTCTGCCTTGACGGCAGTTTTCTTGGTGCTTTCGGTGCCGGTGGTGGCAGCCTTTTTCGCTGCGGTCTTCTTTGCAGTTGCCATCATCTTCTCCTTCGTTGGTTTATACAAAGCGCTGTTTGCGATTGGAACGCAGGGCGTGATCCTGTGCGCCGTGGAGGGATTCAACGCAACACGCATAAAAGCGCCCCATGCCACCAAATTCGCAAAAGCAGTTGATGGCATGGGGCGCATTATGAATTTTCTTGTAGCACTTGAGGAGGTATTAATCCCAAGAAAGTGCACCTCCGGACTGATATTCGATGACGCGTGTCTCAAAGAAGTTACGTTCCTTCTTCAAATCGATCATTTCACTCATCCAGGGGAACGGATTTTCTTCACCCGGGAACAGCTCTTCCAAACCGATTTGCGTGGCGCGGCGATTGGCGATGTAGCGCAGGTAGCCCTTGAACATCGATGCATTCATGCCCAGCACACCGCGTGGCATGGTGTCTTCGGCATATTGGTATTCGAGCTCGACGGCCTTGCGGAACAGGTCGTTGATCTCTTCCTTGAATGTCGGCGTCCACAGGTGCGGGTTCTCCAGCTTCAACTGGTTGATCAGGTCGATGCCGAAATTGCAGTGCATGGATTCGTCGCGCAGGATGTACTGGTACTGCTCGGCGGCGCCCACCATCTTGTTCTGACGGCCCAGCGCCAGGATTTGTGTGAAGCCCACGTAGAAGAACAAACCCTCCATCAGGCAGGCAAACACGATCAGGCTCTTGAGCAGGGTCTGGTCGGTTTCCGGTGTGCCGGTGTGGAAGTTCGGGTCCATGATCGCTTCGATGAAGGGGATCAGGAACTCGTCCTTGTTGCGGATGGACTCCACCTCGTTGTAGGCATTGAAGATCTCGCCTTCGTCCAGGCCCAGTGACTCCACGATGTACTGGTAGGCATGGGTGTGGATGGCTTCCTCGAAGGCCTGGCGCAGCAGGAACTGGCGGCATTCCGGTGCGGTGATGTGGCGGTAGGTGCCCAGCACGATGTTGTTGGCAGCCAACGAATCGGCGGTCACAAAGAAGCCCAGATTGCGTTTGACGATGCGGCGCTCGTCTTCGGTCAGGCCGTTGGGGCTCTTCCACAGCGCAATGTCGCGCGTCATGTTCACTTCCTGCGGCATCCAGTGGTTGGCGCAGGTGGCCAGGTACTTTTCCCAGGCCCACTTGTACTTGAAGGGCACCAACTGGTTGACGTCGGTCTTGGCGTTGATGATGCGCTTGTCGGCCGCGTTCACACGCTTGTGGGTGTTGGTGGATGCGCCGCTTTGCGCGCTGCTGGCGGAAGGGGCAAGGGTGTCGTCGTCAAAACTCAGCATGGTGGATTCCTTGGAGGGAGCAGCTGGGTGCGTTCATTGCCATCCAGCTTTTTCGATTCATCGATGTCGCGAGTGCGGCGGCCAACGGGCACGTTGCATTCCGCCGTCGCCGGGGGGGCATGCCGCCCCCGAGAGGTTCGCCCGCTCTGGCGCCTGGCGCCAAAGCGGGGAGGCACTGAGCGCTGGGCGCCCGGTGCGCCGGGAGACGCCTCCCGTTACTGGCAGGCCTCGCAGCCGGGGTCGTCGATCGCGCAGAACTTGATGTCCGTGGCCGGAGCCTGCTGGGCGCGGGCGGCGGCTGCGGCTTTTTCCAGCGCACTCATGGAGGCCATGGCCGCAGGGGCATTCGCCGACACGGCATTCAGCACACGGCTTTGGACCGTGGACTTCTCCACGTGGGTGGCGCTGATAGTGCGCAGATAGTAGGTGGTCTTCAGACCACGCTGCCAGGCCAGCAGGTAGGTGTCGTGCAGCTTCTTGCCGGATGCGCCCGCCATGTAGATGTTCAGGCTCTGGGCCTGGTCGATCCACTTTTGGCGGCGGCTGGCAGCCTCCACCAGCCACTGGGGTTCCACTTCGAAAGCGGTGGCGTACAGCTGCTTGAGGTCGTGCGGCACGCGCTCGATGGGGCGCAGCGAACCATCAAAGTGCTTCAGGTCCATGACCATCACTTCGTCCCACAGGCCCAGCTTCTTCAGGTCACGCACCAGGAACTGGTTGATGACGGTGAATTCGCCGGACAGGTTGGACTTGACCGACAGATTACCGAACGAGGGCTCGATGGAGGCGTCCACCCCCACGATGTTGGAGATGGTGGCTGTGGGTGCAATGGCCACGCAGTTGGAGTTGCGCATGCCGTCGGCCTGGATCTTGGCGCGCAGCGCTTCCCAGTCCAGACGTACGGTGCGGTCCACGTCCACATAGCCGCCGCGTTCCTTTTCCAGCAGGTTCAGCGAATCCAGCGGCAGGATGCCCTGCGACCACAGCGAGCCCTGGTAGCTGGAGTAGGTGCCGCGCTCCTTGGCCAGCTCGGTCGATGCCCAGTAGGCGTAGTAGCAGACCGCTTCCATGGCGGCGTCGGCAAACTCCACTGCGGCCTGGCTGGCATAGGGGGTGCGCATTTCATACAGCGCATCCTGGAAGGCCATGATGCCCATGCCCACCGGGCGGTGGCGCATGTTGGAGTCGCGGGCCTTGTCCACGGCGTAGTAGTTGATGTCGATCACGTTGTCCAGCATGCGCATGGCCGTGGTGATGGTCTTGCGCAGCTTGGCGTGGTCGATGGCGCCGTTGGTGATATGGCGTGCCAGGTTCACGGAGCCCAGGTTGCAGACGGCGGTTTCGCTGTCGCTGGTGTTGAGCGTGATTTCCGTGCACAGGTTGGAAGAGTGCACCACGCCCACATGCTGCTGGGGCGAGCGGATGTTGCAAGGGTCCTTGAACGTGATCCAGGGATGGCCGGTCTCGAACAGCATGGACAGCATCTTGCGCCACACATCCACGGCGGGCACGCGCTTGAACAGCGTGATCTCGCCGGTCTGGGTCTTGGCTTCGTAGGCGGTGTAGGCCTTCTCGAAAGCCTGGCCGAACAGGTCGTGCAGCTCGGGCACGTCGGAAGGCGAGAACAGGGTCCATTCGCCGTTTTCCACCACGCGCTTCATGAACAGGTCGGGAATCCAGTTCGCCGTGTTCATGTCGTGGGTGCGGCGGCGGTCATCGCCGGTGTTCTTGCGCAGTTCCAGGAATTCTTCGATGTCCAGGTGCCAGGTTTCCAGGTAGGCGCAGACGGCGCCCTTGCGCTTGCCGCCCTGGTTCACCGCCACCGCCGTGTCGTTGACCACCTTCAGGAAAGGCACCACGCCTTGCGATTCGCCGTTCGTGCCCTTGATGCGGGCGCCCAGGGCGCGCACATTGGTCCAGTCGTTGCCCAGGCCACCTGCAAACTTGGACAGCAGCGCGTTTTCCTTGATGGCGTCGTAGATGCCACCCAGGTCATCGGACACGGTGGTCAGGTAGCAGCTTGACAGCTGTGAACGCAGCGTGCCGCTGTTGAACAGCGTGGGCGTGGAAGACATGAAGTCGAACGAGCTCAGCAGTTCGTAGAACTCGATGGCGCGGGCATCGCGGTCGGACTCCTGCAGTGCCAGGCCCATGGCCACACGCATGAAGAAGCTCTGCGGCAGCTCGATGCGCGTCTTGCGCACGTGCAGGAAGTAGCGGTCGTACAGCGTCTGCAGACCCAGGTAGTCGAATTGCTGGTCGCGTTCTGCCTTCAGTGCCTTGCCCAGGCGGGGCAGGTCGAACTTCAGCAGCTCGGGGTTGAGCAGCTCGTTGTCCACGCCCTTCTGGATGAAGCCGGGGAAGTAGTCGGCATAGGCCGCGTCCATGTCGGCCGGCTGCACATCGCGGCCCATGACTTCGCGCACGATGGTGTGCAGCAGCAGGCGGGCGGTGACATAGGTGTAGTCGGGATCGGTCTCGATCAGGGTGCGGGCGGCCAGGATGGCGGCCTTGTAGACCTCGGCCAGCGGCACGCCGTCGTACAGATTGCGCAGCGTCTCGCTCAGGATGGGCGCAGCGGAGATATCGGGGTTCAGGTTGCGGCAGGCGGCTTCAAACAGGGCCTGCAGGCGTTCCTGGTCCAGGGGCTGGCGCTGGCCGTTGTCGGTCACGTGCAGCGTGGGCTTGGGGGCTGCAGCGGCAGCCGCTGCTTCCTCGGCCTTCTTCTTGGCGGCGGCACGTTCCTGGTTGCGGGCTTCGCGATACAGCACATAGGCGCGTGCCACATCCTGGTGACCGCCACGCATCAGACCCAGTTCCACATGGTCCTGGATGTCTTCGATGTGGAAGGTACCGCCGCCCGGACGCGAACGCACCAGGGCGCGGATCACGGCGTGGGTCAGGCTGTCGACGGTTTCGCGCACGCTGGCGGAAGCAGCGCCCTGTGCTCCGCGCACGGCCAGGAAGGCCTTGGTGGCGGCGGTGGCGATTTTCTGCGGGGCAAAAGGCACGACATCGCCATTGCGGCGGATCACCTGGTAGGTCTCCAGCGCTACCTGGGTGGTCGTGGGCTGGTCGGCAGACAGGGTATTCGGTGCGTCTTGCATGGGTTCCTCTTGATTGGGATGGCGGGGCCGACGGCTGTGGGGCCCTGCGTCTGAATGCGGTAGTTGCAACAAGATGTTGCACACTAGATGTAGTGTTCAATCGATTGTCGAGCACTAGGGGTAGTGTACTGCGCAGGCCTGTGCTGCCAAGCCGGAAGCGGGAAAAAATCTGTGGCGCCAGGGGCTTGACACGCTGGCAGCGCCCGCCCGCTGGTGCTTTGCCGGCGAAAGTCCGCAGGCCATGCGGGGTGGCAGGCCATGGCGCCGGGCAATGGCGCACCGGCATTGTGTGCACCGGTGGTCCGGGGGCGTGTCTGCCGACCGGGCGTCGCGTTTTGGCTGCAGCCTGTGGTCAATGGGGATTGACGCCGCGCATGGGGGCGAAAGTCTGCCCGCCCATGCCGTCACGGCGCGCTGTGGCATGGGTGTGGGTACGCACCAAGCAGAAGGAGAAGGCGCCGTGGCGGGCGGTGCGCGGCATGGGCACAGCGCAATGACCTTGCTGGCGGCGTGGAACGCACGCAGGGGGCTACGCCGGCGGAAACTGCCAATCCGGGTGGTGGGCCTGCAAGGGGTGCTGCAGGCGCGGCCAGTCAAAACCGGGGCCGGGGTCCTGCTTGCGGCCGGGGGCAATGTGCTCGTGGCCGGCGATGTGCTGCAGCGGGTAATGCTGGCCAATGGCTTCGCTCAGCTGCAGCAGGCTGGTGTACTGGGCGTCTTCAAAGGTCAGGCCTTCCAGGCCTTCGAGCTCGATGCCGATGGAGTCGTCATTGCAGTTGCCGCGCCCGCGCCAGCAGGACTGGCCGGCATGCCAGGCACGCTCGTTAGCACTGACAAACTGCCAGATCCGGCCTGTGCGCTCGATGAAGAAATGCGAGGACACCTCCAGCCCGCGAATGCCCTGGAAGTAGGGGTGGGCGTCCCAGTCCAGCTGGTTGGTGAACAGCTGCTGCACGCAGCCGGTGCCAAACTGGCCTGGCGGCAGACTGATGGAATGCACCACCAGCAGATCGATCTGCGCCTGGGCAGGGCGGGGGCCGAAATTGGGCGAAGGCAGGTGGCGCACGCCGGACAGCCAGCCGTCACGCCACACAGGAGGGTCAAAGTCCATGGGAAGGAGGGTCTGCCGCTTCGGGCGCCAGGGGAGTCTGCAAACGGTTCACACGATAGCGCATTTGCTGCCACCCCAAACCCGGGCGGGATGCCGCTGCCAGCAGGCGGTGGCAGGGGCCTTCCTGCCCGTCAGGCGCGGGCCCTGGTGTTCACCGGGTTCAGGAGCGGGGGCCGAGCTTGCGGTGCGCCTCGCAGCAGTAGGGCTGCTGCTGTGCATCGCTCAGGGCATCGCGCTGCGGCAGGTGCAGGCCGCAGTGGGCGCAGGCCACCATGGGCTGGGGCGGCGCGAGCGTGGGCTGGGACGGTGGCGCCGGGGGGCGCAGCGACTGGCGCTGCTTCTTCCAATACAGATAGAACACCGCCACCACGGCGATCACCAGCAGGTATTTCATTGCAAGCGCCCCAGCACCACTTCCAGCACAAAGCGCGAACCCACATAGCCCAGCAGCAGCAGCAGCGCGCCGGCATAGATCATGCGCACCGCATGGTTGCCGCGCCAGCCAAAGCGGCCGCGGCCCACCAGCAACACGGCAAACACCAGCCAGCTCAGCAGTGAAAAGATTTCCTTGTGGCCCCAGCGCCAGGCGTGGCCGTAGAGCTGCTCGCCAAACAGCCAGCCGGCCAGCAGCGTGGCCGTCAGCAGGATGAAGCCGGCCGTCACAAAGCGGAAGGTCAGCCGCTCCAGCAGCAGCAGCGGCATGCCGCTGTCGGATTCGGCGCCGGTGCGCATGCGCTGCTCGGCCTGGCTCATCAGTGCGCCGTGCACCACGGCGGCGGCAAACAGCCCGTAGCAGGCAATGCCCAGCGCCAAGTGCAGCGGCAACCAGGCCGAGGCCTGGACATGCAGCGGGTGGCCGGGAAACACCAGGGCCAGGCCCACGGTGACGGCGCCCAGTGCGGCCAGCACCCAGCGGGCCCGCATCTGGGGGAACAGCTGCTGTTCCACGGCGTACACCGTCAGCATCAGCCAGGCCGTGATGGACAGTGCCGGCGCAAAGCCAAAATGGGGTGGGCTGTTCAGCAGGGTGAAGACCAGCGCCAGGCCGTGCAGCACCCAGGCGCAGCGCAGGGCCAGCCGGGCCTTGGCAGGCGTGAGGTAGCGTATGCCTAGCGCAGGCACGGCATAGGCCAGGATGGCGGCCATGGACATGCCCCAGCCAGGCAAGGAAGAAGGGGTCGGAACCATATCTGGATGATAGCCGTCGGCGTAGCTGCTGCGCCGGTGTGCGGGCGCAAGTCAGCATCAGAAATGCGGCCAAGCGCCGCAGAAAACCACAGTTTGTCCGCCGGGCGGGGGTGTGGCGCCGGCGCCCATGGGCGCATTGGTTCGCTCCATGCCGCCCCGGATGGCTGCGGCGTTCCCCTGTGCGCGGCAGTACAGGGGTGGGGCATGTAAAATTGGTGCTTACGCCCGGGGGCGCACGCGCGTCCACGTCCTTTGCCGCTGGTTTGGCCTGCGACAAAGGATATTTCCCCGGCCTTGCTGCGCAGGCACCTTGCCTGCCTTGGCAGCAGCACGACACACTATTCCCCGGAACAGACAGCTATGGCATCCGCACTCACCGACAAACTCTCGCGACTCGTCAAGGAGATGCGGGGCCAGGCCCGCATCACCGAATCCAATGTGCAGGACATGCTGCGCGAAGTGCGCATGGCCCTGCTGGAAGCCGACGTGGCCCTGCCCGTGGTGCGCGACTTCATCGCCCGGGTGAAGGAAAAGGCGCTGGGCCAGGAGGTGCTGGGCAGTCTGAAGCCCGGTCAGGCCCTGGTGGGTATTGTGAATGCCGAACTCTCCGCCACCATGGGCGAGGGCGTGGCCGACATCAACCTGAATGCCCAGCCGCCCGCCATCATCCTGATGGCCGGCCTGCAAGGTGCCGGTAAAACCACCACCACGGCCAAACTGGCCAAGCACCTGATCGAAAAGCGCAAGAAGAAGGTGCTGACGGTCTCGGGTGACGTGTACCGCCCTGCGGCGATCGAACAGCTCAAGACCGTCACGGCCCAGGCCGGCGCCGAATGGTTTCCTTCCACGCCCGACCAGAAGCCGCATGACATTGCCGTGGCCGCGCTGGACTACGCCAAGAAGCATTTCTTCGATGTGCTGCTCGTGGACACGGCCGGCCGCCTGGCCATCGACGAGCTGTTGATGGCCGAAATCAAGGACCTGCATGCCACCTTGAAGCCGGTTGAAACCCTGTTCGTGGTCGATGCCATGCAGGGCCAGGATGCGATCAATACCGCCAAGGCCTTCAAGGAAGCGCTGCCGCTGACCGGTATCGTGCTGACCAAGCTCGACGGTGACTCGCGCGGTGGTGCCGCCCTGTCGGTGCGCCAGATCACCGGTGCGCCCATCAAGTTTGCCGGTGTGTCCGAAAAGATCGACGGCCTGGAAGTGTTCGATGCCGACCGCCATGCCCAGCGTGTGCTGGGCATGGGGGACATCGTGGCCCTGGTGGAGCAGGTCACCAAGGGCGTGGACATGGAGGCCGCGCAGAAGCTGGCCGAAAAGGTCAAGAGTGGCGACGGGTTTGATCTGAACGACTTTCTGGCCCAGATCCAGCAGATGAAGCAGATGGGCGGTCTGTCCACGCTGATGGACAAGTTGCCCTCCGAGCTGACCGCCAAGGCTGGTGCCGTGGACATGGACAAGGCCGAGCGCGAAATCAAGCGCAAGGAAGGCATCATCTGCTCCATGACCGCCAAGGAGCGCAAGAAACCCGAAATCATCAAGGCCACCCGCAAGAAGCGCATTGCCGACGGCGCAGGCGTGCAGGTGCAGGAAGTCAACCGCCTGCTCAAGGAGTTCGAGCAGATGCAGACCATGATGAAGAAGATGAAGGGCGGCGGCCTGATGAAGATGATGAAGAAGATGGGTGGCATGAAAGCCATGAAGGGCATGATGGGTGGCGGCGGCATGCCCAAGCTGCCGTTCTGAGCCTTCTGGCTGCCTGTGCTGTCCGCATGGCAGCGCGGTGTGTGTACCAGGCGCCTGCAACAGGCGCCTTTTTCATGCCCGCTCCGTGCGGGTCTGCAGTCTGTGCTGCCGTGCCGAGGCGGGTGGCAAGGTCGCGTTCCGGCATGAGGCTGCCGCGCAGCCCATGTACCTTGGACTGCCGTGGGCCGCCTGCAGGGCCGCAGGTGGTGGGGGTGCGGCAGTCCGGCGCCTTGGCGGCATCGGCGCTTGCGTCGGATTCGGGAAGTGGGTGCGGGGCCGTGGTGGTGGTGTTTGTGCGGCAACGGGCGCATGCGGCACGCTGGTGGTGGAGCGGGGCGACAGCCTTCCCCCGTTTCAGGCAGCCATAAAAAAACCGCCCGGTCTTGCGACGGGGCGGTATGAATCGGAAAGCGTTGAGTTTTCCAAAGGGGAACGGGTGAATCAGTGGAGCATCAGCGCACCGGCGCTCTTGCTCTTGCCGGCGCGGGCCGGCGGGTTGCACAGGCCGCATTCGTAGTGGCGTGCATTTTCATAGGGTTCGGTCACAAACATGCCGGAGCACTTGGAACACTTGGTGCGGGTCAGCATATTGGCGTCCACGAACTTCACCAGGCGCCAGGCGCGGGTGAAGGACAGCATCAAATCCAGGCCAGCGGCTTCGATCTGCTCGCTGTAGAGGCGGTAGGCCTTGGTCAGTTGCTCCACCGAATCCAGATCCACGCCCTTGGACAGGTATTCGTAGATGTTCAGGAACAGCGAGCTGTGGATGTTTTCTTGCCAGGTCAGGAACCAGTCGGTGGAAAACGGCAGCTGTCCTTTGGACGGCGACTTGCCTGCGATTTCCTTGTAGAGGCGGATCAGGCGCTCATACGACAGCGTGGTTTCGGACTCGAGCACCTGCATACGTGCGCCCATGCCGATCAGCATGGCAGCGCGTTCGATCTGCTTGGACTCGTTCAGCACGCTCTTGGTGGTGGTGGCCATGGTGGTTTCTCCGTGTGTGGTTGCGTGGGGCAATCAGCGTGTGCCTTACAGCACTTCGGAGACGCGGCTGGCCATCAGGATGTTGGCGTGCAGCGTGTTGGTGGCTTCGTTGCCGATCTTGTTGCTGCTGTGGTTGGTCAGCAGGCTCCAGACCAGCTCGTCGTCCACACGGAAGCTGCACAGCAAGGTGTTGCGGGAGGCGAGCTTCAGAACTTGTGCGGCGGAGAGGGCACCCAGGATGTCGCAGGCGTCTTCGTTGAGGCCCAGACGGAACACGGCTTCTGCCTTGTCTTGGCGGATCAGGGTTTGCGCCAGCATCAGGTAGGTGAGATTGGCTTCACGGATCTCGGCGAGCAGTTGGTCGTTGTTCATTGGGTGTTCCTTTCCTTTGGAGTCCAGTCAAAAGTGATTGGTCTTTCAGGTCGCTGCGGTCTTGCGCTGTTGTCGATCTGATGGAATGGATTGTGAAGAACCCAATGGGGGAACTGAAGTCAGGGTGCGTCGGTGCGCGGAGTCTGGTTCCCTTACCTTGCGTGTAGGAATTTATCTGACAAGGCGGTCATCCTTATTGCGTTGACAGGGACAGACTGTACCGGCTCGTAGCGCACATCGATACGTGGATAAATGTTACAAAAAGACGTCAATCCAGCGGATGCGCTCTTTATGTAGCTTTGCGAAATCACTGAGATGGCGACCCGTTGTACACCTGGGTGAATATCGCAAGCTATTGAAAATGAAAGAATTTATTGTTTTTTGGGGTGCCGCTGCGGTGGGAGGAGCGAGCTGGCGGTTATTGCAAACACCATCCGCCGAGATAAACCTGTCACACGACTTGTAACGTCTGATGATCCAGTCCGTCACCGCCGGCATGCAGGCCGGCGCGGTTCCCTGGATCGTCTGCAGGTGCTGCATAAGCCAGGGCTGTAGTCCATTGCTGACAAACGGCAGCCGGTGTAGACGGTGCCCAAAGCGCTGCGCCGGTGCTGGAGGCGCTTGCCGGAATGCCGACGTGCCGGAGGGCGGTGGTGTCTGGCTGGGGCGGGTAGGCAGCACACGCAAGAAAAAACCCACAGGGCTTGCGCACTGCGGGTTTCGGGTGTCATGGTGGTCGTAGTGGGACTTGAACCTACGACATCAGCATTATGAATGCTGCGCTCTAACCAACTGAGCTATACGACCGACAGGGCGCGATTCTAGGGGGAAAAAAGGAGGCCCCGCACGAAAGTGGGCAATTTTTTGTGTTCGGTCGCCGCCGAACTTGCGGAGCAGCCCGGGCTGCATCGCAACCTCCTTGCCCGGAGGTTTTTCGCCAGAGCATGGGACATGCCCGGGCAAAGAAAAACCCGCAAGGCTTGCGCATTGCGGGTTTCAGAGATTCTGGTGGTCGTAGTGGGACTTGAACCTACGACATCAGCATTATGAATGCTGCGCTCTAACCAACTGAGCTATACGACCGACAGAAAGAAATTATATACCAGCTTTTATTGGTTGGTAAAGTTCGCCGGACGCTTGTTCAGGAAAGCGTCCATGCCTTCCTTCTGGTCCTGGGTGGCAAACAGGGAATGGAACAGGCGGCGCTCGAACATCAGGCCGTCGGAGAGCTGGCCTTCATAGGCGCGGTTCACGGCTTCCTTGGCGGCCATCACCGTGATCTGCGAGAAGCCGCTGATGGTGATGGCAGCGGCCAGCGTCTCTTCCATCAGCTTGTCCAGCGGCACCACGCGGCTGACCAGACCGCTGCGCTCGGCCTCGGCGGCGTCCATCATGCGGGCGGTCAGGCACATGTCCATGGCCTTGCTCTTGCTGATGGCGCGCGGCAGGCGCTGCGTACCACCGGCGCCGGGGATCACGCCCAGCTTGATTTCGGGTTGGCCGAACTTGGCGTTGTCCGCGGCGATGATGAAGTCGCACATCATCGCCAGTTCGCAGCCGCCGCCCAGGGCAAAGCCGCTGACGGCGGCGATCACGGGCTTGCGGATGCTGCGGATGGTTTCCCAGTTGCGGGTGATGAAGTCACCGCGGTAGGCATCGGCAAAGCTGTACTTGGCCATGGCGCTGATGTCGGCGCCTGCCGCAAAGGCTTTCTCGCTGCCGGTGATGATCATGCAGCCGATCTTTTCGTCCGCCTCGAAGGCCTTCAGCGCCTCGCCCAGCTCGTTCATCAGCTGGTCGTTCAAGGCATTGAGCTGCTTGGGGCGGTTCAGGGTGATGACGCCGACTTTGTCCGCTTCGACGCGGACTTCGATGGTTTCGTAGGCCAAGGGGCTATCTCCGTAGGTATGTTGGTAGGGCGGGCGGATGAAGAAACTATACCCAAGCCGCCCGTCCGTACTGTCACCTACGGCCAGACCCTGAAGCAGCGGCGCTGGCAGGCCCGCCGTTTCACTGTGCCGCCAGCCATTTTGCGGCCACGGCGGCATCCTGCATGCCCAGCTTGACGTTGGCAGGCGTTTCCGTGTCGGGCGCTGCTGGCGATTTGCCCGCGCGTTTGAGCGCCGGTCTGGCGGCAGCCTTGGCCGCGGCCGGCAATTGCAGCGACAGTCGCAGCAGCTGGTGGTCGCGGGCGACCAGGGCCGTCACCACCTCGCCCGGGCGGGTGTAGAGCGGCAGGTCCTGCAGCTTGCTCAGGCGCCAGCCATCGCCGCCTGCGCGTTCCACGCCCAGCCATTCGTCACCGGCCATCAGGCCTGCCTGCTCGGCCAGGCCGCCGCGCAGCACGGTCTTGATCAGCACGCTGTGCTTGTCCTGCACGCGCAGGCCCAGTTGCTGGGCCAGGGCCGGGCGGTCGGCTTGCAGCACCACGCCGTGGGCGGCCAGCAGTTCGGCCAGCGGCAGCTCGCCGGTGCCGTGCACCCATTGGGCGATTTCGGGTTCCCAGCTGCGGCCCGTCAGCTCATGCAGCACGGCCAGTACATCGGCCTCGGCCATCGGACCGCCGTGGCAACGGGCCCACAGGCCGCGCATCACCTGGTCCAGCGTGACCGGGCCTTCGCGGCGCAGTGCCAGGTCCAGGCACAGGGCCACCAGGGATCCCTTGGTGTAGTAGCTGACGGTGGCGTTGGCGGTGTTCTCGTCCTGGCGGTAGTACTTGACCCAGGCGTCCCAGCTGGACTGGGCCACGCTCTGAACCTGGCGACCGGGCGTTTGATGCACCTGGTTGATGGTCTTGGTCAGCAGGGCCAGGTACTGTGCGTTGTCGATCAGCCCGGCACGGCGCAGCAGCAGGTCGTCGTAGTAGCTGGTGAAGCCTTCGAAGAACCACAGCAGCTGGGTGTAGTTCTCGGCGTTGTAGTCGTAGCGGGCAAATTCGGCCGGGCGCAGGCGCTTGACGTTCCAGGTGTGGAAGTACTCGTGGCTGATCAGGCCCAGCAGCGTGGTGTAGCCTTCAGGCTGCTTGCCGCCTTCGCCCAGGGCGCTGGCGCTGCGCGGCAGGTCGCGCCGGCCGCAGATCAGCGCGGTGGAGTTGCGGTGTTCCAGCCCGCCGTAGTTGTCGTCGGTGGCGTTGAGCATGAACACGTAGCTGCGGTGCGGCGGCTTCTTGCCCTTGCCGTGCCAGAAACGGATTTCCTCTTCGCAGATGGTCTGGGTGTCGCGCAGCAGCTTGTCGCCGTCAAAGCTGGCCGGGGCGCCTGCCACCACAAAGCGGTGGGGCACGCCACAGGCGGTAAAGCGGCCCTGCCAGAACGCACCCAGTTCCACGGGGCAGTCCACCAGCTCGTCATAGTCGGCCGCCAGATAGTGGCCAAAGCCCTGGGCATCCACCGCGTGGGGCGTCAGGCCCGTGGCCAGTTGCCAGTCGGCCGGGGTGGCGGCAGAGCGGGCGATTTCCAGCGCATGCGGGGTGCGTTCCTGGCCATGCACGCGCAGCAGCAGGCTGGTGCCGTTGAAAAAGCCGCGCCGGCTGTCCAGCCAGGCGGTGCGCACCGAGGTGTCATAGGCACAGACCTGCCAGTGCAGCTCCACCGGCTGGCCAGCCTTGCAGTCGAGCTGCCAGCGGTGCTTGTCCAGCTGCTGCACGGCGATGGCCTTGCGGCCCTGGGTCGCTTTCAGCCCTTGCAGGTTCTTGGCGAATTCGCGCACCAGATAGCTGCCCGGAATCCACACCGGCAGCGACAGTTGCTGGCTGGCCTGGGGTGCGGTAATGCGCAGGCGCACGGCAAACAGGTGGGCGTGCAGGTCCAGGGCTTCCACCCGGTACTGCAGCGGTGCATGGGGTGGCTCCAGGGCTTGGGTGGACAGGGCGTGCGGTGCCGCTGTCGGCAGCTTGGGTGCCGATGGAGAGGTGTTTGGGGAGACGGATGGGGACATGGCGGCATCGGCAATAGAGGGCGGCGTGCCTGGCGGCCACGCCGCAAAAAAGGACAGGGCCTGCACGGCGGCAGGCCCCGGGGGCTTAGCGTTTGGCGGCGGCGAGGCGTTTTTCCACCTCGGCAGCCGGGATGGCTCCGGGCACGCGGCTGTTGTCTTCAAAGATCAGCGTGGGGGTGCCGGTGATCTTGTGTTTCTTGCCCAGGGCCAGGTTGCGCTGCAGTGCCGTCACATCGCAGCTGGCGGCGGCCGGGGCCTTGTCGCGCAGCATCATGTCGTGCCAGGCGGTGACCTTGTCCTTGGAGCACCAGATGTTGCGCGACTTCTCGGCCGAGTCCGGGCTCAGGATGGGGTAGAGGAACATGTAGATGGTGACGTTGTCCACCTTCTGCATGTCGCGCTCGAAACGCTTGCAGTAGCCGCAGTTCGGGTCTTCGAACACGGCCAGCTTGCGCTCGCCCTTGCCCCGCACGACGGTGAAGGCATCCTGCAGGGGCAGGTCCTTGAACTGCACCTCGGTCAGCTTGGTGATGCGGTCTTCGGTCAGATTGCGGCGGGCCTTGGTGTCGATCAGCTCGCCCTGGATCAGGTAGTTGCCCTTGGCGTCGGTGTAGAACAGGTCGGTACCGATGCGCACCTCGTACAGGCCCTGCATGGGCGTGGGGCGGATCTCGTCGATCTTGTCCAGCTGCGGAATGCGCTCGGCCAGGGTCTTTTTCAGATTGGCGTCCTGGGCATGGGCGCCCAGGCCCAGCGTGAGGGCGGCGGCGACAAGCAGGGCAGAGGGAATCAGCTTCATGGATACAACCGTGCAATAAGAGGCAAAAACAAAGGGTTGGGGTGACCTGGGCGGCAAAGGTTCCCCGGTCAGCGCCGGGAGGCGCCCTCCAGGGTCACAGGCCCATGGCCTGGCGGGCCATCCAGTCCTTGAGCGGGCCGCTGCGCTCGAACGCCTGCATGCCCCAGTTGCGCAGCGCCTGCAGCGGCGCTTCGGGCCGGCTGAACAGTTGCTGCAGCCCGTCCATGGCCAGTCCCATCGGGGCCAGGCCGGCCTTGCGTTCGCGCTCGTAGCGGCGCAGCAGCTTGCTGTCGCCGGTGCTGCGCCAGGCGTCGCGCTCCTGCAGGATGCGCGCCAGGGCCTGCACATCGGCCAGGCCCAGATTCAGGCCCTGGCCCGCCAGCGGGTGCACATTGTGGGCGGCGTCGCCGGCCAGCACCCAACTGGCGGCCGGGTTGCCGGGCTGCACACCGCTCCAACGGCGGGCCACGGCCTGCTGCAGCGGCCAGGTCAGGCGCGGGCCTTGCAGTTCCAGCGTGCCCAGGGCGTGCTGGCTCAGCTCCTGCAGCCGGGTGGTGAAATCGGTGGGCGCCGCGTCTTTCCATTGCTGGGCGGCTTCGGGTGCGGTGGACCAGACCACGGCCACGGTGTGGCCTTCGGGTCCGTCCAGCGGCAGCAAGGCCAGGATGCCGTCGGCGCTGAACCACTGGCGGGCCACCTGGCCATGGGGCTTTTCGCAGACCAGGCGCGTGGCCAGGGCGTGCTGTGGGTAGGGGGTGACGTCGAATTCCACGCCGAATTCGCTGCGCGTGCTGCTGGCACGGCCTTCGCAGATGGCGGTCAGCGGGGCGTCCACCGGGCGGTCGACCACTTCGACCAGCGGTTGGTAGCGCACGGCTTCGACCAGGCGGTTTTCCAGTGCCGGCACATCGACGATCCAGCCCAGGGCATCGACCGACTGGGCACCAGCATCGAAATGCACGCTGCCGCCTTCATCGCCGAACACTTCCATGTGGCGCAGAGCGGTGGCGTGGACGGGATCGGGCCAGACCCGCAGCGATGCAAGGAGCTGCCTGGAATTGGTGTTGAGCGCATAGGCACGCACATCGCGCGCTGCGTCAGGGGCTGGCGGGGTGGCAACCAGGGCGACACGCAGCCGCTCGCGCGCCAGCAACAGGGCCAGGGTGCGGCCCACAATGCCGGCCCCACGGATACATACGTCAAAGGATTGCGCCATGGCCTGCATTGTAGGAGGGCGGCGCCGGCCCCCGCTGGCGTGCTGCCATGTTCCAATCACCCGCGGGACCGGGCAGACCGGGGTCAGATCAGAAGGAGACGAAAAAATGGCAGCAGCATCATGGGATGCGGTGGAGACTTCGGCCGATGTGCAGGGCCGCATCGGCCAGCTGTGGGTGTACCCGGTCAAATCCTGCGCCGGGGTGCAAGTGCCCTCGGTGCGGTTGGACGCTACCGGACTGGCCCAGGACCGGGAATGGATGGTGGTCGACCCACAGGGCGTGTTCCTGACCCAGCGCAGCCACCCGCGCATGGTGCTGATCCAGCCCGAGCTGCTGGATGGCGGTCCCGTGCTGGCGCTGCAGGCTCCGGGACAGCCGCGCCATGTGGTGCAGCCGCCGGCCGATACCGCCCTGCGGCAGGTGGAGGTGTGGGACGACCGCGTGGCCGGCCACGACCAGGGCGATGCTGTGGCCCGGTGGCTGAGCGACTTTCTGGGAACGGACTGCCGTCTGGTGCGCTTCGACCGCAGCCGCCAGCGACCGTGCAGCCCCAAATGGACGGGCGAGGTGGCCGCCAGCACCTTTTTTGCCGATGGTTATCCGCTGCTGGTGACCACCACGGCGGCAGGCACCGAGCTGGCCGAACGTGTGCAGTCTGCCGGTGGTCCGCACGTGGACCTGCTGCGCTTTCGTGCCAACCTGGTGCTGGACGGCCTGGAGGCCCATGAGGAAGACCATCTGGCCCAGCTGCACATCCGCACCACGGGCGGGGTGGTCACGCTGCGCCCGGTCAAGCCCTGCACGCGCTGCCCGATTCCGGACATCGACCCCGCCACTGCCGCAAGCAGCCTGGACGTGAGCACCGCGCTGGCGGCCTACCGTGCCGATGCGCGCATGGACGGCGCCATCACCTTTGGCATGAATGCCATCGTGCTGCAGGGGGCCGGCCTGGTGCTGGAAGCTGGCCAGCCCATGGTGGGCGAGCTGGCGTTCGACTAGGACGGGCGTTTCACGCGGCCGTGCGGCCGATCTCCGGCCAGCGGTGGTGCAGATAGATCCACGACAGCAGGCCGATGGCCATCAGCGCGGCCGAAGCCAGGGCCAGTGCTGCGGTGGAATGCATGACCAGCGGAGCCAGCACGCCGGCCACCAGGCCGTTGGCGGTCGAGCCCACCACGGCCTGCAGCGAGGACGCCAGTCCCCGGCGCAGCGGGTACAGGTCCAGTACCAGCAGCGTGACCACCGGCACCATCAGCGACCAGCCGAACGCGTAGATGCCCACTGGCAGCAGTGCCCAGCCGACATGGGCCGGCAGCAGCAGATTGGCCACCACATTGGCGATGGAGACCACGGTCATGATCAGCAGGCCGTGACGGATCTGTCGTTTGGGCGCAATGCGCCCGGCGAGCCGGCCGCTGACCCAGGCACCGCCCATGATGCCGGCAATGGTCAGCAGGAACAGCCAGAAGAACTGCGTGGGGCCCAGGCCAAGGTGGTCGCCCAGAAACGCAGGGGCCGACAGCACGTAGAGGAAAAAGCCGTTGAACGGCACGCCGCTGGCCAGGGCCAGCAGCAGGAAGCGCGGATCGGTGCAGAGCTCGCCATAGCCGCGCATCAGGTGGCGTACATCAAAGGGCTGGCGCTGGCTGGCATGCAGCGACTCGGGCAGTTGCCGCCAGTTGACGGCCAGCAGCACCACGCCGATGCCCGTCAGCAGCCAGAAGATGCTGGCCCAGCCCAGGTGCACGAACAGCCAGCCGCCCATGATGGGGGCGATCGCCGGGGCCACGCCGAAGAAGATGGTGATCTGGCTCATCACCCGCTGGGCCTCGGTGGGCGGGAAGATGTCGCGCACGATAGCGCGCGAGACCACCACCCCTGCGCCGGTGGACAGGCCTTGCAGCGCGCGGAAGAACACCAGCTGGCCGATGTCCCGCGACAGCGCGCAGCCGGCCGACGCCAGCGTGAACACGGCCAGACCGCCCAGAATCACCGGACGGCGGCCAAAGCTGTCGGCCAGCGCTCCGTGGAACAGGTTCATGAAGGCAAAGCCGAACAGATAGGCCGACAGCGTTTGCTGCATCTGCAGCGGCGTGGCATCTAGTGCCCGCGCGATGCCCGAGAACGCGGGCAGGTAGGTGTCGATGGCAAAGGGCCCGAGCATGCCCAGCACGGCCAGCAGCACGGCAAGGGTCCAGCGCGGACCACGCCACAGGGTATCGGCATGGGGGTGCATGGGGAGTGTCACAGGGGAGAACAGTCCTGCAGTGTGCCAGCAATGGCCACTGCCGGCAGCCCGGACGGCGACAGCCCTGCACCCGGGCGGCGCGCTGCATGCCACGGCATGCGGCACCCGGCGGTAGCGCAGCTCAGGGCTGGTAGGGCACCCATGTGGTGGTGCCTTTGGAGCGCATCCAGTAGCGCTGGTCGGGCATGCGCAGCATGGTGACGGTTTCGTTGTCGGTCACGAAATCGGTGCCGGCCATGGCCTGGCTGCGCGCTTCCAGCGCCGGGGCTCCGGCCTGGAAGGGGGAGTTCAGGAACATGCCGTTGAGCAGGGTGAACAGGTCCACATAGCTCACCGGCTTGTCCACGCGCACCTGGGGGCCGGCAGGGGTGGGCGTGTTGAGCAGGTACACCAGGGTGGGGACCAGGGTGATGCGCGGCGTGGGGATTTCGCGCATGCCGGGGATCTGCATGCTGTCGCCGCGCAGGTTGGCACCGTGTTCGGGCAGCATGATCAGCACCGTGGGGCGACCGCTGGCCGTGAGTTCCTGGGTGAAGCGGGCAAAGTCGTCCAGCACTCGCTGCAGCCGGGGTTTGTAGGTGGCCATGCTGGTGCTGGCGCTGGCGTCCGGGGCATGCACACCGTCGTGCAGGGTGATGGAGTTGTAGTACAGCGCCACCGGGGCCTTGCTGTCCGTGGTCTTGCGCTTCTCCAGCCACTGGTGGAGGGTGCCATAGTCGCTGTAGATCGTGCTGTTGTCGAAGCTGCGGTAGGCGGCCGGGGCCCCTTGGTTGGACTGCAGCTTGCCCCGCAGGCCGCCGCGTTCTTCCAGTTCCTTGGCGAAGTTGTCATAGACGCCGTCGTGGTTCAGCAGGCCCTGGGCCTGGTAGCCCACGCCTTCCAGGGCCGGGAAGACATAGCAGCTGTTGTCCAGGCCCTGGTACAGCCCTTCGTGCGTGGCCTGGCCGCACATGCCGTGCAGCAGGCGCAGCGACGCCGGGCCGCTGTAGCTGGAAGCGCTGTTGAACTGGCTGAACACCATCTGCGCCTGGGTCATGAAGGGGTGCTCGGCCAGTCCCACATGGGTCATGTCGTCCCAGGCCAGCGAGCAGACATGCAGCACCACCACATCGAATGCGCTGGCGGGCTGCTGCAGTATCACCTTGCGTTGCTGCTCCCGGTCGAAAAAAGCGGTCAGCATGCTATCGGGTGTCAACGTGGTGCTGTCGGTGCTGCCTCCCGGAGCGGTGGGCACCGATGCGGCCGCTGCCGCCATGCCGTTGCGTGGCTGCTGGGCGGTTTGCCAGGCCGTGTGCAGGCCCACGCCGAGAATGCCCAGAATGGCAAATGTGGCAAAACGGATGCGTGCGGACAGGATGACGTACACCACCAGGGCGGCAGCCAGCCCCAGCAGCAGTTGCCAGCTGACCAGTCGGCCGATCAGCTCCAGCATGTAGCGGGTGCTGAAGCCGGCAAGCAGGTGGGCCTGCGAGAAGGCTCGCGCCAAGCCGGGAAGGCCGCTTTCGGCGTGCAGCAGCAGCAGGGCACAGAGAGCTCCTGCCACCGTGCGCAGACGCAGCCAGTGCAGCTTGCGCACGGGCCAGAACACCCAGATGGCCAGCAACAGGTTGGGAAGCCACTGCATGTGCAGGTGGCCGGTGAAATGCAGGACCGTCTTGGCCAGGAAGTAAAACGCCCAGAAGCTCATGGCAATACCTGCGCTGTACGCGCTTGCGGCGCGGCAGCGAAACACCCGCCGCAGCCCAGGCTGCCGGCAACAGGGCGACGGTTGGAAGGGGGGGAGGGGGACAGCACGCAGTTCTTCATGGCGCATGCACCTGTGCCGCCTGGTAGCTGGCGTAGTTCAGCGGCGTGTGCGCAGGCGCAGGCGACGCAGTGGGCACCGGAGCGGGCGCCTTCCACAGGCCGCGCAACTGGCCAAACAGGTACGCCAGTAGCACGCGGTAACCCTTGCCGCTCATCTGCAGCATGTCGCGCAGCGTGTGGGCACTGTTGTTGGCTTCATAGCTGTTGCTCCAGCCTTTCCAGGCTTCGGCACGGGCGAAGGTGCATTGCACCAGCGCGATCTGCTGCTGGTGCGTCATTTCCCCAAATTGCAGGCCCAGGAGGCCCTCGCTGTTGTGCGAGGTGACCTGGGCCGGGAAGGTGTGTTCCTGTCCCTGGGACCACAGGCCCACGTCGATGTGCATGCCCGCGCTGATGGCCTGGCCAGATGCCAGCCGCAGTCCCAGTCCGCTGAGCGAGAAGTCATGGCACTGCGCGGGCAGGGTGTGGCCGGAGGGCAGGTACAGCACGGTCTGCAGCTCGGTGGCCACACGGTGCATGCGTCGCACCTGCCGGGTTTCGCCGGCCACCCCCATGGCCGCGCCCAGCATGAAGACGCTGTAGAGCGTCCACACCAGGTTCAGCAGCAGGGCCACGGTATCGCGCTGCTCGGAAAAGAACAGGTGCCACAGCCCGAACAGCAGGGCGGACAGGTTCAGCAGCACCAGCAGCACATAGGGGCGCGAGATGTGGCTGTCGAAATAGGCCTCTTCCACCAGACCGCCCTTGGCGGTGACATTGAACTTGCCCAGCTTGGGCGCGAGCAGCGCCACGGTCGTGGGCAGGGTGATGTACCAGGCCAGCACGGTCTCGTACACCTCGGCCCAGAACGTGTGACGGTACGGGCCCTGGATGTGGGCGTTGGCGATGGTGGCCTGCACGACGTAAGGGATCAGATAGAGCAGCAGCAGCATCGACGAAGTGGAGATGATGTGCAGCCCGAAGAACAGGTAGGCCATGGGGGCGGTCAGAAAGACCAGCCGCGGCAGCCCGAAGAAGAAGTGCAGCATGGCGTTGCCATAGCAGATGCGCTGCCAGAGATCCAGGCCCTTGCCGAGGAAGGGGTTGTCCACCCGGAAGATCTGCGCCATGCCGCGTGCCCAGCGGATGCGCTGGCCGATGTGGGCGGACAGGCTTTCTGTGGCCAGGCCGGCGGCCTGGATGTCGCGGATATAGGCCGTGCGGTAGCCGCGACGGTGCAGCTTGAGGGCGGTGTGGGCGTCTTCGGTCACGGTTTCCACGGCAATGCCCCCCACCTCCATCAGCGGGCCACGCCGCAGCACGGCGCAGGAGCCGCAGAAGAACGTGGCGTTCCAGAAGTCGTTGCCATCCTGGATCAAGCCATAGAACAGTGCCCCTTCGTTGGGAACGCGGCGGAAGGTGCCGAGGTTGCGCTCAAATGGGTCAGGCGAGAAAAAATGGTGCGGCGTCTGCAGCATGGCGCACTGCGGGTCGCGCTGGAACCAGCCCACGGCGGTGCGCAAAAAGCTGTTCACCGGGATGTGGTCGCAGTCGAAGATGGCCACCAGTTCTCCGTGCGTCATGGCGAGCGCGTGGTTGAGGTTGCCGGCCTTGGCATGGCGGTTGTCGGGGCGGGTAATGTAGTCGACGCCGAACTCTTCGGCAAAGCTGCGTACTTCCTCGCGCTTGCCGTCGTCCAGGATGTAGATGCGCAGCTTGTCGGCCGGCCAGTCCAGGGCCAGCGCGGCCAGCACGGTGGGACGCACGACTTCCAGCGGTTCGTTGTAGGAGGGGATGAAGACGTCCACCGTCGGCCAGGCATCCGGCTCGCCCACCAGCGGGGCGGGCCGGCGGTGCAAGGGCCAGGCGGTCTGGATGAAGCCCAGCACGACGACCAGCCAGGTGTAGGCCTCGGCCGCCAGCAGGCCATAGCCCAGCAAGGCCTCCAGCCAGGTATCGAAGGTCAGGGTGTGGCTCAGCCGCCACCAGGCATAGCGGCCCATGGCGACCAGGCTGATGGTGGCCAGGGCCAGCGCGGCAAATCGCCCCTGGATCTGGCGCAGCACGATGGACAGCATCCATGCCAGAACCAGAAAGATGAACTGGCCGTAGCCATTCATGGGAGTGGTGATGACCAGCAGGATGATGACGCCGCCCAGGGCCAGCACGATCTGCGGCATACCTTTGCGTTGCAGCACCGGAGCGACCAGCTGTTCGGCCTGCGGGCCCAGTTGCCACCGGTCCACCCGCCTACCCAGGGCACCCAGCAGCCGCAGCAGCTGGTTCATGGGCCAGGCCAGCAGATGCCAGACCGTCGCCAGGATCCGGTGCAACAGCCAGCCGGTGGTGTGCAGCACCCAGATGATGGCGCGCATGGCCGGGGTCAGGGTGCCCGGGGCCGGGCCGGGGCGGATGACCAGACGCAGCAGCCACTGCCAGGGGCTGGCGTGGCGGGGAACACCCAGATGCATTGCCAGCCATTGCAAAGGGTCGGGCGCTTCTTCTGCCGTGACCGGTTGCCAGGCCGTGGCGGCGGAGCGATAGACAAACAGACGCCACACCCAGGACCCCAGCTGGGCCGGCCGGTCGACGCGCAGCTGGTTGGCCAGCCACGCCAGGGTGTGCTGTCCCCGGCTCATGCGGGCGCCACCGATGGGGAGGCCAGCCACAGGTGCAGGCTGTGCGCCACCCCTTGCAGGTCGTGGGAGGACAGTGCGTGGGGCGCGTACAGCTGTACCGGGCTGTCCTGGCTCCAGCTTTGCGGTATGGCCTCGTCTTCATGGACCACATCGTCCAGCAGATGTTCCTTCCAGTGCGCGTGCAGCAGGGCGATGCCGCGCTGGTGACTGGGGCGACGGGCATCGACACGGCAGGTCAGGATGCGGAACCGGTCAGGTCCGGCCGCCGTGGGCAGGGCTGCATGCAACGGTGTCAGGGCATGGACGCTGTCCAGCGCCGGTGTCGTGCAGCACAGCACCGCATCTGCGATGGCCAGCGCCTGCCAGGCCAGCGCCGAAGTGGGCGGCCCCACGTCGGCGATGACCAGGGTGTCCTCCGGCAGCGCCAGGGCCTGCAACTGGGTGTGCAGCCATTGGGGGTTGTCCAGCCACTGCTGTGACAGCTGCAGTTGCTGCGCCATGCTGTGGGGTCCATAAGGCATGAGCAGCAGACCATTGGCCGCAGCGACGGCGCAATCGCCCCACCACCGGCCTTGCGCTGCAGGTGCCGCCCAGCCGCTGTGTCCGGGGTAGGGCAGTCCCAAGTGCACACCCAGCTGGTTGCGGGGATGCAGCTCCAGCGCCAGGCAGGCACGGCCCATGGTCTGCAGCATCAGCGCCGCATGGGCTGTGACCGTGGTGCAGCCCGCGCCACCGGCAGCCGCCGTCAGTGCAATCAGTCGCATGCAGGCCCTTTCTCGGAAGCGGCCGGAGCCGGGGGCAGCGTGGGCGCATAGGGTTGCAGGTAGCGCAAGCGCTTGTGCCGGAGCTTGAGCCGGGCGCGCGTCGGCCGGCGCAGGGGGAGGTGCCGGGCCAGAAAGACCGCCAGTGCGATCCCCAAGGCCATCCACAGCAGGAAAACCCAGATGCTCATGGTGCTCCCTCCTGCGTAGCGGGCCGCCTGCCCAGCGGGTGGGCCTGCCAGGTGAGGGCGGCAGCGGGTGCGGGCGCCGGAGATGCCGCTACCGCCGGCAAAGGCTGGGCGGTGACCGGGGGCACGATGGCGGTTGCAGCGGAGCCCGCGGTTGCACGCTCGCGCGCAGCTGCGGGCTCCGCACCGCGCATCTGGCTGTAATCCGGCAAGGGGTGCTGTTCGTTCTCTTCCATCAGCAGCCTCAGCTGCTGTGCGATGCCGGGCAACTGGATGTGGGTGGTCTGGCTGCTGAACAGGTTGGTCGACGGTGTGTAAAACAGCCGTTCGATGGTGGGGTCCACGTCCACCTCGCGGCAGGTATAGAGGAACAGCCACAGGCTGTGCGCGTCGGCGGTCAGCAGATCGCCGGAGCGGGTACCGCAATAGGCCTTGAGGGCCATGCTGTGCGAGACATGCGGCAGCAGATGAAACTGGACCATGGCATGGTTCAGATCCTGGCGCTGTGCGCGTTCGAGCATGTCGCGCACCAGCGCGATGAAGCGGGAAGGCGGCTGGTAGCCTTGCTCAGGTACCGGCAGAAAATCGGCCAGGATGGTCTTCCAGTCCTGCTGCAGGTCGCTCATATAGACCTGGTCGCGCATTTTCTGTACCTGGCGCACGACGCGTGCCATGCGCATTTCGGCGTAGAACACTTCGTTGGCGCCCAGCTGCAGCAAGGCCCGCTCGTGGTGGGAGCGCAGTTTGGCACTGGTTTCACGCACGGCAATTTTCAAGGTCGGCGGGTGCGTGCTGCGCAAGCGGTGGACCAGGGTCGCCAGGGCTTCAAACTGTTCGGGCGCGCCCGCATCCAGCAGCACCGTGGCACCGATCGCAGACTGCACGGCGCTTTCCGCCGCCTGCCAGTTGTCCACGGCATTCCAGTGCTGTGGGAGCGCACGCAGCTCGTTCAGACAGGCCTGCGTGGCATAGACCACCTCGGCATCCGGTGCCTGTGCCAGGCGTGCGGTCGAGCCGCGCACGATGCTGCCATTGGCACGCAACAAGCCGTCGGGCGCGGGCTCGAGCCCGTAGCGTGTGTTGAACAGCGCGCCCTGCGGGCTGTCCCAGCGTTCCAGCACCAAGCCGGGTTCGGTGGCGTGTACTTCCAGGTGCGCGGCATACAGAAAGCTGCGGGCCAGTGCGCTGATGATGGAGCGGATATGGGGCTGGCCCACTTCCACGGTGAAGCACCAGACCGATGCCCGGTGGCGCTGGCGGGCCCAATGCACCCATTGGCCGCTCATGCGTTCCAGGTGGACCAGGCGGGTGCGCTGCAGCAAACCCGTCGCATTGGTGCACAGCAGTGCATGGTGTGGCCGCAGCCCGGCGGTGTGCAGCTCGGACAGCAGCTCGGCCAGCCGGCGTTGGGCGATGTGGGCCTGCGCCTCCAGCGGCAGTATCCAGGGCTGGATGCGTCCCTGCTGCAAGGCCTCCTGCAGATCAGGGGGGGCCAGCAGCCGGTCCATGGCCTGGGGTGTGTCGGCCACCACAAACACGCCCCGCGCGCTGGCCAGCAGGGAGCGCAGCAGCTGCTGCTGCCAGCGGTGGAAATGGGCATCGTCCGGGCCGGTGATGGCCGTGTTCATCCGGGTGGGCAGGGCGGCGATGCGCTCGGGCAGGCCCTCCACGGCCAGCGTGGCGGGCGGGCGCTTGGCCGCCGGCGCACGCGGGCCGCCGGGCAGGCGCCGCCAGGTCAGCAGACGGCCGATGCGTGCCGACAGGGTGTTGCTGGAAGAAGGGGCGGATGCAGGCATGGCTCAGAACTGTGAATACGGTGTCACCGGCCGCGGGTAGTTGACCAGGGGCGTGCGCACGGGGTCGAAGTAGTAGCGTGCATACAGCATCACATTGG
The DNA here is from genome assembly GCF_002479375.1 of Comamonas sp. UBA7528. Classification (NCBI taxonomy): domain Bacteria; kingdom Pseudomonadati; phylum Pseudomonadota; class Betaproteobacteria; order Burkholderiales; family Comamonadaceae; genus Comamonas; species Comamonas sp. UBA7528. Next base: position 123,529 of record NZ_DLMU01000014.1, read on the forward strand.
TGGGCGCGTAGTAATCCGATCGGTCCAGCGACAGGTGTCCACCCAGGGCCAGATTGGGCGTGACCTGTCGCTCCAGCGTGGCCGCGAACGACCAGCCGGTGCCGGAGCCGCCAGCGCTGCGGTAGCCCAGATCGGAGGTCAGGGCCTGCCATGCGGGCGGGATCTGGACAGCGCGCGGGTACAGGGGCGAGGTGTTGGATGCAGTCTGCGACAGGCTGACCGAGGCCTTGACGCGCCAGGTCCAGGCCCCTTCGCGGCCGCTCCATTCCACCGGGAACGCCAGGGACAGGCTGCGCTTGGGGCTGTAGTAGCCGCCATGGCCCCAGGAGTATTCGGACAGGTCGCGGGTGTGGGCAGTGGCGGTCAGGGTGGCGCCGGCGTACACGCGCTGGAACGGGGTGCGCCAGACGTCCGTTCCCGCCGTGGTGCGTACCTGCATGCGCTGGTTGCTGGCCACGTTCTTGCCGGTGTACAGGCCCCAGCTGGCCTGTGCCGACAGGTCCCAGCCGGTGTCCGTTTCGCCCGCAATCCGGGCGCTGGCGGTGTTGAGTACCACGCCGCCCCAGGTCTGGCCGGTCACCGGATCGCGTGCGCCGGCATAAGACAGCAGGCTGCCCGTGACCGGGCGGCGTTCCAGGCGCAGGGTCCAGCTGGTGTCGGTGGCGGTGGGCTGGCTCCAGCGCAGCCCCCCCACCACATTCGTCACCGGCATGCCGATGCCCGTCAGGCCCAGGTCCCAGCCGAAATCATCGCCATCATGCCCGGTGCCGATGTTGTAGCCGCGCGCGGACTGGGTGCGCCAGCCACTCTGGGCATAGCGCTGCAGAAAATCACCGCCCTGCAGGCTGTCCTGGGCACGCACGGCCGAGGCCCCCAACTGGCCGAAACGGGCCACGTCGGGCAGGTCGTCGATGTCGCCGCTGTTGAAGAAGGCCGGGTCGAAATTGGCGAGGCGGCCGGCGTTCAGGCTCACCCGGTCCACATGCACGAACTGGGGCCCTTCGTAGCCCCGGGGGATCCAGGCCACATTGGCCCATTCCCAGCCATTGAGGGTGGAGATGCCGTCGGTGCCGGACTTGTGCAGCCGTGTCAGCCCGCTTTCCACCCAGGCCTGCTTGCGGGATTCGATCTGCTGGCGCTGCGTTTCCACATTCAGGCGTTCTGCGGCCGAGGCGGACGCCATGCCGTCCAGCGCCTGGCCGAACAGCTCGGAGGCCTGGGCGTAATGGCGCTGTGCCCGCTGCAGGCGGGCCCCATGCAGCAGCAGCTCGGTGCGGTCGGCCTGCGGGTCGCGGGCCACGGTGTCCAGCACGGCCTGGGCTTCGTCCATGCGGCCCATGCGCTGCCACAACCGTACCAGCGCCAGCTTGCGCCAGGCGGCTTGCTGGGGGGCCATGGCCTGTGCGGCTTCGGCGTGGGGCAAGGCCTGGCGACGGTCGCCGGCCAGGACCCAGGCATTGCCCGTGTCCACCTGCAGATCAAAGTTGTGCGGATCAGCCGCCACCGCCTGCTGCAGCAACGGCAGGGCGGCGGCGCTGTCCTGGGCGGCCATGTGCAGGCGCGCACGGGCGGCAGCGGTGTGCGCCGGGGTGATGCCCGGGCCTTCGCGCAGCGGCACGTCGCGCGCCAGCGCTCTGGCGGCGGTGATCCTGCCCTGGCTGTGCAGGTCGGCAATGCGGCGCTCTTCCAGGCCGGACTGCAGGTCCAGCAGGCTGGCATTGTCTTCGGGGGGCCAATCGCTGCGGTCCAGCAGGCCGGGCAGGATGGCGGTCAGGCGGGTGTCGGCACGGGCGCGGTCCAGTGCCTGGGCGTAGGCCAGGTGCAGCGCCGGCGTGGCGGGCAGGTGGGTGCGCTGGCGCTCCCACAGGGCCACGGCCTGTTCGGGCTGGCCGATGTCGAACCAGGCATTGGCCACCTGGCGTATGGCACCGGGGTCCTGGTCGATCAGGTTTTCCGCCTGGGCCAGCAGTGCCTGGCGCTGCCCGGCATCGGCGTGGGCCAGGGCCTGTGCGATCAGCACCTGCCGCCGGGCTTCCTGCAGCAACAAGGTCTGCGAAGGCGAACGCTGCGCCGGCGCAATGGCCTGCATGTCTTTCAGGGCTGCACCCGGTTGGTCCTGGGCCAGCCAGATCAGGGCGCGGGCCTGGCGCATGTCGGGGTCCGTGGGGGCGAGGGCCACGCCATCGGCCATCACGGCGTTGGCCAAGGCGGGCTGTTTCTGCTGCAGATAGGTGCGTGCCAGCCGGTGGCGCAGCCAGGCATTGTCGGGCGCCAGTGGCAAGGCGGTTTCCAGCAGCTCCATGGCCTGCACGGGCTGGTTCTGGGCCAGGGCGGCTTCGGCCTGTGCCTGCAGCAGATCGGCGCGCAGGCCGGCCGCCTCGGCTGCCGTGGCGGGGGGCAGCTGGGCCAGCAATTGCTCGGCATCGCGGCTGCGGTTTTGTTCCAGGTACATGCCTACCAGGGCACGTACCGCAGGCATATGGTCCGGGTGAGCTTGCCGCAGCGCCAGCCAAGCCTGTTCGGCCTGCTGGGGCTGGCCGCGGGCTTGAAGGGTGTTGGCCTGGAGGCCCAGCGCCTCGGGGTTGGTGGGCTGGAGTGCCAGGGCCTGCTCGGCCATCTGCGCGGCGGTGGCGGTGTCACCGGCATCCAGTGCGTCATTGCCGCGGGCCAGCAGCGCCCAGAAGCGGGCGGTGTCACGCAGCCCGCGCCATTTGGCCACGGGTTCGACGGCCAGGGCCTGGGCAAAGAATTCGGCGGCCTCGGCATGCTGGCTTTGCCGCATGGCGATGATGCCCAGCCCGCCCAGCGCTTCGGCATTGCGCGGCGACAGTTGCAAGGCGCGGCGGTACGCGGCGTCAGCGGCCGGCAAATCCTTGCCGTCCAGCGCGCGGTCGGCCGTGCGCAGTGCCTGCTGGGTGGGGGAAGGCGGCGGCGGTGCGGAGTTGGCGTCTGCCCTGACTGCACCACCTGGGCTGGCAGGGCTTCCTGTGCTGCCTGGGCCACCGGTGCTGCCTGTGCTGCCGCTGCCGCCGCTGAGGGCGGCGTGGGCCTTGGCCAGATGCTGCTGCATGGCCGTGTCTTGCGGATAGCGCTGCAGATAGGCCTGGGCTGCGGCGGGGGTGGCGTTCCAGGGCAGTTTGTCGATGGCCCAGCTCCACAGGCTGCGCACGGCCTGTTCGTCGGTGCCGGGCTGGTCCGCCAAGCGGGCCATTTCATTGAGCAGGGCCGGCGTGGTCGAGCCGTGCCGCAGCTGGCGCTGCAGGGCCAGGATGCGGTAGCGCACATCGCCGGTCTGGGTGTATTGCTGCTGCAGTGCGCGGTCCAGTGCGGTGTCGCCTGCCGGTGCGACACTGCTGATGATCTGGTAGTACTCCAGCGCCATCGAGCCTGAGGTGGGAGGCCCCTCCGGGAACAGCGAGCGTGCCAGCGTGGCGGCCTCCTGCAGGCGGCCCGCCTGGGCCATCAGCCGCATGGTGGCCAGCTTCTGGCTGTCCGGACCCATCAGACGCGACAGCAGGCTCAGCTCCTTGGTGGCTGGGTGCTGGGGGAATTGCCGGCGCAGCAGTTCCAGCTGGGCCCGGGCTTCGGCGGCCTTGCCTTCGCGCAGCGCAATATCGCCCAGGGTGGCATGGCCCCAGGCGGACTCGGGGTGCACCAGCAGCAGCTTTTCGATGTGCTGGCGGGCGAGGTCGGTGCGGTGCTTGCTGATCCACAGCTGCGCGCTGCGGATGATTTCCGCTTCGGCCGTCAGATCGCCTGCGGAACGGGTCTGCCCGGGTGCGGCGGGGATGGCGGCGCAGGCCCAGACGCCGATGGCAGCAGCCCAGTGCCAGGGTGAGGTGGGGCGGCGTTGCATGGCGCCCCTAAGCCTTGTACCAAGGCAGTTGCAACTGTCCCTGGGGGGTGAATGCATAGTCCTTGCGCATCCAGCCCTGGCCGAACAGTGCCAGGCATTGTTCGTAATAGGCCGTGGGCCGCAGCGGCTGTGTCAGCAGCCGCTGGCGCTGGGCATCGAGCGCGCGGCTGGCACCCTGGGCCTGCAGAAAGGGCAGCATGGCGGCGCTGAAGCCGGAAGGGCCGGGGCCGCTGATTTCCAGCGTGCGCGGGTGGATGTATTCGGGCGGGGCCTGGTCACGTTCGACAATGGCCGCCATCGGTGCCAGGGTCCGCAGCAACTGTGCGCGCCCCGGTGCCTGCGGATGCAGCATGCCGGCCCACAGGTAGGTGCGGATGGCGTTGTAGCCGCCACGGCCTTGGGCCTCTGCGTCGGTGTCGTCGGTCAGAAAGCCCTGCTGGCTGTCGTACAACGTCCAGTCCGGTGAGATGCCCGCGGGGGCGCTGCGCACCAGCAGGTCCAGCGAAGCATCGGCCAGTTGCTGCCAGCCTGCATCCTGCATCTCCAGGGCCAGCGCCTGCAGGACCTGCAGCGGCAGGTAGCTGGGGTTGAGCCGCCAGCGTTGGCCCGGCTGCTGCACAAACCCTTGCACGCCCGGCAGCAGGCAGGGGCCCAGCCCGGGCAGCTGGGCCACTTCCTTCTGCCAGATCAGCGCTGCCAGCGTGCGGCCCTGGGCGGTATAGGGCCGGTAGCGCCACAGGCGCCCGGCCTGCAGCAGGGTGTAGGCAATCCACAGGTCGGCATCGGATGCGGAATTGCTGTCGATCACGCCCCAGGATCCGTCGTCCTGCCGGCCCCACAGCCAGGCCGGCAGATGCTGGCCCAGATCGCCCTGGCTGAGGTTGTCGCGGGTCCAGTGCAGCAGGGTGTCGAAGCGGCGGCGGTCGTTGGCCACCAGGGCAAAGAACAGCGCATAGCTCTGGCCTTCGGAATAGGTACGCGACAGCTTGCCGTCGTCCGAGACCACCCGTCCATCGGCCTGCATGAACTGCTGCGCAAAGCGGGGCCAACTGGCCTCCACGGCCGTAGAGCTGGCGGCCTGGCTCCCGGGCACGGCGGACAGTGCGGCACTGGCTCCTACCCATTGCAGCCAGTGCCGGCGGTGCAACAGGCAGTGGGAGGGCTTATGCATCCGCTTGTTCCAGCCGGCGGCGGGCCAGCAGGCGCAGGCTGGCGTAGACCATGAAGGTGAACAGCAGGCCGGTCACGATGCCCAGCACGGCCAGCAGGACCGGATGCGCGTGCAGCCGGTACCACAGCGCGGTCCACCACGGCAACTGGCCCACGTAGTAGACATCCTGCACCCGGAAGCTTTCCGCCGCGCTGCCGCGCAGCAGGGTCAGATCGCCGCGCATGCGCTGCAGCGTGTCCACCGCGCTCAGACCGTCGCGCACCAGCTCCAGGGCCTGGGGCTGGTTGGCCATCAGGGCGACCACGCTGCGGCCGCTTTGCAGCGGTGATTCAAATCCCGCGACGGCTGCCAAGGGGCCCGAACCCCGCAGCGTGGCCTCTCCGCCATGCTGGGGGCGCCAGGTGTTGGTGTCCAGGCGCATCAGGTCGGCAATGGTGTCCAGCACCCGCTCGGTCGGGCGCAGCGACTGCGCGCCGGCTTCCACCAAGGCGGGCAGGGCCTTGTGCCAGTGGTCGAGCAAGGGGTTGGCGGCGCCATCGGCGACCAGCAGCAGATCGCGGTCCCCGGCCTTGTCGGCCTGGCTGTAAGGCAGCAGCGTGAAGCGGGTGCCGGGGTAGCCGGTGGCGGCCGACAGCTGTCCAATGGCCGTCAGGTAGGTGGAAATGGCTTCCGGCGTAGGCTGGTCCGGGATCAGTACCGCCGTTTCCTGCAGGTCGGCGAACTTGCTGAACGGGAAGCCCCCGCGCGCAAAGGCCTGCAGATCGGGCATGGCGATGTAGTGGTGCAGCTTCGAGACGTTGAGCGTCGAGTCGGGGTCGATGGCCGCACGCATTTCCTGCTGGGTGATGGAGGTGCAGCGGCCCATGTCCGGTGCGGGAATTTGCACACCGACGTGGAAGCTGTTCTGGTTGCGCAGCAGTTCTGCGGGCAGCTGGAAGTGGCGCTGCACCAGGGCATCGCCGGACCATCCGCTCACCTGGCTGAGGATGGCAGAGGGGGAATTCTTGCTGGTGGCCCGCTCCAGCGGCCAGGAGTGCACAAACTGTTCGTTGAACAGCACGCTCACCATCCCGTGTTGCGAGACCTGGTTGGGGGTGTAGCGGTAGCGCAGGTCCACCGGGATGGTGCTGCCATTCCAGGTGAACAGATCGGGCGGCAGCTGCAGGCTCAGATTCACCGCATCGTTGAGCGCATAGCCGCGCAGCTGCAGCTGCCCGGGATCGCGGGCCAGCTCGGCAATGCGCACCGGCCGGTCGGTGGCGATCCAGTTCGGGGCATCGTAGGGCTTGCGCAGGGCGGGCAGCTCCAGCGTCTTGACCGTCACGGTATCGCCGCTGAAGGCGGCACGGCCGACGGCCAGCGCCTGCGCGGCGGTTTCCAGCTGGGCGCTGTCCTTGCCCAGCACCAGCAGCAGCTTGGCCGAAGGCACGCTCGGGTGGTCCACCAGCTGCAGCGTTGGCACGTCGACCGCCGGCAGGTGGCGCAATGCCGACGGTCGCTGGGCATTGGTGGCGAACACAATACCGTGGCCGGCCGGCAACTGGTCGATCTGTGCCGTGAACGAGGTTCCCCGGTAGCCGGCCTGCTTGCCCAGCCAGGCCGCGACAATGCCGGCCGCCTTGAGGGCGGTGGCCTCTGCGCCGGCGGCATAGACAAACTGGGTCTGCAGCTTGCGGTTGTCGCGTTGGTCAAAGAAGGGCAGGGGCAGGTGGGCCAGGTCGTTGGGCAGCTGCAGCTGGCGCAGCTGCAGCGTCAGGCGGCTTTCGTCGCTGAGATTGGCCCACAGGCTGGAGTGCGAGGGCAGCTCGCATTCCATGGTGTAGTGGCCAATGAACTGCAGGCGCAGCTTGTTGTAGTCCGCAAAAAAGCGCGGATCGATGGGGATGCGGATGTGCTGCGGCTTGCCCAGGTTTTCCTTGGGCAGGACCAGGGTCTGGACCAGCTCGTCGTTGAGGTAGACCTTGAGGTGGGACAGGTCGGCCAGCAGTGCGGGAGAGAAGGTGTAGTCCAGGCGCAGGTCGGCGCTTTCGACCACCTCGTCGCCCCGCAGGCTGAAGTCCAGCGTGGTTTGGCCCTCGGTGCCGCGCAGGTTGATGCCGCCGGTGGCGCCCATGCGGGCAAAGCTCAGATCAATCTGGCGGCCGGGCAGCTCGGCCAGCGTGGTGCCGGGGCTGCTGACCACGGTGGGGCGCTCCTGGGCCCACAGTGCGGGCTGTGAAGGCAGCATGCCAGCCGCCAGCAGGGCAAGCGTCAGCATGTGGCGCGGGGAAAACGGGGAAGTCCAAGGCAGGTTTTTTGTCTTGCAACGCAACATCGTCATTCCGAAAAAGGGCGAGATGGACGCGTTCGAGCTTAGCCCGCATGCTGAAAAAAGCACCAGTATTTACATCGTGTGACGTGGATGATTGTTTCTATCTGTGCAAAAGCAGCAATAGAAGAATGAAAAAAGCCTGCCTTGGGAGCCAAGGCAGGCTTTGGAGATGGTGGGCCCTGAGTGATTCGAACACTCGACCAACGGATTAAGAGTCCGCTGCTCTACCAGCTGAGCTAAGAGCCCTTTCGGTGTGAACCGAAAGCTGCCAATCTGAAAACAATTTCAGATCGACTGAAAAAATTGGTGGGCCCTGAGTGATTCGAACACTCGACCAACGGATTAAGAGTCCGCTGCTCTACCAGCTGAGCTAAGAGCCCTTTCGGGGTAAACCGAAAGTCGCCAATCTGAAAAAAATTTCAGACCGACTGAAAAAGTGGTGGGCCCTGAGTGATTCGAACACTCGACCAACGGATTAAGAGTCCGCTGCTCTACCAGCTGAGCTAAGAGCCCACTTTTCTCCGATTGCGTTGCAACCTGAGCCCTCTATTATGCTCCACTTTTTTTGAGTGCGCAGCCAGCCGGTGCAAAAAAACGCAAAAACTTCACTGCAGCGCGTTGCGGCTGGCCAGCTCCACGAACAGGCCGCTGTGGTCCAGCCCGCCCAGGCCGTGCTCCACGCCGTCGGCGTAGAGCTTGGCAAAGAGTTCGGTGATCGGGGCATCGAAGCCGATCTCGCCCGCCGTGGCCAGGGCGTTGCGCAGGTCCTTGAGCTGCACGCTCATCTTGCCGTGCGGGGCAAAGTCGCGTTCCACCATGCGCTGGCCGTGCAACTGCAGGATGCGGCTGTCGGCGAATCCGCCGGAGATGGCTTCACGTACCTTGGCCATGTCGGCACCGCCTTTGGCGCACAGCAGCAGGGCTTCGGCCACCGCGCCGATGGTGATGCCCACAATCATCTGGTTGGCCAGCTTGGTGAGCTGCCCGGTGCCGTGCGGGCCGACATGGGTGGCGCGGCCCAGGGCGGCGAATACGGGCAGGGCGGCCGCAAAGTCTTCGGCCCTGCCGCCGGCCATGATGGCCAGGGAGCCGTTGTCGGCGCCCACGGTGCCGCCGGAGACCGGGGCATCCAGGTGGCGCAGACCGCGTTCGGCCAGGCGCGACGCATGGTCGCGTGCCTCGCGTGGCTGGATGGAGGCCATGTCGATGAACAGGCTGCCCTCGTGCATGCCGTGCACGGCGCCTTCGCCGCCCATGCCGAACAGCACCTCGCCCACCACCGTGCCGTTTTCCAGCAGGCTGATCACGATGTCGCTGTGCGCCGCTGCGGCGCGGGGCGTGTCGTGCACCGTGGCGCCAAAGGCCTGCAGTGCCTCGGCCTTGGCACGGGTGCGGTTCCAGACCTGCACCTGGTGGCCGGCCTCACACAGGCGGCGGGCCATGGGGGCGCCCATCAAGCCGGTGCCCAGTACGGCAATGCGCAAAGGTGGGGGAATGGGGGTGGTCAAGGCTGTGTCTCCCGAGCTGTCCGCTGTTGTGTGTGGTGTATGCGGATCATGCCGATGTGTAGCGGCCCGGAGCTTGCAGATGGCTTGCACCCATATGCTGTTTGCTGCAAAACAGCTTTGCTTTTTAAGCTATCAAAAAAGAAGCTGCCTGCGCTCGTCAGAGTAAGAACACACGCTGTTTGTGGCGTGAATTCCAACGCTTTCGGGCGCAGGCAGCTTCGTTGGCCTAATTGTAAGCGTTTGCAGCCGGCGCCGGGCCGGCTGCTCCTGCCTGCGCCCGGGAGGGCGCAGCAGGATAGCGGGGCTTACATCAGCAGGTGTTCGCCGGCGTTGTCACCGCCCAGGATCACGTAGTTGACCTTGCGGATGTCCATCAGCTTGGTGCCGCCGGCGTAGCTGATGGAGGACTGCACGTCCTGCTCCATCTCGATCAGCGTGCTGCGCAGCGGGCCCTTGATGGGCTCCAGAATGCGCTTGCCTTCCACGTGCTTGTACTCGCCCTTGTTGAAGTCGCTGGCCGAGCCGTAGTACTCCTTGAACAGCTCACCGTCCACTTCCACGGTCTTGCCGGGCGATTCTTCGTGGCCGGCAAACAGCGAACCGATCATCACCATGGTGGCGCCAAAGCGGATGCTCTTGGCGATGTCGCCGTGGCTGCGGATGCCGCCGTCGGCAATGATGGGCTTGGTGGCCACGCGGGCACACCACTTCAGTGCCGACAGCTGCCAGCCGCCCGTGCCAAATCCGGTCTTGAGCTTGGTGATGCACACCTTGCCCGGGCCCACGCCCACCTTGGTGGCGTCGGCGCCCCAGGCCTCCAGGTCGATCACGGCTTCGGGCGTGGCCACGTTGCCGGCAATCACAAAGGCCGCGGGGATCTTGGCCTTCAGGTACTGGATCATGTTCTTCACGCTGTCGGCATGGCCGTGGGCGATGTCGATGGTGATGTATTCGGGGCAGATGTCATCGGCCACGAAGCGGTCCACCACCTCGTAGTCGGCCTGCTTGACACCCAGCGAGATCGAGGCGTACAGGCCCTGCGACTGCATGGCCTTGGTGAAGGCCACGTTGTCGATGTCAAAGCGGTGCATCACGTAAAAGTAGCCGTGCTGCGCCAAAAACTTGCAGATCTTCTCGTCCAACACCGTTTTCATGTTGGCGGGCACTACCGGCAGGCGGAAGGTGCGGCCACCCAGCTCCACGCTGGCGTCGCATTCGGAGCGGCTTTCCACGCGGCACTTGCGCGGCAGCAGCAGGATGTTGTCGTAGTCGAAGATTTCCATGAGATTCCAAGCTCCTAAAGAGGTCGCAGCGAACGATTTCGCATTGCGATGGGGCGCTTGGCTTGGAGACCGGCTTTGCGGGTACATCCCGCACGGGGACACCAGACCTGCAGTTGCACAGGCACAAAAAACCGGACCACAAGTAACTTGGGCCCGGTGATTGATTCTATACGGCCTGCTCCGATACAGTAGCCGGCCGCACTGCAATGGTGGGTATATGCAAAACCATATACCGGTCTGCGGGCGGTGCCGTCCCCTGTGCGGGGCATCGCATCCCCGGGCAGCGGCGCAGGGCAGGGCGCGCTTTCTACAATGGCGGCATGTTTCCGCTCGATCTGCTCGACGGCGCCGAGGAGTCCTCCGCGCCCGTCCACCGCCCATCCTCTTTGCTGGACAACCTCAACGACGAGCAGCTCGCTGCCGTCACGCTGCCGGCCGGCCATGCGCTGATCCTGGCGGGCGCCGGCTCCGGCAAGACGCGGGTGCTGACCACGCGCATTGCCTGGCTGCTGCAAAGCGGGCAGGTCACGCCCGGCGGCATTCTGGCCGTCACCTTCACCAACAAGGCGGCCAAGGAAATGGTGGCCCGCCTGTCGGCCATGCTGCCCTACAACGTGCGCGGCATGTGGATCGGCACCTTCCACGGCCTGTGCAACCGCCTGCTGCGCGCCCACCATGTGGCGGCCGGCCTGCCCGCCACCTTCCAGATTCTGGACACGCAGGACCAGCTCTCGGCCATCAAGCGCCTGTGCAAGCAGTACCAGGTGGACGAGGAGCGCTTTCCGCCCAAGCAGCTGGGCTGGTTCATTGCCGGCTGCAAGGAGGAAGGCCTGCGTCCCAAGGATGTGGTGGCGTCCGATCCCGACACCAAGAAGAAAGCGGAGCTCTACCAGCTGTACGAGGACCAGTGTCAGCGCGAAGGTGTGGTCGATTTCGGCGAGCTGATGCTGCGCAGCTTCGAGCTGCTGCGTGACGACGCGGCGTTGCGCCAGCACTACCAGCGGCGTTTTCGCTTCATTCTGGTGGACGAGTTCCAGGACACCAACAGGCTGCAGTACGCCTGGCTCAAGCAACTGGCCGGCGAGATGGTGGGCGGTCGGCTGCAATCGGGCTCCAGCGTGCTGGCCGTGGGCGATGACGATCAGAGCATCTACGCCTTCCGCGGTGCGCGCGTGGGCAATATGACCGATTTTGTGCGCGAGTTCGATGTACAGCACCAGATCAAGCTGGAGCAGAACTACCGTTCGTTCAGCAACATCCTGGATTGCGCCAATGCGCTGATCAGCCACAACAGCCAGCGCCTGGGCAAGAACTTGCGCACCAACCAGGGCGTGGGCGAACCGGTGCGGGTGCATGAGGCCCCCACCGACCTGGATGAAGCCAGTTGGATGGTGGAGGAAATCCGCAATCTGGTGCGGCAGGACGGCGTGCCACGGCAGGAGATTGCCGTGCTCTACCGCAGCAATGCGCAAAGCCGGGTGATCGAGTCCAAGCTGTTCAATGCCGGCGTGCCCTACCGGGTGTACGGCGGCCTGCGCTTCTTCGAGCGTGCCGAAATCAAGCATGCACTGGCCTATCTGCGCCTGCTGGAGAACCCACACGACGACACCAGCTTCATGCGGGTGGTGAACTTCCCGGCCCGCGGCATTGGCGCGCGTTCGGTCGAAACGCTGCAGGAGACGGCGCGCGCGGCGGGCTGTTCGCTCAGCGATGCGGTCACCGCCGTGGGCGGTGCAGCCGGCACCAAGCTGCAGGGATTCGTGGCCAAGATCGACGTACTGCGTGAAGAAACCCAGGGCAAGAGCCTGCGCCAGACCATCGAGCGCATGCTGGAAGCCAGCGGCCTGATCGACTTCTACCTGAACGAGAAGGAAGGCCAGGACCGCATCGAGAACTTGAAGGAGCTGGTGAACGCGGCCGAGAGCTTTGTGACCCAGGAAGGTTTCGGCAAGGATGCGATCGCCCTGCCCATCGACGAGCACAGCCGCGCCGACACTGCGCTGACGCAAAGCCCGGCCAGCCAGGGTCTGAACCCCGGGCTGCCCATGCTGGACGTGCCGCTGGGCGGCACCGATGCCGAAACCGGCGAAACCCTGTCGCCGCTGGCTGCATTTCTGGTGCACGCGGCACTGGAAGCCGGGGACAACCAGGCCCAGGCCGGCCAGGAGGCCGTGCAGCTGATGACCGTGCACGCCAGCAAGGGGCTGGAATTCGACGTGGTCTTCATCGGCGGGTTGGAGGAAGGCCTGTTCCCGCACGAGAACGCGGCCAGCGACAAGGGCGGGCTGGAGGAAGAGCGCCGTCTGATGTACGTGGCCATCACCCGCGCCCGCAAGCGCCTGTACCTGAGCCATTCGCAAAGCCGTATGCTGCACGGGCAGACGCGCTTCAACCTGCCCAGCCGCTTTCTGGATGAGCTGCCCGAGGCCAACCTCAAATGGCTGACCGCCAAGCAGTCGGGCTTTGGCACGTTCACGCCCAAGTTCGGCGGTGGCTCGGCCTACGGCGGTGGGGCCCGGGGTCTGTCCGGCACCCGATCGTCCGAGGTGTTTGCCAATCCCGTTGTGCCGCCGCAAAAAGCGGTGCCGGGCCATGGCATCACCAAGGGCATCACCGTGTTCCACGCCAAGTTCGGCGAAGGCAAGGTGCTGGCCGTGGAAGGCACGGGCGACGATGCCCGCGCCCAGATCAATTTCCCGCGCCATGGCACCAAGTGGCTGGCACTGGCGATTGCCAAGCTGACCATCGTGGAGTGAGCGGCCGATGCCGCCCGGGAGCGCGGCTGTGGGCTGCCGTCTGTGCGGTGTGGCCCCAACGGGCCCCGCTTGCGCCACTGTCTGACAGCCGTCCCAGCCGGATATCGGGTGTGATGAACCTCCTGGTTTGGCCGCAGAGAGGTTTTGCATGCACACACCACCGGACCCCGCACCTCCCCCTTCCGCCGCACCGGAGGTGGCGCGCAGTGACACCGCGCTGCAGTTGCTGAAGCGCGCGCAGTGGCGCGACAGCGTGGCGCTGACCAGCCAGCCTTCGCTGCGCATTGCCACCGTGGCGGGCATGCAGGCGGCCCTATCCGTGCTGCTGGCGGTGCTGCTGTTGCATATCTCCCCCTGGCCTCACCTGGTGGGCTTTGCCTCGCTGGGCGCCCTGTCGGCGCTGTTTGGCCGTTTTGCACCGCTGCGGCTGCGCATGCGCATCGTCACCCTCTGCGCCGGACTGATGGCGCTGGGCGTGCTCATCCCCTCGCTGGCGACGCTGGCCGGGGCCGGGCCGGCCACGATGCTGGGGGTGATGGCGCTGGTGGCCGGGGCATCCACCCTGGTCGTCAGCCACTGGGTGCTGGGCGGGCCGGGGGCTGTGATCATCGTCTTTGCCACCGGTGCGGCGCTGGTACCGGCGCCCGATGGACTGACCGTGGCCGCCCGCACCCTGGCTGCGCTGGCGGGTGGTGCCGTGGCATGTGCGACCTGCCGGGCCACCGACTGGCTGCGCAAGGATGCACTGCCCCACCTGGCGCTGCCACCGCCGGTGGCCCCTCCGCTGCGGCTGGAGCTGCTGGTGGCGCTGCGCATCACCGTGGCCGCCGGGCTGTCGGCCTGGGTGGCCTATCTGGCGGGCATGCCGCATCCGGCGTGGGCGGCCATTGGCGCCGTGGCGGTGATGCAGGGCGCACACCTGCACATCACCATGAACCGGGCGCTGCAGCGCATGGCGGGCACGGTGGTGGGGGCGGTGCTGGCGTGGATGATCCTGGCGCAGAATCCCGGCTTTGGCACGGTGCTGGCCTGCATCGTGCTGTTCCAGTTTGTCACCGAGGTCGTCATTGGCTTCAACTATGCGCTGGGCCAGATCGCGGTCACGCCGTCGGCGCTGCTGATGACCCACCTGGCGGCACCCGCCGCCGCCGTGGCCGGCATGCCGGTGGAACGGGTGATGGACACCATCCTGGGAGCGGCGCTGGGCATCGGGTTTGCAGTGCTCTTCTCCACCCTGGACGACCGCCGCCAACTGGCGCAGCTGCGGGCACGGGAATCGGGCACACGGCACTGAGGTCCGTGCCGTGCGGCCCAGGCATGGCGCATGCAAAAAGGGACGCCGTGGCGTCCCTTTGTCCTTTGTGGGGGAAGCCACTGCCTGGGTCAGTGGCGCGGCATCACGGCGTGGGGCCGGTGTCGTGCGGGGTGTAGGTGACGCCGCCGTCCTCTTCCAGCTCATCGTGGCCGTCCGGTGCCGAGAAGCAGTCGCGGAAGGTGAACACCACCGAGCTGAAGAACATGGCGGCCAGCATCATGGCCGCGCCGATCATCAGACCGGCCGCGATATCGCCCACCAGTGCCGACAGCAGGGCGGTCACCAGCGCCAGCACCAGGCCGGTGGCAATGAACACGCCCATCCACGACAGGAAGAACACGGCAAACGCGGTCAGATTGCGCCAGCAAGCGATGAAGCTGAAGAACAGCGCCTTGGCCGGAGGGATGTTGTGCCAGTGCACCAGACCGGGCGCATGCCAGAACAGCAGCGACAGCGGCAGGTACAGCAGCAGGGAGAACCACATGGCGGCCTGGAAATCAGCCTCCTGGGCCAGCTCGGGCGTCATGGGGGTGGTGCCCAGGTACACCTGGGCGAACTGGCCGCCGTCGATCAGAGCGGACACGCCCATCACCAGCAGAAAGCCCACGGCATAGAAGGCCCCCAGCAGCGCCATGGCGTGCATGCGCTGGCGGCCGGTGCGGAACGCGACCAGCAGCAGTGCTGGCGTGGGCATGCGGCCCTGCAAGGTCTCGGCGGCCCCCACCATCATCACCAGCGACGCGGTGGGCAGCAGCGCCAGCGCCAGCGCCGGCCCGACCAGCGGGAACAGGGAAATCAGCGACATGGCGGCCATGCACAGGAAAAACAGCGCCGACAGCGCCATCGGGTGGCGCCAGAAAGTCTGTATGCCCTGGCGGACCCATTGGGCACCGGTGCGGGCGGGAACGATATTGAGTTTCATGACCGGGAAGTGAAAGGGCCGGACGGGCGCGGGCAGGAAGCCGACACAGCGGCGACCCGCGGCGCGCGGGAGGGGACCTGAGCACAGGACTGTACCCCAGCCGCCCAAAGCCCCCTGCGGGGCGGGCCGGATGGCCGGGCGGCGGTGTCAGGCCAGGGCGGCCGGGCGCTCGATGGCGGTCAGCGGATGGGCCACGCGCTGGCGCAGCACGCGTTCGAAGTGGGTGGGGTCGTGGGGCTGCAGCAGCGCGGCCTCGCGCGGCAGATAGAAGTCCCACAGGCGCGAGACCCAGAAGCGCAGCGCACCGGCGCGCAGCATGGGGTTGAGCAGCTCGCGTTCGGCCGCTTCGAGCGGGCGCACGGCCTGGTAGGCGTCCAGCATGGCCTGGGCCCGGGCCGCGTCGTGGGCGCCGCTGGCCTGGTCGATGCACCAGTCGTTCAGGCACACGGCCAGGTCGAACAGCCAGGTGTCCACGCCGGCAAAGTAAAAGTCGAAAAAGCCGGTCAGCTCCTCGCCATCGAACATCACGTTGTCGCGGAACAGGTCGGCGTGGATGGGGCCGCGTGGCAGGGCGGCGTGGCTGGGGCTGGCGGCCACATGGTTCTGGAATGCCAGTTCGCTGCGCAGCAGGTCGGCGGCATCCTGTTCCAGATAGGGCAGCACTACGGGCACGGTCTCGTTCCACCAGGGCAGGCTGCGCAGATTGGGTTGCTCGCGGGCGTAGTCGCGGCCAGCCAGGTGCATGCGGGCCAGCATGTCGCCCACGGCGGCGCAGTGCATGGCCTGGGGCTGCAGCTGGCTCTTGCCGCGCAGTTTCTGCACCACGGCGGCGGGCTTGCCGCAGACCTTGTGCAGGATGTCACCGCTCTTGGCATCGGCCTGTGGGGCCGGCACGGGGATGCCGGCCAGCGCTAGGTGCTTCATCAGGTACAGGTAGAACGGCAGCTGCTCGAAGGTCAAGCGCTCAAACAGTGTGAGCACCCACTCTCCTTGGTCGGTTTTCAGAAAGTAGTTGGTGTTCTCGATGCCCCCCTGAATGCCGCGCAGTTCGGTCAGGTTGCCCAGGGGGATTCGGCGCAGCAGGTCGCGCGCCTCTTTGTCGGAGACTTCGGTAAAAACGGCCATCGCTCAGGACGCTCAAAAAACAGGGGGGTGAAAACGAACAACGCCGACACGCACTCCGAAGAGGCCGGTGCCGGCGCAGAGGCAATGGGCCGCAAGGCCCGGGCGCTCAGAACTTGAGGTTCCAGACACGGCGGCCATTGGTGCCGTCGTTGCCGTTCTGGTTCACGCCATCGCGTGCGGCATTGCCGGGCTTGACCTCGTAGGAGGGCATGTTGCCGACCTTGGGCTGCACATTGATGCTTTGCGTCTGACCGCCCACGCGCAACTCGTCCACCCGGCTGCCGGCATCTTCTTCGCGAATGCGCTCGATGCGCTGGTTCTGGCGCGACGGAGCGGCGCTGTTGTCCTGCTGGGGCTGGCCCGCAGGCGCAGGGGCCGCAGCGGGTGCAGGCTCGCTGGAAGGCTGTGCCCACGCCACAGCGGAGGCCAGAACGGCGATGGAAAAGAGGATAGGTGCGCGCATAGGGAGATTGTAGTGGCGCGTGCACAATCTTGGGTATGAGCAATTCCAAGACATTGGTGCTGGTGGACGGTTCCAGCTACCTCTACCGCGCCTACCATGCCATGCCCGACCTGCGGGCCGTTCCCGGCGACCCGGCCAGCCCGGCCACGGGTGCCATCCGTGGCATGGTCAACATGATGCAGGCGCTGCGCAAGGATGTGCAGGCCGACTACGCCGTCTGTGTGTTCGACACCAGCGGCCCCACCTTCCGCGACGCCATGTACGACCAGTACAAGGCCACACGCTCGCCCATGCCCGACGATTTGCGCAGCCAGATCGAGCCCATTCACGAAGTGGTGCAGCTGCTGGGCTGGAAGGTGGTGGCCGTGCCCGGCGTGGAGGCGGATGATGTGATTGCCACCCTGGCGCAGACGGCTGCAGCCCAGGGCATCAACGTGATCGTCTCCAGCGGTGACAAGGACTTGAGCCAGCTGGTGAATGAACACGTCACCATCATTGACACCATGAATGGCAAGAAGCGCGACATCGCCGGCGTGACGGCCGAGTTCGGCGTGCCGCCCGCCCGGATGATCGACTACCAGGCCCTGGTGGGCGACACCGTGGACAACGTGCCCGGTGTGACCAAGGTGGGCCCCAAGACGGCGGCCAAGTGGCTGGAAGAGTATGGCTCGCTGGACAATCTGATCGCCAATGCGGAGGCGATCAAGGGCGTAGCAGGCCAGAACCTGCGCGATGCCATCGCCAGCGGCCAATTGGCGCTGAGCCGCCAGCTGGTGACCATGAAGACCGACTGCGATCTGGCCGCGCATGTGGCCGGTCTGCCGCAACTGGACAGCATCACCCTCGGTGAGCCTGATAACGCCGGTCTGGCGCCTTTCTACGAAAAATACGGCTTCAAGGGTCTGGTGCGCGCGCTGGGTGCGGTGGCCGCAGAAGCGGCTCCTGCCAAGAAATCCGCTCCCGCATCCCCGCAAGGCGGTCTGTTCGATGCGGACGATGCCGCCACCACCGAAATTGCGGTCGAAGCCCAGCAGCGCGATGTGGTCTATGCCACCATCCTGACCGAGCCCGAGCTGGACCACTGGCTGGCCAAGCTCCAGACGGCCGAATTGACGGCGCTGGACACCGAGACCGATTCATTGGATGAAATGGTCGCCCAGATTGTGGGCATCAGCTTCAGCGTGGCCGTGGGCGAAGCGGCGTACATTCCGCTGCGCCACGAGGGCATGGATGTGCCCGAGCAGCTCGATATGGCCCTGGTGCTGGCCAAGCTCAAGCCCTGGCTGGAAGATGCGTCCAAGAAGAAGCTGGGCCAGCATGTCAAATACGACCAGCATGTGTTTGCGAACCATGGCATCACCGTGCGCGGTTACGCCCACGACACCATGCTGCAGTCCTATGTGCTGGAGGCCGACCGCCCCCACAACCTGACCAGCCTGGCACTGCGCCATGTGAGTCGCTCCGGCATCAGCTACGAGGATCTGTGCGGCAAAGGCAAGAACCAGATCCCGTTTGCCCAGGTGAGCGTGGACAAGGCGGCGGCGTACAGCTGTGAAGATTCCGACCAGACGCTGGATGTGCACGGCGTGCTGTGGCCGCGTATCCAGGCCCATGCCGGCCTGCTGCATATCTATGAATTGGAAATGCAGACCAGCGAGGCGCTGTTCCGCATCGAGCGCAATGGCGTGCGCATCGATGCCGGCGAGCTGGCGCGCCAGAGCAACGACCTGGGTGCGCGCATCCTCAAGTTGGAGGAAGAGGCGTACGAGATCGCCGGCCAGCCTTTCAATCTGTCGTCACCCAAGCAACTGGGGGAGATCTTCTTCGACAAGCTGGGCATGCCGGTGGTCAAGAAAACCGCCACCGGTGCGCGCAGCACCGATGAGGAAGTGCTGGAAAAGCTGGCCGAGGACTACCCGCTGCCTGCCAAGCTGCTGGAGCACCGCAGCCTGTCCAAGCTCAAGGGCACCTACACCGACAAGCTGGCCCAGATGGCCTTACCCAGCGATGGCCGGGTGCACACGCACTACGCACAGGCCGTGGCGGTGACGGGGCGCCTGTCCAGCAACGACCCGAACCTGCAGAACATTCCGGTGCGCACACCGGAAGGCCGCCGTGTGCGCGAAGCTTTTGTCGCGCCCGAGGGCAAGCTGATTGCCAGTGCCGACTATTCGCAGATTGAGTTGCGCATCATGGCCCATCTCTCCGGGGATGAAGCCCTGCTCAATGCCTTCCGGGACGGCCTGGACGTGCACCGGGCCACGGCGGCCGAGGTGTTTGGCGTCAGCGTCGATGCCGTCAGCAGCGAGCAGCGTCGCTATGCCAAGGTCATCAATTTCGGCCTGATCTACGGCATGAGCAGCTTTGGCCTGGCCAAGAACCTGGGCATCGAGACCAAGGCGGCCGCCGCCTACATCGACAAATACTTCCAGCGCTACCCCGGCGTGAAGCGCTACATGGACCAGACCGTGGAGCTGGCCCATGCCCAGGGCTATGTGGAGACCGTGTTCGGCCGCCGCCTGGTGCTGCCCGAGATCAACGGCGGCAATGGCCCGCGCAAGAAAGCGGCCGAGCGCGCCGCCATCAACGCGCCCATGCAGGGCACGGCGGCGGACCTGATCAAAAAGGCGATGGTGGCCGTGCAAGCCAAGCTGGATGCCGAAAAGCCCGAGGTCAAGGTCATCATGCAGGTGCACGATGAACTGGTGTTCGAGCTGCCGGAGTCGGATAAAGACTGGGTCCGGGCGGAAATCCCGGTGCTGATGGCGGGGGTGGCCGACCTGGCCGTGCCGCTGCTGGCCGAGATCGGCTTTGGCCCGAACTGGGAAAAGGCGCACTGAGCACTTTCCGATAAAAGGAGCCGTTCGCCTTGCATTCCCCAGTGCATGCGCGTGGGGGTGGGCACTTGCTTGTAAGACAAGTGCTTGCAGAGCTTGTGGGACAAGGACCAATGGCTATGGTGCTTTGCTTTCCCTTGCAGGATCATCTGCTATCAGATTATTCAGCAGGGACTCTATGCCATGCAGTACCCAAGCTCTACACCGTATATGTTCCGTCACGCCCGCCGGACGGGTCGTCGGGGCCTGCGCAACCGGCTGCTAGCCGGGCTTTTCGCGGCACTCGCCAGCCAGGCGGGCATGGCGGAATCGTCACCGCTGTTGCTGGTGCAACCCATGGAGCGCACCCCGGTGGGCAATGTGGTGGCGCAGCACTTTGTGCGCTGGATGCCGCATTACCTGGGGGAAAAAGCCACGCTGCACCGCCCCAGCAATGCCGGAGGAATGGACGCCATTGTCTGGGCCGCCCGCTCGGGCCCGCCCGAGCGCACTCTGGTGCTGATGTCGCAGCTGTGGCTGGGCCGGCTGGAAGCGCTGCCGGCGGCCCATGTCTGGGTGCCGCTGCAGATTGTGCTGCAAGGTTCCTGGTGCCTGATGGCGCCCGAAGCGCGCCACCTGCCGGACTTCGCTGCGTTGCAGGCCTGGCTGCGCACCGTGGGCAGGCCGGTGCGCCTGGGCCTGCCTTTCAATTTCGGCTTCCCTGAGTTGTGGATGCAGGCCATGAGCCGCAAGACCGGTCTGACCTGGCAGGCCAGCACCTATGGCACGTCGCGCCAGTCCGTCCAGGCACTGGCGGCCGGCAAGGTGGATCTGGTGCTGGACCGCTGTGGCGACAGTTCCCAGTACCTGGGCAGCCTGCAGGAGCGGGAGCGCAGCGGTTATGCCGGTGTGCAGGTGCTGGCGCAGGTGGGCGCGCCGACACCGCTGGCGGCCGCCACGTTCACCCAGTGGCAACTGCCGCCACTGCCGCCGGGCTGGATGGCCTGGTTTGCTCCGGCGACCATGTCGGAGGAGCGCAGAGAGGCGGTGGGCAAGGCGTTGTATGCCATTTTGCTGCGCCCTGACACCCAGGCACTGATTGCCGCGCAGCAGCAGCAGCCGGTGCGCATGAGCCCGAGCGAGTCCCAGAATTTTGTGCGCCGCTCCCAGGTACAGAGCGAATCCCTGCGGCACTGGCTGGAACGCTCGTCCGATCCGTTGCGGGAGCTGAACAGCCTGACCCCCTGACATCCTGAGGATGCGGAGCACGGGCAGGCCGGATCTGGCCTGTCGCCTGCGTGGCCCTCTGGCGGTCTCGGTCCTGCCGGCGCGCCGTCCCGGGGGCTTACCATGGGAGTCCTGCGGGTCGGGGGGCGGGTATCCAATGCCGCCTGCTCTGCATGCTTCTATGGCACTGCATGCCGCTGTGGCGTGCGCAATGAGCGATTTTTTCCGATGTCTTCTGATTCCTCTGCCTGCGCTGCGCCGCAGCGCGGTCTGACCCCTGCCGTGCGCATGGGCCTGTCGATTTCCGTGGCCACCGGGCTGTACGGCATTTCCTTTGGTGCGCTGGCCGTGGCGTCCGGGCTGCATGTCTGGCAGGCCATGGCGCTGAGCGCGCTGATGTTCACCGGGGGCTCGCAGTTTGCATTCATTGGTGTGATCGCCGGTGGCGGCACCGGGGCAGCAGCCCTGGGGGCCGCCAGCCTGCTGGGTCTGCGCAATGCCGTCTATGGCATGCAGATGAACCGCCTGCTGGGTCTGCAGGGCTGGCGCCGCTGGCTGGGCGCGCAACTGACCATTGACGAATCCGCCGCCACGGCGGTTGCCCAGCTGGATGCAGCCGAGCAGCGCCGGGGATTCTGGACGGCCGGCCTGGGCGTGTACCTGCTGTGGAGCGGCTTCACCCTGCTGGGGGCCTGGCTGGGCGATGCCCTCGGTGATCCGCGCCAATGGGGTCTGGATGGTGCGGCCGTGGCCGCCTTCCTGGGCCTGCTGTGGCCCAGGCTGCAGCAGCGTGAACCGGTGGCGCTGGCCGTGCTGTGCGGTGTGGTCACCGCCTTGGCCGTGCCGCTGTTGCCGCCGGGCCTGCCGATCTTGCTGGCAGCCGTGGTGGGGGCCGCCTGGGGCTGGTGGCGCAGCCGTGCCGCCACGGCGGATGCCGACTGTGCGCAGGAGGCCGCATGAGCGCCGGGACGATCGATATCGGCCTGTGGGGCTGGATTCTGGGAGCCTGTGCAGTCGCCTTTGCGACCAAGCTGGCCGGTTATGCCGTGCCTGCGCGCTGGTTGCAGAACCCCCGCATGACACAGGTCGCTGCCTGCATGACGGTGGCGCTGCTGGCGGCGCTGACGGTGATGAATACCTTCGCCGCAGGCACGGCCCTGGTGCTGGACGCCCGGCTGGCAGCGCTGGCGGTGGCGGCCGTCGCACTGCGGCTGCGTGCGCCTTTTCTGCTGGTGGTGCTGCTGGGGGCGTTGGCCGCGGCCCTGGTGCGCTGGCTGGCTTAGCCGCGGATCATCGCCGCCGGTTGGCGGCGGCGTGACAGCCTGCATCTGGCGCTAGACTGCGCTTTCCGTTGTTCCCCCTTGATCGACTGTTCACCAGGAGCCTGTCCATGGATTTTCGCGATGCACACAACGATGTCGGCGCCTTGCTGCCCGGCAAGTCCACCGAACAGGGCGCCAGCCGCCGTACCGCCTTGCAGGCGGTGCTGGGTCTGGGCTACGCCGCAGCCGCTGCGCCCATCATGGCGCAGACGGCGATCACCACGCCGGGCGATGGGCTGGAGGAGGGCTGGGTGACCATTCCTTCGCAGGGCTTTGACCTGCCGGCCTACCAGGCCCGCCCCAAAGGCAAGAAGCACCCGCCCGTGGTGCTGGTGGTGCAGGAAATCTTTGGCGTGCACGCCTATATCCAGGATGTGTGCCGCCGCCTGGCCAAGGCCGGCTATCTGGCGATCGCTCCCGAGTTCTACGCCCGCCAGGGCAAGGCCAGTGACTACACCGAGATCAGCAAGCTGCAGGCCGAGCTGGTCAGCAAGGTGCCCGATGCCCAGGTGCTGGGTGATCTGGATGCCACGCTGGCCTGGGCGGCCAAGGCCGGCGGCAACACGCAGAAAGCGGCCATCACCGGCTTTTGCTGGGGCGGCCGCATCACCTGGCTGTACGCGGCCAGCGGCAAGGTCAAGGCCGGCGTGGCCTGGTACGGCCGGCTCGAAGGCCAGGCTTCGGCCACGACGCCCACCCACCCGCTGGCGCTGGCCGGCCAGCTGAAAGCGCCGGTGCTGGGTCTGTACGGCGGGCAGGACACCGGGATTCCCGTGGCCAGCGTGGCCAAGATGCAGGAGGCCCTGGCCCAGGGCAGTGCGGCAGCCAAAAAGTCGGAATTTGTGCTGTTCCCGGATGCACCGCATGCCTTCCATGCGGACTACCGCGCCAGCTACCGCGAAGCCGCCGCCCGGGATGGCTGGCAGCGTCTGCTGCAGTGGCTGCACAGCCACGGGGTGTAAGCGAGCACACCGGCGGGCGGTGCCAGCGCGCCGTTTGTCGCCGCAGTGCTGCCGCCTGGCAGCGGTGGATGTAGGGCCCGCCGCTGCGGCAAAACCCCCGGCCAGGGGGTGGTGCGGCCACCACTTTCGGCGCAAAAAAGTCAGTAGGTGTAAGCTTTTGGCCCTTGTCGCACAGCCATCGGTGTCTGTGAGTGCGCGGTACCGCGCATTCCAGCGGGCACCCCGTAGCGCGCATGCCGACCTATAAAAATACCCGCCATTTCGGGTGCTCCAACCCGTTCACAAAGCGCAAAAAGCTATGACCTTGGTCGCAATTCTTCTGGCCACACTGGCCGCCGGCATTGGCAGTGTCTGGGTGGCCGACCTGCTGTTGAGGGCCGGTCTGGGCCGCGGCAATGCCCAGCAGGGCATGCTCAGCCTGGCTGCCGGTGCCCTGCTGGCCACGGCCTTCATGCACCTGCTGCCCGAAGCCTTCGAAAGCGAAGCCGGGGCCAAAGACCTGTTTCTGACCCTGCTGGTGGGCGTGGTGTTCTTCTTTCTGCTGACCAAGGCCGAGTTGTGGCACCACGGTCATGAACACCATCATGCGCCGCTGGCGCAGAGTGGGCACGACGATCATGCCCATCACGACCACGCGCACCATGGCCATGTCCACCCGTCGGCCCACGCGCACAGCCACCGCAGCGGCGGAGGCTGGTCGCTGCTGACCGGTGACAGCGTGCACTGTTTTGGCGACGGCATCCTGATTGCCTCGGCCTTCCTGGCCGATATGCGGCTGGGCCTGATTGCCGCCGTATCGGTGCTGGCCCACGAGGTGCCGCACCACATGGGCGATCTGGTGGTGATGCGCCTGAACAGCAACCGCAATGCCGCTGTGCTCAAGGTGTCGCTGGCCGGCGCAGTGACGGCTTTTGGCGGTGTGGTGGGCTACTTTCTGGTGGGGCAGCTGGAAGCCTGGCTGCCGTTCTTCCTGACCATCGCGTCCAGCAGCTTTGTCTATGTGGCGCTGTCGGACCTGATTCCGCAGCTGCAAAAGCAGCTGTCCGCCCGGGAAACGCTGGCCCAGGTGGTCTGGCTGGCGGTGGGCATCGTGCTGGTCACGGTGGTCAGCCACCTGGCCCATGGCGGGCACTGAGCATCCCGCAGGCAACCGGGTCCAGCTGCACGGGTTCACACCATAAAAAACGCTGGCCACCTTGCGGTGCCAGCGTGGGCTGATGCAGATGCGCCAGCGGGCGCGGATCAGGCCATTTCCGGCTGCACCTGGATGTGCGGCTGGTTCATGATGGCCCGCACGGCAGACAGCTGGCGGCGCGAGACCATCAGCAACTCGGGCACGGCGTGCATGCGCAGCGCCCAGCCTTCGCCGTCGTCTTCGGTATAGTGCTTTTCCAGGCTGCGCATCTGCTCACGGGTGACCAGGGCGTTGCGGTGGATGCGCACGAACTGCAGCGGGTAGCGGCCTTCCAGCTCGGTCAGCGAGTTGTCCAGGATGTAGCTGCGGGTGGCCGTGCGCACGGTGACGTACTTCTGCTCGGCTTTCAGATAGATCACCTGGTGCAGCGGCACACGTTCTGTGCGGCCGCGGTCGCGGATCAGCAGGGCGGCGGCGCTGCCCATGGACATGGTGGCTGGTGCCTTCTGCTCCAGCGTGTACAGGCGGCGCACCTTGGCCACGGCCTGCTGCAGGCGGTCCGGGCGCACCGGCTTGGTCAGGTAGTCCACGGCCTCCACTTCGAAGGCATTGGCGGCGTACATGGCATGGGCCGAGATGAATACCACCGCCGGCGGACGGGGCAGGGAGCGGAGCGTCTGTGCAAAGCGCAGACCATCCTGGCCGGGCATCTGCACGTCCAGGAAAATCATGTCAACGGGATGGTGGTCCTTGGTGCGGTGCAGCACATCCAGCGCCTGGGCGGCGGTGGCAGCTTCCGATACCAGGAACGGTGCCGAGGGATCTTCGCAATCACTCAGCAGAACGCGCAGGCGGTTGCGGGCCAAGAGTTCATCATCAACGATCAGTACGTGCATAGCTCCTTCTCCCTTATCTCAATATGGCGGATACATCAGGTACTGACAGCGTGACAACACACGGACTTCTCACTTCAGGGACAGAAGTCGCCTGACGCAGTGCCGCCGTACCAAACGCGTTTGCACATTCGCGTGGGCCATGCCTTGACCCAGCGCAACCTCCCTCCGGTTAACAGGGGTGAAACAAAGTGTATTGGTAACTTGCAAGATGCACCTGTGACTGGAGAGTTTTGTTGTGACTGTCACGTTTCTGCTGCATTTACGGGCAGTTCCCGACACTTGACGGCGTGTTTCGCCTGAAAAAGCAGTGAAAACCCTGATGTTGGTCGTGGGGTCAGACTCCGTGGACCGTGGCGGCAGGTGCTCACGGCATCGGTGCTCTGGCAGGTCCGTGCCGGGGCAGGGCGACGTTGCGTCTTGCTGCATGGCAGGGGGTATCCCTGTGAACCATGCCTGCTGTTGCAGGCCGCGGCCTGCATTCCCCACGGCAGCTGGACACTTCCGTGGGAGAGAGGCGCCAGACGCCAGCGCGGAACCGGTGCCGCGGTGCCACGTGGGGTCACCGCAGGCCGCAGAAACCGGGGGCGCCGCCGGGCTCGATAAAATTTGTGTATCTTGCATACGCGGCACCCGGATTTCCGGGTGTCCTGAACTTCCGGAAAATCTGTCCTCGCCTATGTCCTCCAACACCACCGCGCAGCCCTCCCACAACCAACTCGACACCAAGGCGCAGGCGTGGTCTGCCCTGTTTTCCGAGCCCATGAGCGACCTGGTCAAGCGCTACACCTCCAGCGTGTTCTTTGACAAGCGCATGTGGAAGGCCGACATCACCGGCAGCCTGGCGCACGCGGAAATGCTGGCTGCGCAGGGTGTCATCGGTCAGGACGACTACGCCGCCATCCAGAAGGGCATGGCCCAGATCAAGTCGGAGATCGAAGCCGGTCAGTTCGACTGGAAGCTGGACCTGGAAGACGTGCACCTGAACATCGAAGCGCGCCTGACAGCCCTGGTGGGCGATGCGGGCAAGCGCCTGCATACCGGCCGCAGCCGCAACGACCAGGTGGCCACCGATGTGCGCCTGTGGCTGCGCGACGAGATCGATCTGATCGAAGGCCTTCTGAAAGAATTGCAGCTGTCGCTGGTGGAAGTGGCCGAGCAGAACGTGGAAGTGATCCTGCCCGGCTTCACCCACCTGCAAGTGGCCCAGCCGGTGAGCTTTGGCCACCACATGCTGGCCTATGTGGAAATGTTCAAGCGCGACGCCGAACGCATGCTGGACGTGCGCAAGCGCGTGAACGTGCTGCCCCTGGGCTCGGCCGCGCTGGCCGGTACCACCTACCCGCTGGACCGTGAGCGTGTGGCCCGTACGCTGGGCATGGAAGGCGTGTCGCAGAATTCGCTGGACGGCGTGAGCGATCGCGATTTCGCCATCGAGTTCACGGCCGCTGCCAGCCTGTGCATGGTGCACGTGAGCCGTCTGTCCGAAGAGCTGATCATCTGGATGAGCCAGAACTTCGGCTTCATCAAGATTGCCGACCGCTTCACCACCGGCTCGTCGATCATGCCCCAGAAGAAGAACCCCGACGTGCCCGAGCTGGCACGCGGCAAGACCGGCCGTGTGGTCGGCCACCTGATGGGTCTGATCACCCTGATGAAGGGCCAGCCCCTGGCCTACAACAAGGACAACCAGGAAGACAAGGAACCGCTGTTCGACACCGTCGATACGCTGCAGGACACGCTGCGCATCTTTGCCGAAATGATTGGCGGCCAGCTCAATCCTGCCTCCGGTAAAAAGGAAGGCGGCATCACGGTGAATGCCGAGAACATGCGTGCCGCGGCCCTGAAGGGCTACGCGACCGCCACCGACCTGGCCGACTACCTGGTCAAGAAGGGTCTGCCCTTCCGCGATGCCCACGAAACCGTGGCCCATGCGGTGAAACTGGCCTCTATGAAGGGGGTGGACCTGACCGAGCTGCCGCTGATCGAACTCCAGGCCTTCAACCCGCACATCGAAGCCGATGTGTTCGAGGCGCTCAGCCTGGAAGGCTCGCTCAACGCCCGCAACACGCTGGGCGGCACGGCACCTGCCCAGGTGCGTGCACAGCTGGCCAAGCACCGCGCACGCCTGGCTTGAGAGGCCTGGGTGCCTGGACAGGCGATCGGTAACACGGCTGTCTGTACCCAAGGCGCAGCACACTCATCCAAAAGGGACGCTTCGGCGTCCCTTTTTGCATGGGGGCCTGCGCAGCGACAGGAGATTGGGTTCGTAGTTCACGATGTTGGGCATCGCAAGTCAGGAGGTTTCTGGAGTTTTTTTCCGGGCATCCGACCGATACGCTCGCAGATGGCCGTGCATGGCTTTTTCTTTTTTCTGCCTTCGGAGCAATTTGTGACCCTCTCTTCCCGCCGCCGATTCCTGGTCCACTCCGCTGCACAGGCTGCGGTTCTGGCGGCGGCCAGCGGGTCCGGCGGAGTCTGGGCCAAGGGCGGGCGGCCATTGCGCATCCTGGTGGGCTTTCCGCCGGGCGGTGGCAGCGATGTGATTGCACGCCTGCTGCAGGAGCCGCTGTCGGAATTGCTGGCGGTGCCCGTGATCGTGGACAACCGTCCCGGCGCGGGCGGGCAGATCGCCGCCCAGCAACTCAAGGCCGCCCAGCCCGATGGCACGACGGTGTTTCTGACGCACGACCACACCATCTCCATCCTGCCGCAGGTGGTGCGCCAGCCGGGATTCGATCCGGCACAGGACTTTGTGCCGGTCGGCGGTTTTGCCTCGTTCGTGAACTGCCTGGCCGTGTCCGGCCAGCACCCGGCACACAGCGTGGCCGAGTATGTGGACTGGGTGCGCAGTGCTGCCCAGGGGCGCAGTGCCGTGGGGATTCCGGCGCCGGCATCGACCCCAGAGTTTCTGGTGCAGTTGCTGGCCAGGCACTACCAGCTGGATCTGGTGGCCGCTCCCTACAAGGGCAGCGCGCCGATGATCGGCGACCTGCTGGGTCGGCAGATCGAAGCCGGCATTGGCTCGGTGCAGGATTTCGTCGAGTACCACAAGAGCGGCAAGCTGCGCGTGCTGGCCGTGCTGGGGGCACACCGGCAAAAGGCGTTTTCCCAGGTGCCTACCTTGGGTGAGCTGGGTCTGGCGGGCTTCGAGGACATGCCCTACTACGGTTTCTATGCGCCCAAGGGCACGTCCGCAGCGTTTACACAACGTTTTGCCCAGGCGCTGGCCCAGGTGGTGGCGCGGCCGCAGATCCGCAGCCAGCTCGAACAGCTGGGGCTGACGGTGGAGCCCATGAACCCGCAGCAGCTGCAGCGCCGTGAGCAGGCCTATACCGCGGCCTGGAAGGCCATCATTCGCAAGAGCGGCTTTCAGCCGCAGTAAGCACCAGCTCGTGGTGCCTGTTACGCACAGGTGCCGGGTGCCCACCATGGGCCATTCCCTGGACGGAAAGCAGGACACGGCAGCGCGCTGCCTGCCGGATCGAGCCCGTCATGTGCTTTTTGTCCGATTTGTTTCAGCTTGAAACGGCGGCTGCACGCCCTGGGGGAAGTTGCAGCCCTTTGGTACCCTCGTTGCTTCGCAAGAGGAGACCGCATGAAGCGCATGCACAAATGGGCTGCCGCAGCCGCCTTGTTGGGGGCGGGGCAGACATGGGCATTGGACATACAGAACGTCACCCCCCAAGGGCAGGTGGCAGAGATTCGCCAACTGGTGGTGCGGCTGGATGCCGATGCCGTGGCACTGGGCTCGGCCGAGGGGCCGGCACCGGTGGACTTCAGCTGCGCGCCGGAGCAACTGCCCGGCGGCAGCGGCCGCTGGAACAATGCCCGTGAGTGGGTCTGGCAGTGGAACAGCCCGCTGCCCCCTGGCACCCGTTGCACGGTGACGCCGAAAAAAGCCTTCAAGTCGGTGTCCGGCGCCACGCTGACCAGCACCAAGCGCTACCAGTTCGAAACGGCAGGGCCTTTTGTGCGCCACATCTGGCCGCGTGGCTGGGTGGCCATCGATGAGGAACAGTTCTTCCTGCTGCAGCTCAGCGGCCCGGCCACGCAGCAAAGCCTGCAGGAGCATGTGCATTGCCAGGCCGAAGGCCTGGGCGAACGCATCCCGGTGCGCTGGATCGGCGGCAAGGAGCGCGACGCGGTGCTCAAGACGCAGGTCTGGGACCAGGAGCTGCTGAAGAAATCCCCGGACCAGTTCGCCGTGCTGGCGTGCAACCGACGCCTGACCGCCGGCACCGCCGTGCAACTGGTCTATGGCAAGGGCGTTGCCGGCCCGCAGGGCGTGGCCAACCGCGAGGAAAAACGGTTTGACTACACGGTGCGTGAAGCGTTTGCGGCCGAAATGCGCTGCGAGCGCGAAAACGCCCAGGCCGGCTGCCTGCCGATCCGTCCGGTCTATCTGCAGTTCAGCGCCCCCGTACCGCGCAGCAAGGCGCAGGAAATCCGCCTGGTGGGCGGTGGTGACAACCTCAAGCCAGTGCTGGAAGAAGGCAGCGGCGATGTGCGTGATCTGCGCTTTGAAGGCGGCCTCAAGCCGCTGACCGGCTATCAGCTGGAACTGCCCAAGGACCTGAAGGACGATGCCGGCCGCCCGCTGCGCAACGCCGCCATGTTCCCGCTGGCGATCAAGACCGGCGACACGCCGCCGCTGGCCAAGTTCGCCGCGGCGCCGTTCGGCATTGTCGAACGCTTTGCCGAAGGTCCGGACGGGCCAGCGCTATTGCCGGTGACCCTGCGCAAGGTGGAAGCCAGCGGCAGCTCGCAGGTCAGCACCCTGCAGCTGCAAAGCGATGCCGACATCATCCGCTGGCTCGACAAGGTGCAGAACTACCACGAGAACAGCGTGTCCCGCACCGAGGCCCGCAAGGACGTGAAAACCCTGCCGCCGGTGATCGACCCGGACAACCAGACCTATGTGGCCACGCGCCAGCTGTCGCTGCTGCAGGGCCGCGACGGTGTGCAGCAGATGCAGCTGCCGGCCGGCAGCAAGGAAGACCCGCGCCCGTTCGAGGTGGTGGGCATTCCGCTGCAGCCGGGTTTCCATGTGGTGGAAATCGCGTCGCCTCGCCTCGGCGCCGCCTTGCTGGATGAGCGCTACGGTGCGCAGCGCAAGATGTATGTGCGCACCGCTGCGCTGGTCACCAACCTGGCGGTGCACTTCAAGCTGGGGCACGAAGGCTCCATGGTCTGGGTGACCTCGCTTGACAAGGGCAAGCCGGTGGCCGGCGCCCAGGTGCAGGTGTCGGATTGCGCAGGCAAGCCGGTGACCCAGGGGGAAACCGATGCCCAGGGCGTGCTGCGCCTGCCGGAACTGGCCGGTGAAGCGCCGCGCTGCCGCACGGGTCGCAACAGTGGCTCCTATTTTGTGAGCGCCCGCGCCATGCAGGCTGGCATGGCCGATATGGCGTTCACCTGGAGCGACTGGCAAAAAGGCATTGAGCCCTGGCGCTTCAACGTGCCCGTGGCCTGGTCTGGCGAAAGCCAGCTTGTGGCCCACACGGTGATGGACCGCACGCTGGTGCGCGCCGGTGAAACCGTGTCCATGAAGCATTTCCTGCGCCAGCAGACGCTGACCGGCCTGGGCCTGCCGCAGCAGTGGCCGCAGGAAGCCATCATCACCCACATTGGCAGCGGCCAGCAGTTCCAGCAGGCGCTGCAGTGGCGCACCACGGCGACCGGCGGCAAGAGTGCGGAAGCCAGCTTTGCCGTGCCGCGCGCCGCCAAGCTGGGCCAGTACGACGTGGAACTGCGCCTGCCGGGGGGCCGCAGCCTGCAGTCGGGCAGCTTCCGCGTGGAAGCCTTCCGCCTGCCGGTGCTGCAGGGCCAGGTGGCCCCGGTGGACAAGGGACCACTGGTGCGCCCGGGCAAGCTGGCGGTGGCCGTGCGCCTGGATTACGTGAACGGCGGCGCCGCAGCCAACCTGCCGGTGCAGGTGACAGCCATGGTGCGTTCGCGTTCGACCAGCTTCAAGGGCTGGGACGATTACAGCTTTGGTCCGCCTCAGTCGCAGCGCAGCGAGCAGGGCGAAGGGCTGGACGATGAGGCGCCGCGCGAGAGCAACCGCATCGTGCTGGACCGTGCCGCCCTGAAGCTGGACGCCAAGGGCCAGGGTCAGGTGGTGATCGACGCGCTGCCGCCCTCCGAGCAGCCGCAGGACCTGGTGCTGGAAGCCACCTATGCCGACCCCAGCGGAGAAATCCAGACCCTGCGCAGCACCCATACGCTCTGGCCCTCGGCTGTGGCGACTGGCGTGCGTGCCGAAGGCTGGGCCGCAGCCGGCCAGCAGGTGCGGTTCCAGGCGCTGGCGCTGGGGCTGGATGGCCAGCCCAAGGCGGGCGTGGCACTGTCGGTCAAGGCCATGCTGCACACCACCACTTCGGCGCGCAAGCGCATGGTGGGAGGTTTCTACACCTACGACAACCAGGAAAACAGCAAGGACCTGGGCGAGGTCT
The DNA here is from genome assembly GCF_002479375.1 of Comamonas sp. UBA7528. NCBI lineage: Bacteria > Pseudomonadati > Pseudomonadota > Betaproteobacteria > Burkholderiales > Comamonadaceae > Comamonas > Comamonas sp. UBA7528. The sequence goes on from NZ_DLMU01000014.1 coordinate 155,052, forward strand.
GCAGCGGCACCAGTGACAGCCGTGGCCTGCTGCTGTGCAACACCAAGCTGGAGCAATCCGGCCAGGTGGAACTGATTGCCACCGCCAAGGACGACAAGGGCCATCCCGTGCAGGCCGCCACCAGCGTGTGGATCACGCGCCAGGGCGAGCTGTGGTTTGGCGGCCAGGACCATGACCGCATGGACCTGCTGCCGGAAAAGCGCAGCTACGAGCCGGGTGAAATCGCCCGCCTGCAGGTGCGCATGCCATTCCGCCATGCCACGGCGCTGGTGACGGTGGAGCGCGAAGGCATTCTGGACGCCCGCGTGGTGGAACTGCGCGGCGACAACCCCACGGTGGATGTACCGGTACAAAAGGAATGGGGCCCGAACGTGTATGTCAGCGTGATGGCGCTGCGCGGCCGTCTGGTGGAAGTGCCGTGGTACAGCTTCTTCACCTGGGGCTACAAGTCGCCCCGCGCCTGGTGGCAGGCCTTCTGGCATGACGGCAAGCAGTACGCGGCGCCCACGGCACTGGTGGACCTGTCCAAACCGGCATACCGGCTGGGCATGGCCGAGCTGCAGGTGGGCCAGAAGGGGCAGACGCTGCAGGTGACGGTGACGCCGGACAAATCCAGCTACCGCATCCGCGACACAGCCCGCGTGACCATCGAAGTCCGGCAGCCCGATGGCAAGCCGGCCGCCGGTGCCGAAGTGGCACTGGCCGCGGTGGACCAGGCGCTGCTGGAGCTGATGCCCAACACCAGCTGGCAGTTGCGCGACGCGCTGTGGCAACGCCGCAGCTGGGGCGTGCAGACGGCGACGGCGCAGATGGAAATCATCGGCCGACGCCACTATGGCCGTAAGGCCGTGCCTGCCGGCGGCGGCGGTGGGCGTGCGCCCACGCGCGAGCTGCTGGACACGCTGCTGCTGTGGAACCCGCGCGTGGTGCTGGACGCCCATGGCAAGGCCACGGTGAATGTGCCGCTCAACGACGCGCTCACGGCCTTCCGCATTGCTGCCGTGGCCGATGACGGTGTGCAGTGGTTCGGCACGGGCGAAGCCTCCATCCGCACCACGCAGGATCTGCAAATTGTCAGCGGCCTGCCGCCGCTGGTGCGCGAAGGCGACCAGTTCCGCGCCCAGCTCACCTTGCGCAACACCACCAAGGCGGCGATGCAGGTGGAACTGTCACCGCGCGCCACCTGGCTGGATCTGAAGCCCCAGACGGTGGAGATTCCCGCCGGTGCCTCGCGCGAAGTGGCCTGGGACGTGACCGTGCCGGCTGCACTGGGCCAGACCCGTACCCAGCAGCTGATGTGGGAGGTAGCGGCCAAGGACAAGACCAGCGGCGCCAGCGATACGCTCAAGATCAGCCAGCGCGTGGAGGCGGCTGTGCCCTTGTCGGTGCAGCAATCGGTGCTGCAGCAGCTGGATGGGCCGTGGAGCCAGCAGGTCAGCCTGCCGGCCAATGCCGTACCTGGCCGCGGCGGCATGCGCCTGGACTTCAGTGCGCAGCTGGCGGGCGGACCGGATGGCCTGCCCGGCGTGCGCGCCTGGTGGGAGCGCTACCCCTACAGCTGCCTGGAGCAGACCAGCAGCCGCGCCATCGGCCTGAAGAATGCCGATCTGTGGCGCAGCACCATGGACAGCCTGCCCACCTACCTGGACGGCGACGGCCTGGCCCTGTACTTCCCGGTGCAGGACGGTCAGCGCGCACAGGGCAGTGACACCTTGACGGCACACCTGCTGGCCGTGGCCAGCGTGGCGGCCGAACTGGATCCGGCGTTTGCCATTCCTGCGGCGCAGCGGGCGCAGATGGAATCCGGCCTGATCGCCTTTGTGGAAGGCCGTCTGCAGCGCAAGTTCTGGAGCCCGCGCCAGGATCTGCAGGAGCGCAAGCTGGCCGCCATCGCCGCGCTGGCGCGCGGTGGCAAGGCCCAGGCACGCATGCTGGGCAGCATCGACATCACCCCTGTGCAGTGGCCCACGCACACGCTGATCGACTGGATCACGGTGCTGCAGAAACTGCCGGATGTGCCCCAACGTGAGGAGCGCCTGGCCGAGGCGCAGCAGCAGCTGCGCAACCGCCTGAGCTACCACGGCAGCCAGCTGGCCTTCAGCACCGAGGACCAGGACCGCTGGTGGTGGCTGATGCAGGACACGGACAGCAATGCCGCCCGTCTGCTGCTGGCCACCATGGGCGATGCAAGCTGGGCATCGGAAGTGCCGCGCATGGTGGCCGGTCTGCTGGCGCGCCAGAAGGGTGGCGCCTGGTCCACCACCACGGCCAACGTCTGGGGCGGGCTGGCGCTGCGCCAGTTCTCGCGCAAGTTCGAGAACACGCCCGTGGCCGGCACCACCACCACGGTGCTGGGCGCGCAGTCGGTGAATGTCGACTGGAAGGATGTGAAGCCCCTGCCCAAGGCGGAAGCCGGTGCACAGGACGGCGCGGCGCTGGAGTCGCTGACGGCGGCACTGGCCGGTGCGGTGCAGCAAGACCCGCAGACGCCGCAGCGCATCTACATGCCCTGGGGCGAGCGCCGCTCGGGCGAGCTGCGCATCACTCACCACGGCGCAGGCAAGCCCTGGGTTACGCTGCAGTCGCTGGCCGCGGTGCCGCGCAAGGAGGCCTTCAATGCCGGCTATGCGGTGCGCAAGACCATCACCCCGGTGCAGCAGGCCGAAGGCGTTGCCGCTGGCAAGTACCAGCGCGGCGATGTGCTGCGGGTGCGGCTCGAGGTCGAGGCCGGCGCCGACATGACCTGGGTGGCGCTGAGCGACCCCATCCCTGGCGGGGCCACGATCCTGGGCAGCGGCCTGGGCCGTGACTCCGAAGTGGCGGTGCGGGACCAGAAGGCGCCGGAAGGGGCCTGGCCTGCGTACGAAGAACGGGCGCACAACGCCTTCCGTGCCTACTACGCCTACCTGCCCAAGGGCAAGTCGGTGGTGGAGTACACCATGCGCTTGAACAACGCGGGCACCTTCGCGCTGCCGCCCACCCGGGCCGAGGCGCTGTATGCCCCGGAGGTGTTTGGCGAAGCGCCCAATGCCAGCATGCAGGTGCTTCAGGGCAAGCCCTGAGCACGCAGTCCGCGCAGCAGGTGTCGGCAGATGCCCGCCGCGTAGACAATCAACCGGCCGGCGCCGCACTGCGATTTTTCGGGTGCGGCGCTTTTTTATCGGGCCACGTGGCTGGCGTGGCCTGCCTGCATTCCTGGAGGAGACTTTCCATGCACTACCTGCTGACCTACGAATACACCGCGGACTACCTGGAGCGCCGCGGTACCTACCGCAATGCGCACATCGCCAAGGCCTGGCAGGCACAGGAGCGGGGCGAGCTGCTGCTGGCCGGCGCCGCCGGCGATCCGCCGGACAGCGCGGTGTTTGTCTTCGACTGCGACAGTGCGGCCCCCATCGAGGCCTTTGTGCAAGGCGATCCCTACTACGTGAACGGGCTGGTGGCCCGTCATGTGATCAAGCCCTGGACCACGGTGGTGGGCAAGGATGCCAAGACGCCCATCCATCCGGACTAAGCCCTGCGTACTGCGGCCGTGACGGGTGGACGCTGCATACAACAGGGTGCGCCGGGGCATGCGCCCAGGCGCTTTGCCTTCCCAGACACCCCCAGTGCCGTGCCCGGGGCAACGGCCCAATGGCACAGGTGGTGTCGGGGTGTCATGACGCTGTCATGCCTGCCGTCGACAACAGGGGGTTTATCCCGTCATGACGTTGACACAAGTCGTTTCTAGACTGGGTGCATGTCAACCATTCAACTGGAAGCCATCGCCAAATCGTGGGGAGACACCACCGCGCTGCGGGCGATGGATCTGCAGATTCCTGCGGGATCGTTCTGTGTGCTGCTCGGCCCTTCGGGCTGCGGCAAATCCACCACCTTGCGCATCATTGCGGGCCTGGAGTCCGCCACCTCCGGGCGGGTGAAGATCGGCGGCAAGGACGTGACCGATCTGCCGCCAGCCGCCCGCGGCATCGCCATGGTGTTTCAGAACTACGCGCTGTTTCCGCACCTGAGCGTGGCGGACAACATCGGTTTCGGCCTGTCGGTGCGCAAGGTGCCCAAGGCCGAGGCCGACAAGCGTTTGAAGGAAGCTGTCGGCCTGCTGGGCTTGTCCCAGCTGCTGGACCGCAAGCCGGGTCAGCTCTCGGGTGGCCAGCAGCAGCGGGTGGCGCTGGGCCGCGCCCTGGTGGCCCAGGCCCATGTGTGTCTGATGGACGAGCCGCTGTCCAACCTGGATGCCCAGCTGCGGCAGGAAATGCGCGCGGAGCTGCGCGAGCTGCAGCAGCGCCTGGGCCTGACGGTGGTGTACGTGACGCACGACCAGGCCGAAGCCATGAGCATGGCCGACCAGGTGGTGCTGCTGCACCAGGGCAAGGTGGAGCAATGCGCGGCACCGCGCACCCTGTATGCACAGCCTGCGACCACGTTTGCGGCGCGCTTCATCGGCACGCCGGCGATGAACCTGCTTCAGCTGCAGGATGGCGCCATCGCAGGCAGCGAGGTGCGTCTGCCGGCACCCGCGGGTGCCGCCTGGCTGGGCCTGCGGCCCGAGGCAGTGCACTGGGCCGATGCCGCCGGGGTGCCGGCCGGCGTGACCGGCCAGGAATACCTGGGGGCCGATGTGGTGCTGCGCTGCGCGATTGGCAGCGAACAGATCATGGTGCGCGCCCCCGGCCACCAGCAGGCGGCGGTGGGCGCTGCCGCACACCTGGCCTGGCAGCCCCAGGACATGCATTTCTTCGACGCCCAGGGCCAGCGCATCGCCTGCGGCTGACGTCGGTTTCCACTCTCCCTTCCTCACGTTTGAATCGCGCTTTGGCGCACCAGGAGTTTCCATGCAACGCAGCACCTTCTTGAAATCCATTCTGGCCACCACGGCCGCCATGCTGGGCCTGAGCGCGCCCACCGCCCAGGCCGCCGAGCCGCTGGAAGTGCCGTTCTACTACCCTGTGGCCGTGGGCGGCCCCATCACCAAGGTGATCGACGGTTACGCCGCCGACTTCAACAAGGCCCACCCGCAGTACAAGGTCACGCCCATCTACGCGGGCACCTACCAGGAGACCATCGTCAAGGCGCTGACGGCCAACAAGTCGGGCAAGGCACCGGCCACGTCGGTGCTGCTGTCCACCGACATGTTCACGCTGATCGACGAAGACGCCATCGCCCCCATCGACGACTTTGCGAAGACCGATGCCGACAAGGCCTGGCTCAAGGGCTTCTACCCCGCGTTCATGGCCAACAGCCAGACCGGAGGCAAGACCTGGGGGGTGCCGTTCCAGCGTTCCACCGTGGTGATGTACTACAACAAAGAAGCGTTCAAGGAGGCCGGCCTTGACCCGAGCAAGGCCCCCGCAACCTGGAAGGAACTGAGCGAGGCCGCCAGGAAGCTGACCAAGAAAGATGCCAACGGCAATGTCACGCAGTACGGCATCCAGATTCCGTCGACCGGCTTTGCCTACTGGATGCTGCAGACGCTGACCACGCCCAATGGCGTGCTGCTGGCCAATGAGGCCGGCACCAAGGTCACGTTCGACCACCCCAAGGTGATCGAGGCGCTGGACTTCTGGGTCAACCTGACCAAGGATGGCGTGCACCCCAAGGGCGTGGTGGAGTGGGGCACCACCCCCAAGGACTTCATGGAAAAGAAGGCCGCCATCATCGTCACCACCACCGGCAACCTGACCAATCTGAAGGCCAATGCCAAGTTCGACTTTGGCGTGGGCCAGATCGCGGGCAATGTGCGCAAGGGCTCGCCCACCGGAGGCGGCAACTTCTACATCTTCAAGAAGGCCCCCAAGGAGCAGCAGCAGGCGGCGTTCGAGTTCGCCAAGTGGGTGACCCAGCCCGAGCGTGCGGCCCAGTGGAGCATGGACAGCGGCTATGTAGCCGTCTCGGCGGCCGCGTACGACACCCCCACGCTGAAGAAGTACGGCCAGGATTTTCCCCAGGCCCTGGTGGCGCGTGACCAGCTGCCGGTGTCGGTGGCGGAGTTCTCCACCCACGACAACCAGCGTGTGACCAAGGTGCTCAACGATGCGGTGCAGGCGGCGTTGAACGGCACCAAGACCTCGGCACAGGCCATGAAGGATGCGCAGAAGGAAGCCGATCGCATTCTGCGTTCGTACAAGTAACCGGCGTCACCGCCAGGCCTGACAAGGCCTGGGATGCCTTGATCCGGATGGTCGATCGCACTGCGGCAGCCCATCCGGGCGCCATGTCTTCGGACATGCACTGCCACCCGGCGTGGTGGTGATGCGGGATTGCCAACAGAGAAATTTCGGGAATGAGTGCTTCTTCTTCCATCGCCGGGTCCGGTCAGCGCAGCATCCATGCCTGGTTGCTGCTGCTGCCTGCGCTGGTGCTGCTGGTCACGTTCACCCACTGGCCGGCTGTGGCCACCTTGATCGACAGCTTCTATTCCACCCCCAAAGGCGTGCGCGCGGCGGTATGGGTGGGGCTGGAAAACTACGAGACCATGGTGGATGACCCGGTGTTCTGGCAGGCCGTGCGCAACAACCTGTGGTTTGCGGCGGCCACCATTCCGGCATCGATCGGCCTGGCGCTGCTGATGGCGGTGTGGGTCAACGAACGCATCGCGGGCCGCACCTTCATCCGCATGGCCTATTTCACGCCCACGGTGCTGCCCATGATTGCCGTGGCCAACATCTGGCTGTTCTTCTACACACCACAGTACGGACTGCTGGAGCAGGTGACGGGCGCTCTGGGACTGCCGTCGCACAACTGGCTGGGCAGCCCTTCGACCGCGCTGGGCGCCATCACCCTGGTAGCGGTGTGGAAGGAAGCCGGCTTCTTCATGATCTTCTATCTGGCGGCGCTGCAGACGCTGAATCCCAGCCTCAAGGAAGCGGCGGCCATCGAAGGTGCCTCACGCTGGTATTTCTTCCGCCGCGTGCAGTGGCCGCTGTTGATGCCCACCACCTTGTTCGTGCTGGTCAACGCCGTCATCAACGCCTTCCGCCTGGTGGACCATGTGTTCATCCTCACCCGCGGCGGGCCGGACAACGCCACCACCTTGATGCTGTACCACCTGTACGAGGTGGGCTTCAAATTCTGGGACACGGCCTATGCGGCCGCCATCACGGTGGTGCTGGTCGTGGTGCTGGCCGGCGTGGCGCTGTTCCAGTTTTTTGTGCTGGACAAGAAGGTGCACTACAAATGAACCGCACCCACGCCCCTGCGGTGATCTACCGCCACACCTGGTTCGACACGCTGGCCGCCTGGCTGCTGGCCCTGTGCTGGATCCTGCCGCTGGCCTATGCGGTGTGGACAGCTTTCCACCCCAGCGAATACGCCACCCGCTTCGATCTGGCGGCGCCGTGGACGCTGCAGAACTTCCGCCACGCCTGGGAGGCTGCACCGTTTGCACGCTATTTTCTGAACACCACGCTGCTGGTCACCAGCATCCTGCTTGCGCAGCTGGTGCTGTCCACCCTGGCGGCGTTCGCCTTTGCGCGCTATGACTTCCGGGGCAAGAACATTGCGTTTGCGCTGGTGCTGGTGCAGCTGATGATCATGCCGGACATCCTGCTGGTGGAAAACTACCAGACCATGGCCAGGCTGGGCCTGGTCGATACGCTGCTGGCCATCGGCCTGCCGTATTTCGCATCGGCCTTTGCCATCTTCCTGCTGCGCCAGACCTTCATGGGCATTCCCAAGGAGCTGGACGAGGCGGCACGCGTGGAAGGCGCCAGCACCCTGCAGATTCTGTGGCGCGTCTATGTGCCCCTGGCCAAGCCGGTCTACACCGCGTTCGCGCTGGTGTCGGTCAGCTTCCACTGGAACAACTTCCTGTGGCCGCTGATCATCACCAACAGCGTGGAGTCGCGCCCGCTGACGGTGGGGCTGCAGGTGTTCTCCAGCGTGGAGCAGGGCGTGGACTGGTCCACCATCACCGCAGCCACCTTGATGACTTCGGCACCGCTGCTGGTGGGCTTCATCCTGTTCCAGCGCCAGTTTGTGCAGAGCTTCATGCGCGCCGGCATCAAGTGAGGCGACACTCGCTGCGCGCACAATCGGGCCATGTCTGAGAACGCCGTATCCGGCTTGGTCTTGCGCCAGGCCACGCCCGCCGATCTGCCCCGGTTGATCGCCATCGAAAACGCCTGCTTCACACCGCAGGAGGCTGCCACCCCCGCCGCCTTTGCGCAGCGCCTGCAATGCATCCCCGACAGTTTCTGGGTGGCCGCACTGGACGGCCGGGTGGTGGGCCTGGTCAATGGACCGGTGGTGAACGAGCGCTATATCCGCGATGGTCTGTTTCGTGAGCTGGGGACCAACCCGGTCACCGGCGGACACCAGACGGTGCTGGGGCTGGCGGTGGATCCCGCCTGCCGCCAACTGGGCCTGGGCCGCAGGCTGCTGGCGCAGCTGGAGGCTGTGGCCCGCGCCGCACAGCGCGAGACCGTCACGCTCACCTGCTTGCAGGACCGGGTGCCGTTCTACGAAGCGCTGGGCTATGCCAATGAAGGTCCGTCCGCATCGGCCCATGCGGGCGCGCAATGGTTCAATATGGTCAAGCCGCTGGCTTGAGAAAGTCTTGGCAATGCAGATCCTGACGTGGAATGTGCAATGGTGCTGCGGGCTGGACGGCGTGGTCAGCCCGGAACGTATCGTGCAGCACGCGCTGGCGATGGGGGCCGACCACGGCGGTCTGGACGTGCTGTGCCTGCAAGAAGTGGCCGTCGGCCACGACGGCTTGCAGGGCGCGCCGGGCGACCAGGTGTCGCAGCTGCGTGCGCTGCTGCCGGGGTGGCAGCTGTGCTTTGCCGCCACCACCGAGGGCTTTGATGCCCAGGGTCGGCACCGGGCCTTTGGCAATCTGGTGGCCACGCGGCTGCCGGTGGCCGAAGTGGCGCAGCACCGTCTGCCGTGGCGGGCCGAAGCTGGTGTGGTCAGCATGCCGCGCGGCTGTCTGGTGGTGACGGTGCGCGACCCTGCGCTGGGCCTGGTGCGGGTGATGACCACCCACCTGGAATACCACAGCGCCCATCAGCGCCGCGACCAGGTGCAGGCACTGCGCCGCCTGCATGCCGAGGCCCTGGCCCTGGCCCTGGCCCAGTCTACGGAGCTGCCCGGCACGGCCGGGGCGGCCACGCCTTACGCCACGCCGGTGCATACGCCGCATGCCGTGCTGTGCGGCGACTTCAATCTGGAGCCGCACGAGGCGGAATATGCCCAACTGGTGGCGGCGGCGATTCCGGGCGAAGCCGCTTTCCACGACAGCTGGGCGCTGCTGCACCCGGGCGACCAGCAGCCCGATACCTTTCGCCTGTTCGACCGGACCTGGGGGCCGGAGCCGGGGGCCTGCGACTTTGTGCTGGTCAGCGACAGCCTGCGCGAGGCCGTGCGCAGTTGGCGCACGGACAGTGTCACCCGGCTTTCGGACCACCAGCCGGTGTGCACCACGCTGGGCTGAACGCCACGCCCCAGGGCGCCTGAGAAGGCACACCGGGTTGCCCGCCTACCGGGCAGGGGACAGTGGGCCAGTCCGGTTGAAAATTTCTGTGCAGCGTGGGCTTCTACGTCAGCAGGGCCACTGGCCCAGGCGGTAGGCACTGTCCCAGAACATCCATTCCAGCCGCGCCGCATCGGTGTAGGCCTGGTGCATGGCTTCCAGCGTGCGGGCATCGGCCTGGGCGGCCAACTGGTCGATGGTGGCACGCACACGGGCCACCAGGGCGTGGAACTCGTCACCGGCGTAGGTATCGACCCAGCTCTGGTAGGGGTTGCCGGGCCGGGCTTCTGCCAGGATGGCGCGGCCCACTTCGGCATAGATCCAGAAGCAGGGCAGCAGCGCGGCCAGCGCCACCGGGTAGCTGCGGCTCCAGCCCATGGACTGCAGGTAGTGCACATAGTGGTGGCAGACCGGGGACAGCGGTGTGGCTTCGAACTGCGCGGCGCTGACCGCGTATTCGCGCATGAAGCCGTCATGCAGCGCGCGTTCCACGACCACCGCCTCTTCGGCCGCCTTGGCAAACTGCACCACGCCGTCGGCATCATCGGCCTTGGCGGCAGCCACGGCCAGGCTGCGGCCAAAAGCCACCAGGTAGTGCGCATCCTGGATCATGTAGTGCTGGAAGCGCTCGCGGCTCAAGGTGCCGGCGGCCAGTTCGCGGTTGAAGGGCAGGGCCAGCGTGGCGTTGAACAAGGGCAGATTGCGCTGCCAGGCAGCATCGGTGAAGCAGGGTGTGCTCATGTGGTGGTTTCTCCGGTAGCCAGGCGCACCGCCGCAGGGGGCGCGCGAAAGCGCCGATCATCGCCCATGGTGCAGGCAAACACCGGGATAGGCCGGCATGGCCGGCGGGCTTTGTGCGGCGCCGCTTGAAGTAGCAGTAAGAGGGTCTGCAACGAACAAAGCGGCTGCGTTGCCGCCGCTCTGCTACAACCACGGCTGGATTCTTTGTGGATGTGGTCTGTGCCAGCTGTTGTGCGTGCTTCTTTGTCGTTGTCCTTTCTGCCCCGGCGTCTGCGTGCGCGTACGGCCTGGCTGTGCCTGGCCGGCAGCCTGGCCGGTTCCGCCTGGGCCCTGCCCAGCTACACCGAGGTGCGCGGCGACTTTCGCCCGTCGGAGACCTGGATCCTCTCCCGCGAGGGAGAGCCGCTGCAGCGCCTGCGCACCGACAGCGCGGCCCGGCGCGGAAACTGGACGCCGCTGGCCGACATTTCTCCCGCACTGCGCATGGCGCTGGTGCTGAGTGAAGACCAGCGTTTCTATGCCCACAGCGGCGTGGACTGGGCGGCCGTCACGGCCGCCGCCTGGGGCAATCTGTGGAACAGCCGCACGCGCGGGGCCAGCACCATCACCATGCAGCTGGCCGGCCTGCTGGACGAGGACTGGCGCCAAAGCGGCGGCGGCCGCAGTGTGACCCAGAAGCTGGGCCAGGCCGTGGCCGCGCAGCGGCTGGAACGCAGCTGGCGCAAGGACCAGATTCTGGAGGCCTACCTGAACCTGGTGCCGTTTCGCGGCGAGATCGTGGGCATCGATGCGCTGTCGCGCAGCCTGTTCGGCAAGGCACCGCACGGGCTGGACATGCAGGAAGCGGCCATTGCCGCTGCCTTGGTGCGTGCGCCCAATGCCAGCGCCCAGCGTGTGGCACAGCGTGCCTGTGGGGTATGGCGCGACATGCTGCAGGCGCAGTCTTCCGCCAGCCGCCCGCGCCAGAAAAACAGCCAAAATACAAGTCCGGATGAAGGCGAGCACGCAGCCGAGGCCGTCCGCTGTGATGTGCTGGAGTGGCAGGTCAGCCAGATCCTGCAGCAGCGGCGCTGGCCGGCCAGCGAAGGCGAGGCCCCCCACTTTGCGCGCCAGTGGCTGCAGCGGGTGCCGGACAGCCGCAAGGCGGCTGCGGTGCGCACCAGCTTGCGCGCCGACGTGCAGCGGGTGGCGCTGCAAAGCCTCAAGCAGCATCTGCTGGAGCTGTCCGGCCGCAATGTAGAAGACGGCGCCGTGGTGGTGCTGGACAACGCCAGCGGCGAGGTGCTGGCCTGGGTGGGCTCTTCCGGCAGCCTGAGTCAGGCCCAGGAAGTGGATGGCGTGCTGGCGCGGCGCCAGCCCGGCTCCACACTCAAGCCGTTTCTCTATGCCCAGGCGATAGCGGAAAAACGCCTGACGGCGGCTTCGCTGATCGAGGATTCCGCCGCGCAGATTCGCACGGCCAACGGCCTGTACATCCCGCAGAACTACGACCGCAGCTTCAAGGGTTGGGTCTCGGCGCGCACAGCGCTGGGGGCATCGCTGAACGTGCCGGCGGTGCGCACGCTGGTGATGGTCACGCCGGATGCGTTTTTCGAACAGCTGCAGGCCCTGGGCCTGCGCCTGCCGGAAAGCGGTGGCTACTACGGCTACAGCCTGGCCTTGGGCAGCAGCGAAGTTACCTTGCTGGACCTGACCAATGCCTACCGTGCGCTGGCCAACCAGGGACTCTACACCCCGGTGGCCTGGGGCAGTGCCGCACGGCCGGCGCCGCTGCGCGCCGTGGATGCCGGTGCCGCCTTTGTCGTGGGGGACATGCTGGCCGACCGCAATGCGCGTGCCATGACCTTCGGTCTGGACAGCGTGCTGGCCACGCGTTTCTGGACCGCCGTGAAGACCGGCACCAGCAAGGACATGCGCGACAACTGGGTGGTGGGCTGGTCGGCGCGCTACACCGTGGGTGTGTGGGTGGGCAATGCCAGCGGCGCGTCCATGCACAGTGTCAGCGGTGCCAGCGGAGCGGCGCCGGTGTGGGCCGAGGTGATGGGGCATCTGCATGCCCGCCTGCCCAGCCGCCCGGCGCAGCCGCCTGTGGGGGTGGCGCAGCAGGTGGTGCGCTACGGGGCCGACCCGGTGACGGGCGTGCCACCCGAGAGTGCACGCCAGGAGTGGTTCCTGCCCGGCACGGCCCAGGCGGAATTCCAGATGGGCAGCGCAGGCAGCCAGGTCGCGGCGGGGGCCGGGCGCATTCTGCAGCCGGTGGATGGCAGCGTGCTGGCGCTGGATCCAGACATTCCGCCCAGCCGCCAGCGTGTGCAGCTGCGCGCCCGGGCAGGGGAGGCACGCGAGACGGCGCAATGGCGCTGGCGTGTGGCGGGCGAGACCGTGCCCGCCAACCGGCGCGCGCTGGGCCAGGGCGCGCAGGCGCAGTGGTTCCCCTGGCCGGGGCGCCACCGCATCGAGCTGGTGGCGGCGGATGGGCGGGTGCTGGACAGCGTGCAGATCGAGGTGCGCGGCGCCGGCGTGCGCTAGCCAGCGCTACCGTTCGTCCGGCGTTCAGGGTCAAAGAATGTGAACGGCGCCGCTTTGTGGCGCAGTGGCGACGCCGCGCCCCTGGGCCGACGGGAGAATGGGGAAATTCCTTTTCTGTCCCTCTTTCTCACTCCTGACCATGGGTGCCTCCTCCTTGCCGTGCAGTCTGCGTGCCGCGCGCCCGCTGCTGGCGGGGGCACTGCTGGCCTGCACCGGTGTGGCCGTCGGGGCACAGGAGGGCAATGCCCGGGGCATGACCGTGCCGGCGGCATCGGTGTCGGCCGCGGTGGCGCAAACGGTCTGGGGGGTGCTGGGCTATACGCGCTGGCCGACGGATCCATCTCCCGTGCAGCTGTGCCTGGTGGGGGAAACAGCCCATGCCGCCGTGCTGCTGGCGGGCACGGAACTACCGGGCGGCCGCAGGCTACAGACCCGGCGCATCAGCCCGGACGATGCACAGCCCCTGAATGCCTGCCATGCGGTGTATGCGGGCCCTCTGCGTGCCGGCCAATGGCAGCGGCTGATGGCGGCCTGGCCTGCGGGCCAGCCGCTGCTCACGATCAGCGAGGTGGCGGCCGACTGCGCCACGGGCGGCATGTTCTGCCTGGACATCACACCGCAGGGCGTCAGCTTCGAGCTGAACCTGGATTCCATGGCCCGCAGCGGCGTGCGCGTGAATCCCCGGGTGCTGGGGCTGGCCCGCCGCAAGGAGGGCAACTGATGCATTTGCGCCAGGCCCTGCGCCGCACCCACACCCGCATTGCATTGACGGCCGTGGCCGTGGCCAGCGTGCTGCTGCTGGCCGCCGGACTGACGGCGCTGCGCGCCAACACCCAGGACAATCTGGAGCTGATGGCCCGTTCGCTGGTCTACAACGTGGAGCCAGCCCTGGTGTTTGGCGACAGGCTGGACGCCGCGGAATCGCTGGCCCGGATGGTGCGCGACGAAGGCGTGGCCGAGGCCACGGTCTGGGACGCGCGGGGCAATGTCTTTGCCCAGTGGATGGCGCCCAACTGGCTGCCCTGCAACTGCGGTCACCAGCTGGCGCGCGTGTTGGGGCTGAAAGTGGCGGCGCAGGAGGTGCGGGCCAATGGGGTGGTGATTGGCAGGGTCGAGCTCAGCAGCAACGGCCAGCGCATGCTGGCGTTCCTGCTGTGGGGCGGCCTGGCGCTGATGGTGTGCATGGCCGCCAGCGTGGTGGTGGGGCACATCGTGTCGCGCCGAATGCACCGCAGCATCGTCAAGCCGCTGCAGGAGCTGGGACGGGTGGCCCGTGCCGTGCACCGCGAGCGTGCCATGGGCCAGCGCGTACCGTTGGCGGACATTGACGAGCTGCGGGAACTGGGGGAGCACTTCAACGCCTTGCTGGACGAGCTGGAGGCCCGCCAGCTGCACCTGCAGCAGGAAAATCTGGTGCTGGAGCACAAGGCCTACCACGATGGGCTGACAGGTGTTTTCAACCGCGTGTACTTCGAGCTGCGGCTGATGGTGGCATTGCGCCAGGCCGCGCAGACCCATGGGCGGCTGGCGCTGCTGTTCCTGGACCTGAACCACTTCAAGGCGGTGAACGACAACCATGGCCATGCCATGGGAGACCTGCTGCTGAAGGCCGTGGCCCAGCGCACGCAGAAGCAGGTGCGGGATGCCGATCTGGTGGCCAGGCTGGGGGGCGATGAATTCGTGGTGCTGCTGCTGGAGCCGCATTCGCGGGAGGCGGTGCAGCAGGTCGCACGCAAGATACAGGAGGCGGTGCAGGCCCCGCTGGCAGCGGACAGGGGCGTGGTGCTCCAGCCCTCGGTCAGCATCGGGATGGCGCTGTTCCCGGAAGACGGGCAGACCATGGAGGAGCTGATGGCCGCAGCCGACGCTGCCATGTATGTCGCCAAACAGCAGTTCCGCGAAGGCGCGTAGCCGCGTGGAACGCAATAGGAAATGGAGGAAGGGAGTATGGGGCGTTTGTTATGGAAGTGGAGTGCGGCCTGCTGGCTGGCGATAGGTCTGGCGGCGTGCCAGAGTCCGGTGCCGCAGCCTGCCGCACCGGGTCTGTCGCCCGAGCAGGTGCAGGTGCTGCGCTCCCACGGATTCGAGGAGCAGGGGGGCAGCTGGGCCCTGCAGGTGCCGAGCAAACTGCTGTTTGCCGTGGACACCGACCAACTGGGCAGCAAGCAGGCCGACTATGTGAGCCAGCTGGCCCAGGATCTGAAGGGTGTCGGTATCCAGAGCGTGCGGGTGGAAGGGCATACCGACGATACCGGGCCGGTGCTGTACAACCAGCAACTGTCGGAGCGCCGCGCACAGCGTGTGGCGGAGCAGCTGGTGCGTGCCGGCATGGACCCTTTGCAGATCAGCACCCGGGGCTGGGGCAACAGCAAGCCCCTGCCCATGGCACAAGGCCAGGACGCGCGGCGGGAGAACCGGCGCGTGGCCATCATCATTCCGGCCCCTGTGGGGCCGTGAGCCACAGATGGCAGCGCTGTTGAACTGCGCTGCCTGCGCCATGGCGCAGGCCCTGAGGGCCGCGTTTCCGGCTGGCGTCGCGGCGATTTGCTGGCAGAGCTGGCGCAGCGGCCACACAGACATCACCGACCCGCAAGCACGCCTGCAGGCAGGTCGGGAGCCATAGCGGGAGGCTTTAGCGTTCCTGCACCAGCAGGTTGCCGGTGATCTCGGCCACGTTCTTCACGCTGGTCAGGGTCATGGCCACGCGCATTTCCTTTTCCAGCAGCTGGAGCAGATGGGTCACACCGGCACCGCCCTGGGCGGCCAGGGCATAGATGAACGCCCGTCCGATCATGGTGCAGTCGGCGCCCAGCGCGAGCATGCGCACGATGTCGAGGCCGTTGCGCACCCCGGAGTCGGCCAGGATCTTGATCTGGCCCTTGACAGCATCGGCAATCGCGGGAAGGGCGCGGGCCGACGAGAGCACGCCATCGAGCTGGCGGCCGCCGTGGTTGGAGACGATGATGCCATCGGCGCCGAAGCGCACGGCATCCTTGGCATCTTCGGGGTCGAGGATGCCCTTGATGACCATGGGACCCTTCCAGAAGTCACGGATCCACTCCAGGTCGCTCCATGAGATCGACGGGTCAAAGTTCGCGCCCAGATAGCCCATGTAGTCTTCCAGGCTGACGTTCTTGCCCAGATAGGTGGAGATATTGCCCAGTGTGTGCGGCCGGCCTTGCAGGCCCACGTCCAGAGCCCAGTGCGGGTGGGTGGCTGCCTGCAGGTAGCGGCGCATGGCGGCGTTGGGGCCGCTCATGCCGGAGTGCGCATCGCGGTAGCGCGCGCCGGGCACGGGCATGTCCACGGTAAACACCAAGGTCGAAACGCCGGCCGCCTGTGCGCGTTCCAGTGCATTCTTCATGAAGCCTCGGTCCTTGAGCACGTAGAGCTGGAACCACATGGGGCGCTGGATCTTGGGCGCCACTTCTTCGATGGGGCAGACCGACACGGTGGACATGGTGAAGGGAATGCCCTTCTGGTCGGCCGCCTGGGCCGCCTGCACCTCGCCACGGCGGGCGAACATGCCCAGCAGGCCCACAGGCGCCAGCACCACCGGCAGCGAGAGCTTTTCGCCGAACAGCTCGATGCTGGTGTCCAGCTGGCTCATGTCCTTGAGCACGCGCTGGCGCAGGGCCACATCGGTCAGGTCGCTGACATTGCGCGCCAGGGTCTTTTCCGCGTAGGCGCCACCATCGATGTAGTGAAACAGAAAAGGTGGCAGGCGCTTCTGCGCGGCCGCGCGGTAGTCGGTGGTGGACGAAATGATCATGTCAAAGGCTGGTGTTGTGTGGATGAAAAGCGTCCCAAGCGCTGCTGGCGGGCCTCCTCGGCGTCGGCCTCGGCCAGCTTGGCGTGGACAAAGGCCAGGTGCTCGCCGATGACCGTTCTGGCCTGTTCGGGCTCGCCCTGGACGATGGCCTGCATCAGATCCTGGTGCTGCTGGGTCAGCCGTTCCAGAACCTTGGGGTCCTTGTGCACAAACATCTCGCGGCGGTTCTGGGCCACGGTATTGAGCACCATGTCAAACAGGCTGCGCATCACCTGCACCACCACCACGTTGTGGGAGGCTTCGGCAATCGCCAGGTGAAACTGGGTATCGGCCCGGGCGGCGTTGTCGCCATCCTGGCGCTGCTGGTGGTGCAGCATGGCGTCAAAGCAGCGGCGGATGTTGTCGCGGTCCTGGTCGGTGGCGCGCTGGGCCGCCAGCCAGGCGGTGCTGACCTCGATGATCTGGCGCGCTTCCAGCACGTCGTAGCGGTATTGGGGGTCGTCACGCAGCAAGGGCGCCAGCGGGGAGATGGCCCGGTCGCTCCACAGCGCTGCGGGGGCGCGCACAAAGGTGCCCGAGCCCATGCGGCTTTCCAGCATGCCGCGGCTGGAGAGCTGCTGTATGGCCTCCCGCAATGCGACGCGCGACACCCCCAGCTCGGCGGCCAGCTGCCGTTCGGCAGGCAGGCGCTGGCCGGGCTGCAGCTGTCGCTGCTGCACCAGGGCGCAGAGTTGTTCGGCTACGTGGTCTGAGAGTCGCATACAGAGAGCATCGAGGGGCAGAGCGTCCATCGGTGCGGTGCCAAATTGGTCTTACCGATAATTGTGGGTTGACGGGATTCGGATTGTAGAAATCGGATATTGGGCGGTATCACATGGTTTACCCTGGTAATTTTGAAATAATTGGTGTGACCAATTTGAATGTGCAAGCAATCCCTGCGCTGGGCATTGGGGCATGGCGTGCGGGGCAGCGGTGCCGCAGCGCCGGAGTCGGCCGATTTTTCTGGGGACAATGCGCCCATGACCCAGCTTGCCCACATCACCTGTATCGAAGACCTGCGCGTGATCGCCGAACGCCGTGTGCCGCGCATGTTCTATGACTATGCCGACTCCGGTTCGTACACCCAAGGCACCTACCGCGACAACGAGGCCGCTTTCCAGAAGATCAAGCTGCGCCAGCGCGTGGCCGTGAACATGGAAGGGCGCAGCACCCGCAGCACCATGGTGGGCCAGGAGGTAGCCATGCCGGTGGCGATTGCGCCCACCGGGTTGACCGGCATGCAGCACGCCGACGGTGAAATCCTGGCCGCCCGGGCGGCCAAGGCCTTTGGCATCCCTTTCACCTTGTCGACGATGAGCATCTGCTCGCTGGAAGATATTGCCGAGCACACCGGCCGCCACCCGTTCTGGTTCCAGCTGTACATGATGCGCGACCGCGGCTTCATGGAGCGCCTGATTGAACGCGCCAAGGCGGCCAATTGTTCGGCGCTGCAGGTGACACTCGATCTGCAGATCCTGGGCCAGCGCCACAAGGACATCAAGAACGGTCTGTCCACCCCCCCCAAGCCCACGCTCCGGAACCTGATCAACCTGGCTACCAAGCCGCGCTGGTGCATGGGCATGCTGGGCACCCGGCGGCGTTTCATGGGCAACATCGTCGGCCATGTCCAGGGCGTGGCCGACATGGGCTCGCTGGCATCGTGGACGGCCGGCCAGTTCGACCCGACGCTGAACTGGAAGGATGTGGAGTGGATCAAGCAGCGCTGGGGCGGCAAGCTGATCCTGAAGGGCATCATGGACGCCGAAGACGCGCGGCTGGCGGCCGAGACCGGTGCCGATGCGCTTATCGTCAGCAACCACGGCGGCCGCCAGCTGGACGGCGCGCCCGCCACCATCGATGCGCTGCCGTCCATCGTACAGGCGGCAGGCCGGGACATCGAGGTGTGGCTGGACAGCGGTATCCGCAGCGGCCAGGACGTGCTCAAGGCCCGTGCCCTGGGTGCACAGGGCACGTTGATCGGGCGCAGCTTCCTCTATGGCCTGGGGGCGTACGGCCAGGACGGTGTGACGCGTGCGCTGCAGATCATCCAGAAGGAGCTGGACACCACCATGGCTTTCTGCGGCCATACCGACATCAACCGGGTCGGCCAGGACATTCTGCTGCCGGGCAGCTACCCGCTGCCGTTTCCGCAGGTCTGACACCGCAGGCATGCTGCCGGCGCGCGGCAGCAGCCGGTTTTCTGCAAATCATGGGGTGTTGCAGGCAATTGCATGCAATTTCGCATGGATTTGCATTCCGATGTGCGGGGGTGTCCTACATCCTCCGCCTGGTGCATGTTCCTAGACTGGGCCTTTTGCTGCTGCAGCGGTGGCTGCCGCAGTGGCGGCTGGTGCAGCCCATTCAAAGGAGTGCGACATGCTGGATACCTTGATTCGTGAAATCGGTGCGCGGCTGGGTCTGGGCGACCAGGCCCGCCCCTTGATCCAGATGCTGGTGGCCTACATCGCCAACCCGGCGACCGGTGGGCTGTCGGGCTTTCTGAACAGGTTCCGCTCCGCCGGCATGGACGGCCTGGTGCAAAGCTGGCTGGGCTCGGCCACCACGCCGCAGGTGCCCAGCGCCTCGCAGCTGGACATGGTGCTGGGGACCGGGGACGGTCTGCTGAACACGCTGGCCACGCGCCTTGGCCTGCCCTACGACAAGGTGAGCACGGCCGTGGCGGCCTTGCTGCCCATGCTGGTCTCGCGCATGACCCCGGGCGGCACGGTGCCGAATGTGCTGCCCACCGAATTCAATGACATGGCCCGCGAAGGCCAGTCGCTGCTGGGCATGGGCCAGGCGGCCGCGGCCCGGGTGGGGGCAGCTGCGACAGCTGCCACGGCCACCGCCGCAGCTGCTGCGGCGCCGGTGGCCCCAGCCAGCGGCGGGATGGGTAAATGGTTGCCATGGCTGATTGCGGCCCTGGTGGTGATCTTGGGCATCAGCTACTGCGCCAAGGGCAAGCCGCCCGCCGCCGTGCCCGCGCCGGCGGCACCGGAGCCCGCACCAGCGCCCGCGCCGGCCGCCACCCCGCCGGCGACCGACAGCTTCACCGCACCCGAAGGGGCAGGGGTGCTGGAGGGAATGCGGCAGGATATGCCGATGCTGCGCGTGTTCTTTGACAGCGGCAAGACCGAGGTGGCTCCGGAATTTGCCGACAAGGCCAATGCCCTGGTGGCCTATCTGCAGGGGAACCCGGACGCCAAGGCGGTGATTTCCGGCTTCAACGATCCGACGGGCGACCCGGCCAAGAACGCCGAACTCTCCAAGCACCGGGCCGAAGCCGTGCAGACCGCCCTGGTGGCGGCCGGCGTGCCCATCGAGCGCACCGCGCTCGAAAAACCGGCCGATACCACGGACACGGGGGCCAGCAATGCGGCCTCACGCCGTGTGGATGTGGTGCTGCGCAAATAGATAGGTTGTGCCGTACCTGTGACGGCGGCGGCCCAGACCGCGCGCGGCGCGGCACACCCTGGTGTGCAGGGGGCGCCACGCGGCAGACCTTTTCAGCCTGGGCGCCTATCATGGGGGCATGATTGACCATACAGGTATCCATGTGCACGACCTGGCGCTCAGCCTGGCGTTCTACAAGGCGGCGCTGGCGCCGCTGGGTTATGGCGTGCGGTTGTCACTGCCGGACGCTGTGGGTTTTGGTGCCGTGCCGGCGGCGCCGGGGGATGACCCGGGCGGTGATTTCTGGCTCACCCGGGCCGTGCCCATGGCGCCGCGCAGCCACATTGCTTTCCGGGCGCACAGCCGTGCACAGGTGGATGCTTTCCACCGCGCAGCGCTGCAGGCTGGCGGCACCGACAATGGGCCGCCCGGCCTGCGTCCGCACTACCACGCCCACTACTACGCTGCGTTTGTGCATGACCCTGATGGCTACAACATCGAGGCGGTCTTTCACGGTGCTTGACGTGGTGGGCGGACAGAAGGGCCGCTTGTAGACCGCCTGGGCGGCATGCAGGGTGGCTGCCCGCTGCGCCGGCATCCATGGCGCGCACGCCCGTCGCCGTGCGCGATTGCATCGCTGCCCGGAGGGAGGGGCGTCGCCAATCGTGCCGCCGGGCGCCTGCCGGGCTGGGTATGCTGGTGGCCCGTGGCCTGAGAAGGTGTTGTTGCCTTCCCGGCCAGGGCGTTGCCGCCGTGCCGCAGTGTTTGCGTGCACCGGCCCTGCGCCTGGGCGGCGGTGCATGGTCGCACCGGCTGCCGTTTGCCTTGACCCTGCTTCATGTCCCTCTCCTTGCACGATCTCACCTGGTTGTGGGTGCCCATCACCCTGTTCGCCGCCGCGGCGCAAACCGTTCGCAACACCGCCCAGCGCTCGCTGACGCAGGAGCTGGGCACGCTGTCTGCCACCCTGGTGCGTTTCATGTACGGCCTGCCGTTTGCAGGCCTGTGGCTGGCGCTGCTGTATCTGGTGCCGGCACAGGCGCCGGCGGTGCCGGACCTGAGTCCGGCCTACCTGGGCTGGATTGCGCTGGGAGCCTTCTTTCAGGTGGGCGCCACCGTGGCGCTGTTGCTGGCCATGAAGGAGCGCAATTTCGCGGTGGCAGTGACCCTGTCCAAGACCGAGGTGCTGCAGGTGGCCCTCTTCTCCACCGTGTTCCTGCACGAGCTGCCCACGCCGCTGGCGTTGCTGGCCATGGCCGTGGCCACGGCGGGCGTGCTGATCCTGTCGCTGCCGCCGCGCGGCCAGCTGCTGTCGCTGCAGGCCTGGATGAGCAAGTCCGCGCTCTACGGTCTGGTGTGCGGCGCCTGCTTTGCGATCGCCACCGTGGCCTTCCGAGGCGGCGCGCTGGCGCTGGCGGCGGAATCGCCCTGGCTGTCCGGAGCCTGGGGGGTGTTGATTGCGCAGACCTTGCAGACGCTGGGCATGGGGGCCTGGATCCAGTGGCGCAGCGAACAGGGCCTGGCCCCGATCTTTCGTGCCTGGCGCATTTCCCTGGTGGCCGGCAGCATGGGCGCGGCGGCCTCGCTGGCCTGGTTCACCGCCTATGCCATGCAGGGCGCGGGGCCGGTGCGCACGCTGGGCATGGTCGAGGTGGTGTTCAGCTACCTGGTGTCGCGCCGTTTGCTGAGCGAAGCGCTGAACCGCAACGAAAAAATCGGCATGGGGCTGATGCTGGTGGGGCTGGTGCTGATCTGCCTGCAAGGGGTGTAAAGGGCTGAGGGGCACTGGTGGCGCTGCAGGCGCCACAATGGGGGCTGTGAATGCGCCAGCCTCCGATCAAGCCCCCGTGCCAGCACCCGCCGTGCTGCCGCGCCGCATTGCCCACCTGGATATGGACGCCTTCTTTGCCTCGGTGGAACTGCTGCGCTACCCGCAGCTGCAGGGCTTGCCGGTGGTGATCGGCGGCAGCCGCCACACGCCCGAGCACGAAGCCGCACTGATCGCCCGCTGGGGCGGCCTCGAGCAGATCCCGCTGGAGGCCTTTCCCCGCCTGGGCAGCTATGTGGGGCGGGGCGTCATCACCACCGCCACCTATCCGGCGCGGCAGTTTGGCGTGGGGTCGGCCATGGGCATGATGAAGGCCGCACGCCTGTGCCCGCAGGCCGTTCTGCTGCCCATCGATTTTGTGCGTTACCGCACCTATTCGCGCCGCTTCAAGGAGGTGATTCTGTCCCTGGCACCGGTGATGGAGGACCGGGGCGTGGACGAGGTCTACATCGACTTCACCACTGTGCCCGGCGGGCAGGAGGAGGGCGGCCGCGCGCTGGCGGTGCGCATCCAGCAGGCCATCCATGCCGAAACCGGGCTGACCTGCTCGGTGGGTGTGGCGCCGAACAAGCTGCTGGCCAAGATGGCCAGCGAGTTCCAGAAGCCGCGCGGCATCTCCATCGTGCAGCCGCAGGATCTGGAGCAGCTGATTTGGCCGCTGGCCTGCCGCAAGATCAATGGCATCGGTCCCAAGGCAGACGCCAGGCTGCAGGCGCTGGGCATCACCACCATCGGTGATCTGGCGGCCTGCTCGCTCCCTTTTCTGGTCCAGCACTTTGGCAAATCCTATGGGGCCTGGCTGCATGCCGCCGCCCATGGCCAGGATGAGCGGCCGGTGGTCACCGAGAGCGAACCCGTCAGCATGAGCCGGGAAACCACTTTCGAGCGGGATCTGCATGCCGTGCAGGACAAGGCCGAATTGGGCGCCATCTTCACCCGGCTGTGCGAGCGGGTGGCCGAGGACCTGGTGCGCAAAGGCTACGCGGGACGGACCATCGGCATCAAGCTGCGCTATGCCGACTTCCGCAGCGTGACGCGCGACCTGAGCCTGGACCACTTCACCCAGGATGCCGCCGCCATCCGCCGGGCGGCAGGTCTGTGCCTGAAACGGGTGCCCTTGCAGCAGCGCATCCGTTTGCTGGGCGTGCGCGTGGGGGCGCTGGTGGCCTGGGAAAACGGGGCTCCCCGGGATGCCGACGAAGTGCCTGTGGCGAGCCATCGGGCCCGCCCGTCGGATCCCTTTACCGCACCCCTGTTCTGATGTGCAGAAGGGCGTTGTCGTACGCCTAGCGGTGAATGCAGAAAAGCGTGCCGGTAGTAGCCTCCATGCCATCCAGTACCGGAGTGAGAGGGACCATGCGCACCAATTTGCCAATCACGGAAAAAGAGTACGACTTCTCCAGTGATGAGCTGCTGATGTCCACCACGGACAACAAAGGCCATATCACCCACTGCAACGCCGCCTTCCTCCGCGTGAGCGGTTTCACCATGGACGAGCTGATGGGGCAGCCCCACAACATGGTGCGCCACCCGCACATGCCACCCGAAGCGTTCAAGGACATGTGGAGCACGATCGGCAATGGCCGCAACTGGAGCGGTCTGGTCAAGAACCGACGCAAAAATGGCGATTTCTACTGGGTGCGTGCCCATGTCACACCCATCGTGGTGAACGGCAAGCCGCGGGGCTATATGTCGGTGCGCACCAAGCCGTCGCGCGAGGAAGTGCAGGCCGCGCAGGCGCTGTACGCCAAGATACAGGTCGAGCGCGAAGCCGGTATCCAAACCTTTGTCCTGCACGCGGGGCAGGTGCGTCCCACCGGCTGGCGCGACTATGTGGGCAGGCTGCAGCGCGCTTCCTTCACCCAGCGTCTGGCGGCCATGCTGCTGCCTACGCTGGTGGCGGCCATGCTGCCGGGCTTCATGGGCTGGACGGCTCCGTGGCAGCAGGGACTGCAGCTGGCGGTGGTGGCCGTGCTGTCGGCGGCCATGCTGTTTCGCTTTCACCGGCGGATCACGGCCGCCGTGCAGGAAGCCAATGACCTGGCGCGCGATATTGCGGGCTGCAATCTGGCCAGCGATCTGCCGCTGCTCAGCGGTCGCCACCCCATGGCCCTGCTGATGGAGCGGCTGCACCAGATCCACATCAATTTGCGGGCTGTGGTGGGGGATGCACGGCATGAGATCCATGGCTTCGGGGACCTTGCAAATTCCATTGCCCAGGGGGCCAGCCAGCTGTCTGCGCGCACCGAGCAGCAGGCCTGCAGCCTGGAGGAAACGGCCGCGGCCATGGAACAGCTGTCCAGTACTGTGCGCCAGTCTGCCGAAACGGCCGAGCAGGTGATGAAGGTCAGCGAACAGAGCGCATCCTTGGCGCGGCAAGGTGGTGAAGCCGTATCCAAGGTGGGTGAAGTGGTGCAGCGCATCGAGCATTCCTCGCACAAGATGGGACAGATCATCACCACCATCGAAGGCATTGCCTTTCAGACCAACATCCTGGCGCTGAATGCCGCAGTGGAAGCGGCACGTGCCGGCGAGCAGGGACGCGGCTTTGCGGTGGTGGCTGCCGAAGTGCGTGCATTGGCGCAGCGCAGTGCGGAAGCGGCAGGGGAAATCCGCGGGCTGATCGGCGAGTCCAAGTCCCAGATCACACTGGGCGCAGAACAGATGCTGCAGGCCAGCCAGACCATCAGTGATGTGGTGACGTCGGTCGCCCATGTGAACAGCCTGATGGGCCAGATCGGCGGTGCCACGCGGGAGCAGTCCACGGGCATCTCCCAGGTGAACGATGCCGTCACCGACCTGGACCGCTCCACCCAGGAAAATGCGCACATGGTGGATGATTCCGCCAAATCCGCGCGTGAAATGAGCGAAAACGCGGCCGTGCTGGGTCGTACGCTGGATGTGTTCCGCCTGCCGGGTGCGCCGTCGCCACAGCAGCATGCTGCGGCACCGGTGGCGCCTGCGAGCATGCCGGGCGGGTTGCGTGGCGTGGGCGTGCCTGCACGTGTGCGTGCACCGGCCATGCATTGAATTACAGGGTGTTCAACTGCTTGTGCTCGGGATGCAGAAACATAGTCCTTGTGCGATGATTCCGTGTGAATCAAGAACCGCTGCAGCTCTGGGAGGAGCTGCAGCGGTTTTGTCATGCGCCGTCAGGCGCAGACATGCCGGAGGAACCCACTGCCCATGCGCACCAATCTGCCCGTTACCCAGAACAACTACGACTACCCCGGGGATGAGCTGCTGGTCTCCATCACCAACACCAAGGGGGAGATCACCCACTGCAATTCCGCATTCGTGCGAGTGAGCGGGTACACCTATGACGAGCTTCTGGGTCAGCCGCACAACCTGATCCGCCATCCCGACATGCCTGCGGCGGCGTTCCAGGATCTGTGGCGCACGATTGCCCACGGCTATCCGTGGACGGCCCTGGTCAAGAACCGCCGCAAGAACGGCGACTATTACTGGGTGCGTGCCAATGTCACGCCCATCATGGATGGGGGCAAACCCCGGGGCTATCTGTCGGTCCGCACCAAGCCTGCTGCGGCTGAGGTGACCGCCGCCGAGGCGCTCTATGCGCAGATGCGCAGCGATGCGGCGCAAGGGCAGGAGAGCTTCCGCCTGCGCGGTGGACGGCTGCGACACAAGGGGTTGCGCGGCCTGTGGGAGCGCAGCAGGGACATGGGTGCCGTGGTGCGCATGATCAGCATGCTGCTGCTGCTGACCGTGGTGGTGATGCTGCCGGACCTGCTGGGGTGGCAGGGGGTGGCGGCCTGGGCCAGCCGCGTGGGCGCCATGGTGCTGGGTGGTGCCTGGATCTGCCAGCATTTCTACGACCGCTGCGTGCGTGGTCTGGAACAGGCCAGCCGCTTTGCCGCGGACATCGCCAGCTGCAACCTGACCACGACCTACGACAACGGCTACCCCGGCGACATGGGGGCGCTGATGCAGCGTCTGCAGCAGATTCAGATCAATCTGCGGGCGGTGGTGGGCGATGTGCGCTCGGAAGTGAAAGGCTTTGCGAACACGGCACAGGAAATCGCACACGGCAGCCTGGATCTGGCCGCCCGCACCGAGTCGCAGTCCAGCAATCTGCAGGAAACGGCAGCCTCGATGGAGGAGATCGCCGGTACCGTGGCCCAGACAGCGGACATGGCCCAGTCCATGGAGCGCGAAAGCAATGCCAGCAAGGGCGTGGCACGACGCAGCGGCAGTGCCATTCTGGAAGTGGGGACGGCCATGGAGCATATCCGCGGCTCTTCCACGCGCATGAGCGAAATCATTGGGGTCATCGAGAGCATTGCCTTCCAGACCAATCTGCTGGCCTTGAATGCGGCGGTCGAGGCGGCGCGGGCCGGCGAACAGGGCAGGGGGTTTGCCGTGGTGGCAGGCGAGGTGCGGGCGCTGGCCCAGCGCAGCGCGGCAGCGGCCAAGGAGATCAGTGTGCTGATCCACCGCACGGTCGATGGCATCAACGATGGCAATGCCCGCATGGGTGCCGCCGGGCAGACCATCAATGGCATGGTGGAGGCCGTCGAACGGGTCAGCGACATGGTGCACCAGATCAGCATTGCCACGCGGGAGCAGTCCATGGGCATTGCCCAGGTCAATGAGGCGGTTGCCCAACTCGATTCCGTGACGCAGCAGAACGCCGCCTTGGTGGAGGAATCCAGCAGCGCCGCGCATTCCCTGCGGCACAGCGCCACCACCTTGGAGCGCTCTGTGGACGTGTTCACCATGCGTTGACACCCACGGTACCCGCGCATGCAATGCGCCATATCCGGAGGGATGTTGCGAAAAGGCAGCCTTTTGGCTGCCTTTTTTCTGTCTCATCTGCGCGCGCCGCCGGTGTTTTGTCAGCGGTCTTAGGTAGCATGGGGGGATGAATCTCCTGCTGAGCTCACTGGCCGTTGTGGCCTTTGTGGTGCTGGTGTTGCTGCTATTGGCGCTGTTGGTGCTGATGGTGTACCGGCGCCGGCGTTCGAACGTCTCCAGAAATGCGGTGGGCCAGCAGGCGCACGGCATGGGAGGGCATGCGGGCGCGGACGGCAAGGACGTGCAATTTCGCATGCAGGGAGAGCGCGGCACGGGCGGGCCCGTGTATGGCGACGTGCTGTGCGGCGATGGGGTGTACCTGCCCAAGGTCTGGGAGTCGGACTACCACACCTCGTTTGACGGCCGCTGGATCCGCACCGGTGCCTATGGCGGCGGCACGCCGTGCCTGATCGACCGCAAGTCGCTGCGCAGCTGGAATCTGACGACGGCCGAAGTGTCGGCGCTGGACGGTGTGCACTGGCGCCTGCCGCGCTGGAGCGAGGCCAGCGCCAGCCGGCAGCGGCAGATGGAGGACGG
The DNA here is from genome assembly GCF_002479375.1 of Comamonas sp. UBA7528. Taxonomy (NCBI): domain Bacteria; kingdom Pseudomonadati; phylum Pseudomonadota; class Betaproteobacteria; order Burkholderiales; family Comamonadaceae; genus Comamonas; species Comamonas sp. UBA7528. Next base: position 182,178 of record NZ_DLMU01000014.1, read on the forward strand.
GCAGCAGGTGTTCACGGATGCCGCCTTCGATGAATGGCTGAAGGACAACGTGGAGGGCGAAGCACAGGCCCTGGTGGCGGTGCGCGATCTGTGGGTGCCCGCAGACCAGGTCCCGTCGGAAGACGGACAGCAGGCACCGGCCCTGACCCAGCCGGACGAAGCACCGGTGAAGCTGTCCATGCAGCGCCACTGGCCGGCATCGTTGCGTACCCAGCGCAGGCCGCTGGAGCCGGTGCTGCGTCCGCGCTGGAAGCTGTTGTTTGGTGAAACGCCCCAGCCCTGGGCGGTGGACGAGAACACGGTGCTGGTATGGCGCGAGGACGGGCAGGCGTTCGCTTTTTACGGCACGTCGGCTGCGGAAAGCGAACAGATCCCGGACACGGCACTGATTGTCTGGAGTGCGCAGCATGGCTGGCTGCACTGGGATGCGCCGGCGCCATCGGACCGCAAGTCCTGGCGCATCGGGATCTCCCTGGCGGGTGATGCCTTGGTGACCAAGTCCGTGGTGCCGGTGCTGCGCTGGGATGGCGACACCCTGCTGCAGCGCATGGAAGTCGACACCCCCGAGCTGGAGCGGCTGCACGACGGCCAGCAGATCCACAGTGCCATGGACGGTGTGGACGGCTGTGTCACGCACAGCCGTGACGGCCGTGTGCGGCTGCAGAAGATTCCGCGCACCATGTTCCTGTGGCGCAGGCATCTGGCCAAGCCTGAGCTGTGGCAGGCCTACAGCGCCCCGGTGGCAGGCAAGCCGCTGTGCTGGACCCTGGTGAAGGAAGCGGCCGACGAAACCGGCGCCACCCCCGCCTACCAGCTGGAGTGGGGTGAAAGCCGGCTGTCCGGTCTGTGGGAGCTGGAACATGTGGTGGTCCAGGGCCGCTGGGCCGTGCTGCTGCAGCATGGTGCGTCGCCGCTGCGGGGCGAGAAAAATACCGTGCAGATCTGGGATGGTGCCCAGTTGCAGACCCTGGGTCTGCCGTGGCCCGTGGCCCGGCTGCGCCCGGTGCCGTCGTCGAGCGGCAACACCGCACCGCGGGTGCAGCTGCTGGCCATTGCGGCCTGCGCTGCCAGCAATGGCTCGGACCCCAGCACCGGTCTGTGGCGCTGGCACCTGCAGCCGCCCACCGCCAACTTCCTGGGGCGTGCCGGCTGGGATGCCTGCTATGCGGTGCGCGATGCCGCGCCGGACGCGCTCGGCCACTGGCATGTGCAGCCCGGCTGGCGTGAGGTGGAGCAGATCCAGCACCCGTGTGCCGACGGCGACTATGTGTGGCGCCAGCAGAAGGCGGGCGAGGTGATGTGGTGGTTTGGCGGCCTGCACAAGGAAGCCAACAACCAGTGGAGTCCCGATCTGCCCCGCGGAGAAGGCGTGGCGGTGACGCGCCATGGTGCCGTGCTGTGCGGCACCGGCCCCAGCGCCTGCCCGCACCCGGGTGGTGAAGGCTGGGTGGTGCTGGAGCTGGTGGCGCGCAGCGAGCACGAACCCCACCACTGGAAGCTGCACTGGTTGCAGCCGGCCATGCACGAAGTGCACACCCTGGCATTGCGTGCCTATCTGCCCATGCTGCAAAGCTGGGATGGTGTGGGTCTGCACTGGTACGAAGGTGAGCCCACGGTGGATGGGGCTGCCGCCGACACGGGCGCGGCGTCCAAGGCCAAGGGGCCGGAGCTGCAGACGGTGAGCTGGTCGCAGTGGATCGACGCCAAGGTTGAGGTGCTCTACGAAGGCCCCGAAGGCCTGTGGATGCGCAAGGAAGACATGCGTTACGCTGAAAACATCCTGGCGCGCGATGACTGGCCTTGGAAACGCATCAAGACGGCCGCTGCGGCACAGATCTAGCGCTTAATCACTGAATCTGACGCCGCTGCGCCCGCGTGGCGCAGCCGGCATGCAAAAAGCCCATCTCCTGCCTGGCAGGAGATGGGCTTTTTCATTGTGGCGGCCCGGGTTTACTGGCGTGCCGTGCGCAGGGCTGCCGGCATGGCGCTGGGGTGGCTGGTGCGGAAGGGGTTGATGTCCAGGCCGCCGCGGCGTGTGTAGCGTGCATAGACGCTGAGCTTGACCGGCTGGCACTGGCGCCAGATGTCGGTGAACATGCGTTCCACGCACTGCTCATGGAACTCGTTGTGGTTGCGAAAGCTCACGATGTACTGCAGCAGCCGCTCCTGGTCGATGGCCGGGCCGGTGTACGCAATCTGCACGCTGCCCCAGTCCGGCTGGCCGGTGACCAGGCAGTTGCTCTTGAGCAGGTGGCTGACCAGGGTTTCGCTGATGGGGGGAGTATCGGTGTCGGCGCGCAGCAGCTCGGGGCGGGGCTGGTAGTCGGTGCATTCCACATCCAGGCGGTCCAGCTCAAGGCCTTGCAGTTCCTGGACTTTCTGCGTCGCAAAGGCTTCGGGCAGCACCAGGCGCACGCCTACGGTGGCGCTGTGCTCGGCGCCGCGCCAGACGGCTTCGCTGACATCGGCCCGCAGGCGGGCCAGCACCTCATCGGCACTGGCAAAACGGCTGTTGTTGAAGCTGTTCAGGTACAGCTTGAACGACTTGCTCTCGATGATGTGGGGCGTTTCGCAAGGAATGGTGAAGTGCACCAGCGCCACCTGGGGCTTGCCGCGCAGGTTCAGCCAGGATAGCTCATAGCCCGTCCACAGATCGGCGCCAAAGAAGGGCAACTGGCTGCCGATGCCGATTTCCGTGCGCTTGGTGGCGCGGGGCAGGGGAAAGAGCAGGCTGGCGTCGTACTGGTCGGCGTAGGCCGAGGGCTTGCCCAATTGGGATTGTTCGGGAGTGCTCATAAAAATAGCTGTCCATGCGCTCCGGATAGGCGTCGGAGCGGAATTTTCACAGTCTGGTGGCGACGGGTTCAGTGGAACTCGCGTTCGCGCAGCCACTTGGTGGCGATCCATTTCTCGCCACGCAGCACCGGATCGCCACCGTGCAGCGTCAGTGTATGGGCTTGGGGCTGGGCATAGCTGAAGAAGACTGCATTGCCCTTGCGCGGCTGGATGCGCAGCCGGGCTTCGGGGAAGGAGGTGCCGCCGCCTTCCTCGGGATCGTTCAGGTAGATCACGATCGTGCCCACGCGCTGGCCACCCCGGCGCACGATGGTGGCTGTGCCGGGCTCGGCCGGGTCGAAGTAGTCGTGGTGGGGCTTGTACTCCGCCCCGGGGCCGTAGTGCAGCACCTGCAGGCCTTCGCCGTTCTCCAGCGGCCACTGCAGCAATTTGGCCAGGCGCGCTTCCAGTCGAGCCACTTCGGGGGTCTGGCCGCGCACGAAGAACATGCCCTGGCTGGTGCGGTCGGCATTGATTTCCTCGCTGCCCGTACGGGTCTCCACGGTGCGTGAGCGTGCCATCTGGGGGCGTGCTGCGGCCACGATGGCATCGCACTCGTCCGCGCTGAGCAGGTTGCCAAACAGCACGATGCGGGGGTGCTCCAGTGCCATCAGCACATGCACGGCGCGGTCGCCCACATCAATGTCGGTGGGACTGCGGCGCAGATCGGGCTCCGGAATGGGCGGGGCAGCCTGGGGCGCGGGGGCATTGCGCCAGCGCACCACCTGCGCAAAGGCCTGGCGGGCCACCGCATCTGACCAGCCGGTGTCGCGCAGCGACTGCAGCAGCGTGGCTTCCCGTTGACCGGCCTGCAGCTGCTGGTCCAGCCAGCGCAGCAGATCGGGCGTGGAGCCAGGCACCGTGGCGCTCAGGCTTTCCAGGGTGGTGGGGGCTGCACGCTCGGGCATAGGGGCTCTCCGTGGTCAGGTTCCGGAAGGGGCGGTACGGCGGAAGACCCAGCGGTCGGGTTGCGAGACTTCCGGTGCATAAGCATAGCCTTCGGCGTCGAACTGTTGAAGCTGTGCCGGACGGCTGAGGCGGTGTTCGATCGCATAGCGTGCCATCAGCCCGCGTGCGCGCTTGGCATGGAAGCTGATGATCTTGTACTTGCCTCCCTTGAAGTCTTCGAACACGCATTCGATGACGCGGGCCTTCAGGTGCGCCAGGTCCACCGACTTGAAATATTCCTGCGATGCCAGGTTGACGACCACGGGAGCCTTGGCATCCTTTTGGCGCGCGTTCAGATGGTCGGCGATGCGCGTCCCCCAGTACTGGTAGAGGTTGCGCCCCTGGTCGGTGGCCAGGCGGGTCCCCATTTCCAGGCGGTAGGGCTGCATCCAGTCCAGTGGGCGCAGCACCCCATACAGGCCGCTGAGGATGCACAGATGCTCCTGTGCCCACTGCAGATCCTGGGGAGTCAGGGTCTGGGCCTGCAGGCCTTCGTACACATCGCCATTGAAGGCCAGTACGGCCTGACGGGCATTGGTGGCGGTGAATTCCGGGCTCCAGGCCGCGTAACGCGCCACATTCAGTGCCGCCAGCTTGTCGCTGATGGACATCAGGCTTGCCACATCCTGTGGTGCCAGCTCCCGCAGCACATCAATCAGGGCCTGGGACTGGGGGATGAACTCCGGCAGCGTGTGCGGCAACCGGTCGGGGAGGGGGGTGTCGTAATCCAGCGACTTGGCGGGCGAGAGCAAAAACAGCATGGCAAACAAAACGGAGGCTGGAGTGCAAACAGGGGCCACATGGGCCCCTGTTGTCTTGCGGTGCGATCAGGCAGCGGTGGCGCTGTCTTCGCGTTCAAACGGCAGCGTCATGGCCGCCAGGTCTTTGCGGGTCTCGACCAGGATCAGCGGACCCTCGTCGAGTACCACCACCGGCGGCCGCTCGCGCGGAACGTGCACGGGCTTGGGCTCGGCAGCGATGGCCGCCTGCACGGCAGCGATCTTGTCTGCATCGGAGTTGATCCACTGCAGACCCGAGGCTGCTGCAATCTGCTGCAGCGCATCCAGCGGCAGCTGGTACTGGCCGATGCGGGGCATGCGGCTGGCTGGCTCGGCTGCCACTGCAGGCGCTGCCACCGGTGCTAGAGCCGCCACGGGTGCGGCAGCGACCACGGGCGCAGCGGCAGGTGTGGCCGGTGCAGCAGCGGCCTCGACCGGTGCGGCAGCTTCGGCCACGTTCTCCACGGCGTCGACGACCGCAGCAGATGCTGCAGCGCGTTCGAAGTAGCTGCGGCGGGCCGGAGCGGAGTCGTCAGCGGCTGCATCCACGGGGGCTGCGGATTCGACCTGCGCGGCTTCCGCGGCCAGAGGCTGGGCCGCAACTCCAGCGTCGGCCTCGTCGCCCACTTCGCCTTCGGCGGCTGCATCGCGGCCACGGCCACGGCGGTCGCGGCCATAGCGGTCACGCGAGCGGCGCTGGCGCGGTGCACCGTCCTCGCCCACGGGGGCGGCAGAGGGCTCGCCATCCTGCGGCAGGGCGGTGGCGGCGTTGTCCAGCACGTCTGCGGCAGAGGCTTCAGGGGTCACAGCCGGGGCGCGTTCGCGGCGGCCTTCGCCGCGTTCTGCGCGCTCGCCACGCTGGCGGCCTTCACCACGTTCACCGCGTTCGCGGCGGGGACCGCGTTCGCTGCGAGCGGGCTCGGCACCGGCGTCCAGGCTCACGCCTTCGGCCAGGTTCTGCGGAACGCCTTCCTGGGCCGACAGGCGCTGTTCGGCATCGCGACGTTCGCCACGCTCGGGACGTTCACCGCGTTCGCGGCGCGGTGCGCGCTCGGTGCGCTCTCCATCCTGCGGGCGGTTGGCACGGGCTTCGCCGTTGCGTTCGTTGCGGCGGCCGTTGCCATTGCTGTTGCCGTTGCGTTCGCCACGGCCTTCACCGGCTTCGCTGCGTTCACCGCGTTCGCCACGGTTGCCACCGCGTTCGTTGCGGCGGCCACGGCCTTCGCCGGTGCGACCATCGCGGCGGGGCTCACGCTGGCCTTCGGGCTTGGCGGCCGGGGCGGCTTCCGTGGCCGGTTGGGCTGCCGGAGCGCCAAAGCCGAACAGGCTCTTGAGCCAGGAGAAGAAGCCTTGCTCGCGCACCTCGGGCTTGGCCGCAGGCGCTGCAGCGGCGGCAGCCGGGCGCTGGCCTGCTGCGGCAGTGCGGCTGGCTGCGGGTGGGCGGGGTTCGGCCACCGGGGCCGGCACATCGGGCAGCACGCCCTTGATGATGGGGGTCTGCTTGTTGGTGGGCTCTTGCGAGCGGCGGGTGACCTTGGTCTGGTCTTCCACCACATCGGCCAGCTTGTAGCTGGAGTCCAGGTCTTCCAGACGCGCGTCGTCGTGCTTCAGGCGCTCCAGCTTGTAGTGTGGCGTCTCCAGTGTCTTGTTGGGGACGAGCATCACCGATACGCGCTGCTTGAGTTCGATCTTGGTGATTTCGGTGCGCTTTTCGTTCAGCAGGAAGGAAGCCACTTCCACAGGCACCTGGCAGTGCACGGCGGCCGTGTTGTCCTTCATGGACTCTTCCTGGATGATGCGCAGAATCTGCAGCGCCGAGCTTTCGGTGTCGCGGATGTGGCCGGAGCCACTGCAGCGCGGGCAGTTGATGTGGGCACCTTCGCTCAGGGCGGGCTTCAGACGCTGGCGGCTCATTTCCATCAGGCCGAACTTGCTGATGGTGCCGAACTGGACGCGGGCACGGTCCTGGCGCAGGGCGTCGCGCAGGCGGTTTTCCACTTCGCGGCGGTTCTTCGACTCTTCCATGTCGATGAAGTCGATCACGATCAGACCGCCCAGGTCGCGCAGGCGCATCTGGCGGGCCACTTCGTCGGCGGCTTCCAGGTTGGTGCGGGTGGCGGTTTCCTCGATGTCGCCGCCCTTGATGGCGCGGGCCGAGTTCACGTCCACGGACACCAGCGCTTCGGTGTGGTCGATGACGATGGCGCCACCGGAAGGCAGTTGCACGGTGCGCGAGTAGGCCGATTCGATCTGGTGCTCGATCTGGAAGCGGCTGAACAGCGGCGCATCGTCGCGGTAGCGCTTCACGCGGGCGGCATGTTCCGGCATCACGTGGGCCATGAACTGCTGGGCCTGCTCGTAAATGTCATCGGTGTCGATCAGGATGTCGCCGATGTCATTGTTGAAATAGTCGCGGATGGCGCGGATCACCAGGCTGGATTCCTGGTAGATCAGGAAAGCGCCCTTGCCCGACTTGGCGGCGCCGTCGACAGCGCTCCACAGCTTGAGCAGGTAGTTCAGGTCCCACTGCAGCTCGGGCGCGGTGCGGCCGATGCCGGCGGTGCGCGCAATGATCGACATACCCTTGGGGTATTCGAGCTGGTCCATGGCTTCCTTGAGCTCGGCCCGGTCATCGCCCTCGATGCGGCGCGACACGCCGCCGCCACGGGGGTTGTTGGGCATCAGCACCACATAGCGGCCGGCCAGCGAGATGAAGGTGGTCAGCGCTGCGCCCTTGTTGCCGCGCTCTTCCTTTTCGACCTGGACAATCAGTTCCTGGCCTTCGCGGATCACATCGTTGATGCGGGCCTGGCTGGGCGATACGCCTTCGGCAAAGTACTGCTTGGAGATTTCCTTGAAGGGCAGGAAGCCGTGGCGGTCTTCGCCGTAGTCCACGAAGCAGGCTTCCAGGGAGGGTTCGACGCGGGTGACAACGGCTTTGTAGATATTGCCCTTGCGCTGTTCGCGGCCTTCGATCTCGATCTCGTAGTCGAGCAGTTTCTGGCCGTCCACGATGGCCAGGCGGCGTTCTTCAGGCTGCGTCGCGTTAATCAGCATCCGTTTCATGATGCGTTTCCTTTTCGTGAGGGGCGGGCAGTGGCAGCGATACGCTGCTTCACCGCGACGCCCCTGATTTTTTGCAATCAAAGACAGGCTCTGCTGGAGCCGTGATGCCTGACTGACGCGCTGAAACGAAAAGGAAGGGAATCGCCTGAGGCCTGGTTGCAACTGTGCCGAATCAGGTCAGCAAAGGTGGCAAGGGCAGGGGGCAGGGAGCGAGACGCGCATACAGCAGCGGCCGCTGTGTGCGGTCCGAGCCAGAGGCGACAAAAGACGGTGGGCGGCTTTTCACGGGGGCAGCAACGCTCCGCACCGGCACGTGCCGTTGCGTGATGCTCACCAGCCAGGAAAGAAAAGCCCACATGCTCGCTATACGTTTAATCGGCGGGTGGTGTGCAGAGCACCGTGCTCCAAACAGCACCACCAGCGTGAAGATTCCGTTCAGTGTTTCAATGCGTCAACCAGCCAGGTGGTGCGCCACTCCGTCAGGCCTGTCAGCCTGGAAATCATGGGCGCAACACCTGTGGCATCGACCTTCCTGCACGGGGGAAATGGCTGGCTGGACTAAACTCCATCAAAATCAACCACTTACAAATAAGTCGCGCAGGTGAAACACATTATAGAGGGCAAACCGGCCACCGACCGTTCCCCACAGCAAGTACAGGCAGCCGTGCGACTGATTGCAGTCGATGAGGAATCGGCAGGCCAGCGTCTGGACAACTTCCTGATGCGCCACCTCAAAGGCGTGCCCAAGACCCATGTCTACCGCATCATTCGCAGCGGCGAGGTCCGCATCAACAAGGGCCGTTGTGCGGCCGATACACGGGTGCAGACGGGAGATGTGGTGCGGCTGCCACCGGTGCGCGTGTCCGACAAGGTGCAGGAAAAGGCCGAGCGCCCGGCACCGGCACGGGAATTTCCCATCCTGCTGGAAGACGAGCACCTGATCGCCATCGACAAGCCGGCTGGCGTGGCCGTGCACGGCGGCTCGGGGGTCAGCTTTGGCGTGATCGAGCAATTGCGCCAGGCGCGGCCGGAGGCCAAGTTTTTGGAGCTGGTGCACCGCTTGGATCGCGAAACCTCGGGCATTTTGCTGGTTGCCAAGAAGCGCTCGGCGCTGACCAAGCTGCAAGACCAGTTCCGGGAGCGCGAAACCGGCAAGACCTACCTGGCCCTGGTGGCGGGCAGCTGGCCTGGCAACAAGAAGGTGATCGACACCCCGCTGCGCAAATACCTGTTGCCGGACGGCGAGCGCCGCGTGCGCACCACCACGGCCGACGATCCGGATGCCATGCGGGCGTTGACCCTGGTCAAGGTGCGCAGCCAGTACGAGGCACGCAGCCTTCAGGGCCTGCCGGCCATGAGCTTGCTGGAAGTGACCATCAAGACCGGTCGCACCCACCAGATCCGGGTGCACCTGGCTTCGCAAGGCCACGGCATCGTGGGGGATGAGAAATATGGGGACTTCGATCTGAACCGCCGACTGCCCAAGCAGGGGCTCAAACGCATGTTCCTGCATGCCTGGCGGCTGCAGTTCAACCACCCGGCCACCGACGAACGCATTGAGCTGCGGGCAGAATTGCCCGAAGAGCTGGCCGAGTTTGTGGCCTGAAAGCACGCATGAGCACTGTGGATTCTTCCGTGCGGCCCCGCCGCTTCGATCTGATTGCCTTCGACTGGGATGGCACCTTGTTCGACTCCACCGCCGCCATCACCCGCAGCATCCAGGCTGCGGTGCGCGATGTGGGGGGGACGGTACCGTCGGACGCCCAGGCGTCCTATGTGATCGGAATGGCGCTGATGCCGGCGCTGGCCCATGCGGCGCCCGATGTGCCGCAGGACAAATACCCGGAGCTGGCCAACCGCTACCGCTACCACTATCTGCAGCAGCAGGAGCAGGTGACGCTGTTTGACGGTGTGCTGCCCCTGCTGCAGGCGCTGCGGGAGCGCCACCACTGGCTGGCGGTGGCCACGGGCAAAAGCCGCAGGGGGTTGAACGAAGCCCTGGCCACGGTGGATCTGAAAGGCGTGTTCGACGGTTCGCGCACGGCCGATGAAACAGCCGGCAAGCCCCATCCTCTGATGCTGCACGAGCTGATGGCCGAGTTCGGCGTGGCGCCGGAGCGGCTGCTGATGATTGGCGACACCACGCACGACCTGGAAATGGCCCGCAACGCCGGCTGTGCCAGCGTGGCGGTGGCCTATGGTGCCCATGGCAGCGAAGGCTTTGCACCCCTGGGGCCCTTGCATGTGGCGCAGACGGTGGCCGATCTGCACGCCTGGCTGCTGGCCCACGCCTGATGTCTGCTTTGTCCCTATAGTGGCGACATGACCCTGCCGCCCGACACTGCCATTGCCCTGTGCGCCAGCACCGATCTGCAGGAGCGCGGGCGCGGGGTGTCGTTTGATGTGGTTTTTTCGGGACAGACCTGCCGGGGTTTTGCGATTCGTTACAACGGCGTGGTCTACGGCTATCTGAACCGCTGTGCCCACATCCCCATGGAAATGGACCATGAGGCCGACCGCTTTCTCGACGACAGCGGCGAATGGCTGCTGTGCTCCACCCATGGCGCGGTGTATGAACCCCATACCGGGCTGTGCGCAGGCGGGCCCTGCCGCGGCGGCCGTCTGGTGCCGATCGCACTGAGCGAGAGCGACGGGGTGGTGCACTGGCATACTGCCCACAACCTGCAACCTATCGAGTTTTGAGATGAGTTCACCGCAGACGCCCGGTACACCGGGTTCCGACCCTTCTTCCGCACTGCCCGGCCAAGACCTGTGGGCGCGCGCTGCCGTGCCCGAGACGCCGACCGCATCCGCTGCGGCAGCCCAGGCCCAGCCGCCGGGCTGGGAGCGCGATCTGCTGGAAAAGCTGGCCTTCGCCTCGCTCAACGAGCAGCGCAGCGCCCGCCGTTGGCGCCTGTTCTGGCGCTTTTCCTGGCTGATTCTGGGGCTGGCACTGCTGTGGGCGTTGCTGTCCAAAGAGGTGTCGACGGCCGCCGTGTCCGGTCCGCACACCGCCGTGGTGGACATCAAGGGTGAAATCGCCTCGGGTGCCGACGCCAGTGCCGAATTCGTGATCGCCGCCATGCGCAGTGCGCTGGAGGACCAGGGTGCCCAGGCGCTGGTGCTGTTGATCAACTCGCCGGGCGGCAGTCCGGTGCAGGCCGGCATGATCACCGACGAGATCGTGCGCCTCAAGGCCATCCACCAGAAGCCGATTTATGCGGTGGTCGAGGAAAGCTGCGCTTCGGCGGCGTACTACATCGCATCGGCTGCGGATGAGATTTTTGTCGACAAGGCCAGCATCGTTGGCAGCATCGGCGTGCTGATGGACGGCTTTGGCTTCACCGAAGTGATGCAGAAGGTGGGCGTGGAGCGCCGTCTGCTGACGGCGGGCGAGAACAAGGGCTTCCTCGATCCCTTCAGTCCGCTGACCGAGAAGCAGCGCGGCTTTGCGGAAACGATGCTGGGCCAGATCCACCAGCAGTTCATTGACGTGGTCAAGCGCGGGCGCGGAGACCGCCTGAAGGTGACGGATGAGACCTTCAGCGGCCTGTTCTGGACCGGTCAGCAGGCCATTGACCTGGGACTGGCCGACAAGCTGGGTAGCCTGGACTATGTGGCGCGTGAGATCGTCAAGGCCGAAGAGGTGATCGACTACACGCGCCGCGACAACATCGCCGAACGTCTGGCCAAGCGCTTTGGCGCCGCCATTGGCGGTGGCGCGGTGAGTGCGGTGCGCGGCATGGCTCCGGCCATCCGTTGATAGCCTGCTGCCAGGGTTTCTAGAAAAAAGCGCCTTCAGCGCTCTCTGCAAGGGTTCCAGGGTGAAATTTCCTGGAAGCCTGGGTGGAGGGCCTGAAGGCGCTTTGGTCTTCTGGGGGGCTGGTTGCCGTGCTTACTGCCCCAGGGCAAACACCACGGGCGTGTGCTTGTCGGGCACATGGTCCAGCTTTTTCCAGTCGCGCACGGTTCTGGACTGCACGCTGGCGCTCTCCAGTGTCAGGCCGCTGGCGACCACCAGGCGGGTAGCGGGCTGCAGGCTCTGCAGCAAGGCCTGCCACAGGGCGGGGTTGCGGTAGGGAGTCTCGATGAACAGCTGGGCCTGGTTCAGGCGCTGGCTCAGGCCTTCCAGTTCCTTGATGCGCTGGGCGCGCGGTGCGGCATCCTGGGGCAGGTAGCCCACAAAAGCAAAGTTCTGGCCGTTCAGGCCGCTGGCGGCCAGGCTGAGCAGCAGCGACACCGGTCCGATCAGCGGCACCACGGTAATGCCCAGGTCGTGGGCAGCGCGCACGATGGAGCTGCCAGGGTCGGCCACGGCCGGCATGCCGGCTTCACTGACCAGACCCATGTCGTGGCCGGCCAGTGCCGGTGCCAGCAGGGCCTTGGCGTCAAACTGGGCGCTGCCTTTGCCGCCGTGGTCCCCTTTTTTGTGGGCTTCACGCGGGAGTTCCTGGATCGCCTGGGCCTGCAGCGGGGCCGCCAGCGGGAACAGGGCATCCACCCGCTTCAGGTAGGCGCGGCAGCTTTTGGCGTTTTCGCTCACCCAGTGGGTCAGGCGTGCGGCCGTGCGCAGCGTCAGCTCGGGCAGCACGTCGGTCAGCGGGCTCTGGCTGTCGCAGCCAAAATCCAGGGGGGCGGGTACCAGATACAGGCGCCCCGGCGTGGCGGCGGCGCTCATGGCAGCACCAGTCCGGCAGCACGCAGCATGCGGCAGGTGCGGATCAGCGGCAGGCCGATCAGCGCGGTGGGGTCATCGCTGTCGATCGCGTCCAGCAGGCTGATGCCCAGGCCCTCGCTCTTGGCGCTGCCGGCGCAGTCATACGGCTTTTCGGCCAGCAGATAGCGTTCGATCTCGGCGTCCGTCAGGTCGCGAAAGCGCACGCCCACCTCGGCGATGTCGCTGTGCGCCATGCCGGTGGCCTGGCATACCACGGCCAGGGCCGTATAGAAGCGCACGGTCTGGCCGCGCATCTGGCGCAGCTGGGCCACGGCGCGTTCGTGCGTCAGCGGCTTGCCCAAGGGCTGACCGTTCAGGTCGGCCACCTGGTCAGAGCCGATGATGATGGCTTCCGGGTGCTGGTGGGCCACGGCATGGGCTTTGGCCAGTGCCAGGCGCAGCGACAGGTCGCGCGAGGCTTCGCCGGGGTGGGGTGTCTCGTCCACATCGGGCGAGGCGGTGGTGAAAGGGTATTGCAGGCGCTCCAGCAGCTCGCGGCGGTAGCGCGAGGTGGAGCCCAGGATCAGCGAGCGGGCCACAGGGGCGGAAGAAGCAGGGGATTCAGGCATGCAAGGATTCTCTTACACTGCCGCCATGAGCAAGGATTTCTCTCCGGATCACCTTGATGTGAAGGCGTTTGCCCAAGCGGGCGCCACGCTGACAGGCATTGATCCGCTGTCACGATACACACGACTGGCGCAGGACGCCGAAGGCCCTGTCGAAGGGCTGCAGGTGCACTGGAGCGCCGAGGGCGAGCTGCGTGCCGAATCCGGCGGTGCCAGCCATATCTGGCTGCACCTGACGGTCGATACCGGGTTGCCGCTGACCTGCCAGCGCTGCCTGCAGCTGGACCCCATGCCGCTGGAGGTGGACCGTTCCTTCCGCTTTGTGGCGGACGAGGCCACGGCCGACGCCCTGGACGACGAAGCCGAAGAAGATCTGTTGGCGCTGAGCCGCGACTTCGATCTGCATGCGTTGATCGAGGACGAGCTGCTGATGGCGCTGCCCCTGGTGCCACGCCACGACGTCTGCCCGCAGGAGCTGCCCATGCAGTCCAGCGACGCTGATTTCGAGCAGGCCAGCGAGGAAAAGCCCAACCCGTTTGCGGTGTTGCAAGGCTTGCGCAAGAATGGCGCCTCGGACTGATTGGAGGCGTTCTCCGTTCAGAAGCCTGCGCTGCTGAAGCGATCTTCGATCGGCAGCGTGGCCTGCCCAAGACACTGGTTATTCATTGCATAACGCTGTTGATAACGTTTGCGCTATACTCTAGGGCTTCGCGCGAAACCCCCTCGTGTCTTTAATGGGCTGATCGCGTATTTTTAGGGCATGCGCCTGTCGCGCAGGCCATGTCACCAACCCTTTTCAGACTCAGGAGCCATCATGGCTGTTCAGCAAAACAAAAAGTCTCCTTCCAAGCGCGGCATGCACCGTTCGCACAATGCACTGAATGTGCCTGGTATCGCAGTGGAAGCCACCACCGGTGAAACCCACTTGCGCCACCACATCAGCCCCAACGGCGTGTACCGCGGCCGTCAGGTGCTGAAGAACAAGTCCGAAGCCTAAACTAGCGTCTCGGACCCCCGCAAGGCCCGTCGCTACTTCTGGTAGCACGGGCTTTTGCGTTTTTTGAACACCCCTGGCGTGTTACGGTTTCGGTCTGCCGCTCAGGCCTGCGCACCTTTCCTTCATGATCACTTTGGCAGTTGACTGCATGGGTGGCGATCACGGCCCCCGTGTCACGCTGGCCGCATGCCGCCAGTTTCTGGATTCCCACTCTGATGCCCAGCTCTTGCTGGTGGGGCGTGCGGAGAGCCTGCAGTCGTTTGCGCACCCCCGTGCCACGGTGGTGGGGGCCAGCGAAGTGGTGGCCATGGACGACCCGGTGGAGGTGGCGCTGCGCAAGAAGAAGGATTCTTCGATGCGTGTGGCCATCCAGCAGGTCAAGGATGGCATCGCCCAGGCGGCGGTGTCGGCCGGCAATACCGGGGCGCTGATGGCCGTGTCGCGCTACCTGCTCAAGACCCTGGAAGGCATCGACCGCCCGGCCATTGCCACCCAGATGCCCAATGAAAAAGGCGGCGCCACCACGGTGCTGGACCTGGGTGCCAATGTGGACTGCACGCCCGAACACCTGCTGCAATTTGCCGTCATGGGCACCGCCCTGGTGAGTGCCTTGCATGAGAGCGCCTCCGGTGGCGAGCCGTCGGTGGGCTTGCTCAATATTGGTGAAGAAGCCATCAAAGGCAATGAAACCATCAAGCGCGCCGGCGAATTGCTGCGTGCGGCCGGCGAGGCCAAGGCCCTGAATTTCTACGGCAATGTAGAAGGTAACGACATTTACAAAGGGCCAGTGGACATCGTGGTGTGTGACGGCTTCGTGGGAAATGTGGCCCTGAAGGCCAGCGAAGGTGTGGCCAGCATGATCGTGGGAGGCTTGAAGTCGGAATTCAAGCGCAACATCTTCACGAAATTCGCCGCCATCATTGCCTATCCCGTGCTATCTGCGCTGATGAAGCGTATGGATCACCGTCGGTACAATGGTGCTGCCCTGTTGGGCTTGCGTGGCCTGGTGTTCAAAAGCCATGGCTCGGCCGATGCGATCGCTTTTGAGCATGCGCTCAATCGTGCGTATGATGCGGCCCGCAACAACCTGCTTGACCGTGTCCGGGCCCGGATTGCGACTGCGGCCCCTTTGCTGGTGCCTGCCGTTGCTGCGCCAGCCGCTGGAACCACGGGCAGCCCTGAGTGAGCCTCCGCATGACACGTTACGCACGCATTACCGGCACCGGCAGCTACCTGCCTCCCCGCCGCCTGACCAACAACGACTTGGCGGCGGAGCTGGCCCAGCGCGGCATTGAAACCTCGGACGAATGGATCGTCGAGCGCACGGGCATCCATGCCCGCCACTTTGCCGCTCCCGAGGTGGGTAGCAGCGATCTGGCGCTGGAAGCCAGCCGCAATGCGCTGGAAGCCGCAGGCATTACGGCGCAAGACCTGGACCTGATCATTGTCGCCACGTCCACCCCGGATATGGTGTTTCCTTCGACGGCCGCCATCCTGCAGCACAAGCTGGGCATCACCAACGGCTGCCCTGCCTTTGACGTGCAGGCGGTGTGCAGCGGCTTTGTCTATGCTTTGACCGTGGCCGATGCCATGATCCGCTCGGGCTCTGCCCGTCGCGTGCTGGTGGTGGGCGCGGAAGTGTTCAGCCGCATCCTGAATTTCAACGACCGCACCACCTGCGTGCTGTTTGGTGACGGTGCCGGCGCCGTGGTGGTGGAAGCCTCCGAAGAGCCCGGTATCCTGGCCAGTGATCTGCACGCCGACGGCAGCCATGTGGACATTCTGTGCGTGCCCGGCCATGTGTCGGGTGGCGAGATCCTGGGCTCGCCCATGCTGACCATGGACGGCCAGGCTGTCTTCAAGCTGGCCGTGGGCGTGCTGGAGAAAGCCGCACGTGCCACGCTGGACAAGGCCGGCATGACCGAGGCCGACATCGACTGGCTGATTCCGCACCAAGCCAATATCCGCATCATGCAAAGCACGGCCCGCAAGCTGAAGCTGCCCATGGACAAGGTGGTGGTCACGGTGGGAGAGCACGGCAACACCTCGGCGGCGTCGATTCCGCTGGCGCTGGACCATGCTGTGCGCAATGGTCAGGTGCAAAAAGGCCAGAACGTCCTGCTCGAAGGCGTGGGCGGTGGTTTCACCTGGGGTGCAGTACTCCTGAAAATGTAGTGTCTGAAGTGCTCATTGAGCGCGCCAGAACCTGTTTTACCCCTATTGAGTGACCAACACATGACGCAATTTGCATTCGTCTTTCCCGGCCAGGGCTCGCAGTCCGTGGGCATGCTGGATGCCTGGGGCGACCACCCGGTGGTGGCCCAGACGCTGAAGGAAGCCTCTGACGCCATGGGCGAAGACGTGGGCGCCCTGATCCACGGCGGCCCCAAGGAAGCGCTGGCCCTGACGACCAACACCCAGCCCGTAATGCTGGTGGCCGCCGTGGCCGCCTGGCGCGTGTGGCGTGCCGAAGGCGGCACGCTGCCTGCTGCCGTAGCCGGCCATTCCCTGGGTGAATATTCCGCCCTGGTGGCGTCCGGCGTGCTGACGCTGGCCCAGGCTGCTCCGCTGGTGCGCCTGCGCGCCGCTGCCATGCAGGAAGCCGTGCCCGTGGGCGTGGGCGCCATGGCCGCCGTGCTGGGTCTGGAGGCCGACAAGGTCAAGGCCGTCTGCGCGGAAGTGACGGCCCAGCTCGGCGGTGCCGAGGTGGTGGAGGCGGTGAACTTCAACGACCCCGGTCAGACCGTGATCGCCGGATCCAAGGCCGCCGTGGAAGCCGCCAGCGTGGCCGTCAAGGCGGCGGGTGCCAAGCGTGCACTGCCGCTGCCGGTGTCGGCACCGTTCCACTCCAGCCTGATGAAGCCTGCCGCCGAAAAGCTGAAGCTGGCACTGGCTGCGCTGGAGCTGCAAGCGCCCCAGATCCCCGTGATCAACAACATCGACGTGACCGTGCAAACGGACGCCGATGCCATTCGCGACGCCCTGTATCGCCAGGCTTTCGGCCCGGTGCGCTGGGTGGAATGCGTGCAGGCCATCAAGGCCCGCGGCATCACCACCCTGGTGGAGTGCGGCCCCGGCAAGGTGCTGGGCGGCATGACCAAGCGCATTGATGCGGAATTGACAGGCGTTGCCCTGTATGACCCTGCCACACTGGCAGAAGTGAAGGAATTGCTCGCATGACAGAGACGACCACCCCCGGCCAAGTGGCCCTGGTGACCGGTGCCACCCGTGGCATCGGCGCCGCCATTGCCCAGGAACTGGCCGCCCGCGGCTATACCGTGATCGGCACTGCCACTTCGGACGACGGCGCAGCCCGCATCAGCGCGGCCCTGGCCCCTCTGGGCGGCCGTGGCGTAAAGCTGGATGTGAACGACGCTGCTGGCGTGGACGCGCTGGTGGACGACATTGCCAAGAACCAGGGCGGCCTGCACGTGCTGATCAACAATGCCGGCATCACCCGCGACACCCTGGCCATGCGCATGAAGGATGACGATTGGGACGCCGTGGTTGATACCAACCTGAAGGCCGTATTCCGACTCAGCCGCGCGGCTATTCGCCCGATGATGAAGCAGCGTTTCGGCCGCATCATCAGCATCACCAGCGTGGTGGGCGGCATGGGCAACGCCGGTCAGGCCAACTATGCTGCAGCCAAGGCTGGCGTGGCCGGCATGACGCGCGCTCTGGCCCGCGAGCTGGGCAGCCGCGGTATCACCGTGAACTGTGTGGCACCCGGTTTCATTGCGACAGATATGACTGCAGTGCTCCCAGAAGAGCAGCAAAAGGCCTTGTCCGCACAGATCCCTCTGGGCAAGCTGGGCCAGCCTTCCGACATTGCAAACGCAGTGGCCTATCTGGCCTCTGCAGGTGCCGGCTATGTGACAGGCCAGGAATTGGCTGTCAATGGCGGCATGTACATGTAAATAACGAAAGTTATGCCGTTTCCTCGCGACGGCAAGCCGGATGAAGGGAGATTCCCCGAACCGGCTAGAATCGCGGGTTCATTCACAACCCCCTGAGGGAAACCATGAGCGATATCGAAGCACGTGTCAAAAAAATCATTGCTGAACAACTCGGCGTTGAAGAGTCCCAAGTGACCAGCGAAAAGGCCTTCGTGGCTGATCTGGGCGCTGACTCCCTGGACACGGTCGAACTGGTGATGGCCCTGGAAGATGAATTCGGCATCGAAATCCCCGATGAAGACGCTGAAAAGATCACGACGGTGCAAAACGCCATCGACTACGCCAATACCCACCAAAAGGGCTAAGCCCTTTTGAGCGCACCGAGCGATAAGAATAAGGTTTGAACGCATGAGCCGTCGTCGCGTTGTCGTGACCGGCCTGGGTTGCATCAGTCCCGTGGGTAACACGGTTGCTGAGGCCTGGGCCAATCTTTTGGCCGGCAAGTCCGGCATTGGCCATATCACCAAGTTTGATGCCACGAATTTTTCGTGCCGCATCGCAGGTGAGGTCAAGGGATTCAACGTGGAGGATTACATGAGCGCCAAGGATGCGCGCTCCATGGACACCTTCATTCACTATGGCATCGCGGCTGCGGAACAGGCTGTGAAGGATGCGGGTCTGCCTACGGGCGAGGCCCTGTCCGACGACCTTGCGACCCGCATCGGTTGCGTGCTCGGGTCCGGTATCGGGGGCTTGCCCCTGATCGAGAACACTCAGATTGAGCTCTCGAACCGGGGGCCCCGACGCATCACCCCATTTTTCGTGCCCGCTTCCATCATCAACATGGTGGCCGGTCACGTTTCCATGCGCTTTGGCTTCAAGGGTCCGAACCTGTCCGTGGTGACAGCGTGCACGACCGGCCTGCACTGCATCGGCGAAGCCGGGCGCATGATCGAGTACGGCGACGCCGACATCGTGGTGGCCGGTGGTACCGAAGCCACGGTGTCCCCGCTGGGCGTGGGCGGCTTTGCTGCCATGCGTGCCCTGTCGACCCGCAATGACGACCCCACCGCAGCCTCTCGTCCCTGGGACAAGGACCGCGACGGCTTCGTGCTGGGCGAGGGCGCTGGTGTGCTGGTGCTGGAAGAGTACGAGCACGCCAAGGCCCGTGGCGCCAAGATCTACGCAGAGCTGAGCGGCTACGGCATGAGTGCCGATGCCGGTCACATGACGGCGCCCAATATGGACGGTCCGCGCCGCGCCATGTTGAACGCCATGCGCAATGCCGGTGTGAATCCGGACCAGATCAACTATCTGAATGCCCACGGCACCTCGACCCCTCTGGGCGACCAGAACGAAAGCAATGCCATCAAGGCAGCGCTGGGCGATGCCGCGTTCAAGACCGTGGTCAGCTCCACCAAGTCCATGACCGGGCACTTGCTGGGCGGTGCGGGCGGCGTGGAAAGCGTGTTCACCGTGATGGCGCTGCACGATCAGAAGATCCCGCCGACCATCAACCTGGACAACCAGGACCCCGGCTGCGATCTGGACTACTGCGCCAATGTGGCACGCGATGCCAAGATCGATGTGGCCCTGAAGAACAACTTCGGCTTTGGTGGTACCAACGGCTCGCTGATCTTCAAGCGCATCTGATCGGATTGTCAGTCCCTGGCACCCGGGAGCTCCGCTCCTGAAACGCCCATCACCCGCAGGCCGATCAAACGGCTCTGCGGGTTTTGTCTTTGTGGCGCCGCCGTGGCATGGTCGGCACCATGCCTTCCGCACACCATCTGCCGCCTGCCGTGCGCTATCCCGTGGAACGCCACCGGCTGCCCGGCTACCTCGGAGGGCTGCTGTGGCTGCTGGCGGGCGCCGTGCTGCTGGCCTGGTGGCGGTACAGCGCGCCCCAGCCCGCTGCCGTGCAGGGGGCGGCGGCCATGCTGTGGCTGGCCGCCGGCGGCGCCCAGTGGCACGCCTGGCGTGCCGCGCCACGCGGGATGCTGCAATGGGATGGAGGTGCCTGGTGGTGGCAGGCCCAGGGGGAGGTGGAGCCCCAGCCGCTGGAGGCCCTGCAGCTGCGCATCGACCTGCAAACCGCTGTGCTGCTGGCCTGGCGTGGTGCAGATGGACGCTGGCAGCACGCCTGGCTGCTGCAGCGCAGCGCACCCTGGCGTTGGGGGGATTGGCGGCGTGCTGTATATTCGGCGGCCACCGTGTTCCGCCAGACGGAGTCTGCGGTCTGACCTTTCCCTCGCTGCATGAGCCCCCACGTCGCACCTCCTCCCGCACCTTCTGACACCGATCTG
>NZ_DLMU01000014.1:202551-208762 GCF_002479375.1 Comamonas sp. UBA7528
GACACCGATCTGGTCCAGGACATCGCCCAGGAAACCTTTCTGCGCGCCTACCGGGCCCTGCACCAGTTTCGGGGCGAGGCGCAGTTCTACACCTGGCTGTACCGGATTGCGGTGAACACGGCCAAGAAGGCGCTGCTGGACATGAAGCGCAATCCGGTGGTCACCGAGAGCGCGTTACAAACCTCCGACGACGAGGATGAAACTTCTCGGCCCGGAAACGAACCAATCAACGAGGAGACTCCCGAGACGGTGCTGGCGGCGCAGGAAATTGCAGCTGCCGTGAACGCCGCGATGGATGCTTTGCCCGAGGATTTGCGCCAGGCGGTCACGCTGCGCGAGATCGAAGGGCTGAGCTACGAAGAAATTGCCACTGTCATGGGTTGTCCCATCGGAACCGTGCGTTCGCGCATCTTCCGAGCCCGCGAGGCCATCTCCGCACGCGTCAAGCCGCTGCTGGAGCGCCAATCGGGCAAGCGGTGGTGAGGGTGGTGTTGAACACATGGAAGGCGCGAGCCCAAGTGAGCAGGTAACCCCATGACGGACGATCTGAAAAACAAGGAATTGCTGTCGGCGCTGGTCGATGGCGAGCTGTATGGCGATGAACTGAGCCAGGCGGTGGCGTGGGCCGAAGAAGGCGAAGGCCATGCCAGCTGGCAGCTCTACCACCTGGTGGGCGATGTGCTGCGCTCGCCCGAGCTGGCCCACCACAGCCAGCACGATCTGCTGAGCGGTTTGCGTGCCCAGTTGGCCCAGGAGCCACCGCTGTCGCTGCAATCCGCCGCGCTGCAGCAGTTGGCCCCGGCCCAACTGCCCATGACCGCTGCCGTGCAGAGCCTGGTGCGCGATCCGGTGGCCAATGCCTCGGTGTTCCGCTGGAAGGTCGCTGCCGGCTTTGCCTCTGTGGCGGCCGTGGCGGCCATGGGCTGGAATCTGGTGGTGGTGCCGGCCGGCACTGGCAGCCAGCTGGCCCAGGCGCCGGCCGCCAGCCAGGCCAGCGTGCAGCTGGCGCAGGGCACGCCCGGCGCCCCGATGATGTCCATACCCCAGACCGATGGCTCGGTGATTGCCGTGGCCACCGGCAATGGCTCGGAAGTGATTCTGCGTGACCCGCGTCTGGATGAGCTGCTGGCCGCGCACCGCCAGTTCGGCAGCAAGGCATCGCTGCAGATGCCGGCCGACTTTCTGCGCAATGCCAGCTTCGCCAGCACCCCGGTGCCAGCGGCCAACCGCCATTGATCTGCCCGGAGCAGACTGGGATTGCTTGTGTTTTGATAGCTTCCTGCGCTGATGCGCAGGGCTTTTCAAACTGAAAATCCGATGCGGAACATGAAATGAGCGCCCAAGGCGCTCATTTTTTTGTGTATTCGGCCCACAGCGTCCGCCGCGCTTCAGTGCATGATGGTGGGAACCAATCGCACGGATGCCTTTCCAAACAGGCAATCTGATAGCGAGATAGAGCGCCTTGGAAAGGATGAAGATGCCCGCAATGCAACGCAAAACCCTGCCAGCCTTGAGTGTGGCGGCCTTGATCGCGGCCGCCGTGGCAGGCGGTGCCGCCTGGAATCTACCGCTGGCCCAGGCACAGGCCGCAGCCCCCAGTCCGGTCGCGTCGGCGCCCGCAGCGTCGGCTGCGCCCGTGGTCAGCGGTCTGCCCGATTTCACCGCCTTGGTCGACCTTGTCGGCCCCTCGGTGGTCAACATCCGCACCACCGAAAAGGTGGCTGCCCGTGGCAATGGCGGCGGATCGGCACTGGGCATGGACGAGGACATGCTGGAGTTCTTCCGCCGCTTCGGCCTGCCGGTACCCAATATTCCCAAGCAGCCGCAGCGCCCCGGTCCGGGCGGCGACGGGGATGGCGAATCCCAGCCCAGCGGTGTGGGCTCGGGCTTCATCCTGACCGGCGATGGCTATGTGATGACCAATGCCCACGTCGTCGAAGATGCGGACGAAGTCATCGTCACGCTGACCGACAAGCGCGAGTTCAAGGCCAAGATCGTGGGCAGCGACAAGCGCACCGATGTGGCCGTGGTCAAGATCGACGCCAAGGGCCTGCCCGCAGTCAAGATCGGCGATGTGAGCCGCCTCAAGGTGGGCGAGTGGGTGATGGCCATTGGCTCGCCCTTCGGCCTGGAAAACTCGGTGACGGCCGGCATTGTGTCGGCCAAGCAGCGCGATACCGGTGACTACCTGCCGTTCATCCAGACGGACGTGGCCATCAACCCCGGCAATTCGGGCGGGCCGCTGTTGAACCTGCGCGGCGAGGTGGTGGGCATCAACAGCCAGATCTATTCGCGCTCCGGCGGTTTCATGGGCATCAGCTTTGCGATTCCGATTGACGAAGCCGTGCGCGTGAGCGACCAGCTGCGCTCCACTGGCAAGGTCACGCGTGGCCGCATCGGCGTACAGATCGGTTCGGTGACCAAGGAGGTGGCGGAATCCATCGGCCTGGGCAAGCCGCGCGGCGCCCTGGTCTCGGCGGTGGAAGCCGGTTCGCCCGCCGCCAAGGCCGGCGTGGAGGCCGGGGACGTGATCATCAAGTACAACGGCACGGACATCGACAAGGTCTCCGACCTGCCGCGCCTGGTGGGCAACACCAAGCCGGGCGTCAAGGGCACGGTCACCGTGTTCCGCCGGGGCAGCAGCAAGGACCTGTCCATCACCATTGCCGAGGTCGAGCCCGACGAGGCCGTGGCCGCGCGCAAGAAGGCTGAGAGCAGCAGCGCTGCGACGGCCAGCGCAAAGTCGCTGGGCCTGGTGGTGGCCGACCTGACGGCCGCGCAGAAGAAGGAGCTGAACGTCAAGGGCGGCGTGCGCATTGTCAGTGTGGCCGATGCCGCGGCCCGCGCCGGTCTGCGCGAAGGCGATGTGGTGCTGTCCGTTGCCAATACCGAGGTGGCCGATGCCAAGGGCTTCGAGGCGGCGCTGAGCAAGGCCGACAAGAACAAGCCAGTCAACATGCTGGTGCGCCGCGGTGAGTGGGCACAGTACGTGCTGGTGCGACCGGCCCGCTGAAGTGGGTGCCTGGGGCCGGCTGCCATGCCGTTCCAAGGGGACTGGGAATGCCCGTGAGCGCAAGGTGGTCGCTTGGGTAGAATCCCTAGTCCGGCGCACAGGTGCCGTCGCGAGCGGGTGCTTGCTGCGGTGCTAGGAGCTGACGGGCATTGCCGGCAGCGAATTTCCGCTGAACCGCAATTGTGGATAAGCTGTGGTTAGTTTTGCTGCATCGCTGGCGCTGAGCCGCCAGACAGCAAAAACGGTGCTTTTGCAGAGGGCTTTTGCCTACAATCAGCAGCCCAACCATCGCAGTTGCCCAAGATTGTTGGTTCAGGGCGCGTCAGAGTCGACGCGCCCTTTTTTCTTGCCTTGTGCGCGCCACATTCATTTAAGTTACCAAGACGCTTTTCGTTGATGAATCACATCCGTAATTTCTCCATCATTGCGCACATCGACCATGGCAAGTCCACGTTGGCCGACCGCTTGATCCAGCGTTGTGGCGGCTTGGCCGAGCGCGATATGGAAGCCCAGGTGCTGGACTCGATGGACATCGAGAAAGAACGTGGCATCACCATCAAGGCGCAGACGGCTGCGCTGCAGTACAAGGCCAAGGATGGCAAGGTCTACAACCTCAACCTGATCGACACCCCCGGCCACGTGGACTTCTCGTACGAGGTCTCGCGTTCGCTGTCGGCCTGTGAAGGCGGTCTGCTGGTGGTGGATGCCTCGCAGGGCGTGGAAGCCCAGACCGTGGCCAACTGCTACACCGCACTCGACCTGGGGGTCGAGGTGTTTGCCGTGCTCAACAAGATGGATCTGCCCAATGCCGATCCGGACAACGCCAAGGCCGAGATCGAAGACGTGATCGGCATTGACGCGACCGATGCGATTCCCTGCTCGGCCAAGACCGGCATGGGCATCGACGAGATTCTGGAAGCCATTGTGGCCAAGGTGCCGGCGCCCAAGGGCAACCCTGATGCGCCGCTGCGCGCCATGATCGTGGACAGCTGGTTCGACCCCTATGTGGGCGTCGTGATGCTGGTGCGCGTGGTCGATGGTCAGCTCAAGAAGGGCGAGCGCTTCAAGATGATGGCCACTGGCGCAGCCTATGAAGCCAACAACATCGGTGTGTTCACCCCTGCCAACCAGCCGCGCGATGCGCTCAAGGCCGGTGAAGTGGGCTACATCATTGCCGGCATCAAGGAGTTGAAGGCCGCCAAGGTGGGCGATACCGTCACGCTGGAAAAGAAGCTGCCCAACAACCTGGGCCCGGCCGAGAAGGCGCTGCCTGGCTTCAAGGAAGTCAAGCCCCAGGTGTTTGCCGGTCTGTACCCGACCGAGGCCAGCGAATACGACCAGCTGCGCGATGCGCTGGAAAAGCTGCAGCTCAACGATGCGGCACTGCAGTACGAACCCGAAGTTTCGCAAGCGCTGGGCTTTGGCTTCCGCTGCGGCTTCCTGGGCCTGCTGCACATGGAAATCGTGCAGGAACGCCTGGAGCGCGAGTTCGACCAGGACCTGATCACCACCGCCCCCAGCGTGGTGTACGAAGTGGTCAAGGCCGACGGCGAAGTCATCCAGGTGGAAAACCCTTCCAAGATGCCCGATCAGGGGCGCATGGAAGAAATCCGCGAGCCCATCGTGACCGTGCACCTGTACATGCCGCAAGACTATGTCGGCCCGGTGATGACGCTGGCCAACCAGAAGCGCGGCGTGCAGAAGAACATGGCCTACCACGGTCGTCAGGTCATGCTGACCTATGAAATGCCGCTGGGCGAAATCGTGCTGGACTTCTTCGACAAGCTCAAGTCCGTGTCGCGCGGCTATGCCTCCATGGACTACGAGTTCCTGGAGTACCGCGCCTCGGACGTGGTGAAGGTCGACATCCTGCTCAACGGCGAGAAGGTCGATGCGTTGTCCATCATCGTGCACCGCTCGCAGGCCACTTTCCGCGGTCGTGCCGTGGTAGCCAAGATGCGAGAAATCATCAGCCGCCAGATGTTCGACGTGGCGATCCAGGCAGCGATCGGCGCCAACATCATCGCCCGTGAAACCGTCAAGGCCATGCGCAAGAACGTGCTGGCCAAGTGCTACGGCGGCGACATCACCCGCAAGCGCAAGTTGCTCGAGAAGCAGAAGGCCGGTAAGAAGCGCATGAAGCAGATCGGCTCGGTGGAAGTGCCGCAGGAGGCTTTCCTGGCCATCCTGCAAGTGGAGGATTGATGCAAGCCATGCAATGGATCACAGCCGCCGTCCTGGCGGCTTTCGTAGGCTATGTGGGCGCCTGGTACACGGGTGCGATCGAAGGCAATTTCGCCCTGCTGATGTTTCTGGCCACGGTGGTGACCGGTGCCTACTGGCTGGCCGAGCGCCTGTATTTCTGGCCGCGCCGCAAGAAAGTGGCACAGGCCCTGGCCGATGCCGCCACGGCACGCCGCGCCGAACTGGAACGCATGGGCATTGCCAAGGTCGATGTGGACACCACCGAAGGCCAGCAAAAAGCCCTGGTCCAGCCCTGGTGGCTGGATTGGACGGCTGGCCTGTTCCCGGTGATCGCCGTGGTGTTCATCCTGCGCTCCTTCCTGTTCGAGCCGTTCAAGATCCCTTCGGGTTCGATGATTCCCACGCTGCTGGTGGGGGACCTGATCCTGGTGAACAAGTTCACCTACGGTGTGCGCCTGCCGGTGCTCAACACCAAGGTCATCGAAGGCAAGACGCCAGAACGGGGCGATGTGATGGTGTTCCGCTACCCGCCCCAGCCCTCGCTGGACTACATCAAGCGTGTGGTGGGCGTGCCCGGTGACACCGTGGCCTACCTGAACAAGCGCCTGACGATCAACGGTCAGCCGGTGCCGACCAAGGACCTGCCCGATTTCTTCGATGAAGACGCCATGCGCTACTTCAACCAGTACGAGGAAACCCTGGGCCTGTTGCCACACCGCCTGCTCAACACCCAGGGCGTGCCGGCCTTTGTCCAGGGTGCCAGCAACTACGCGTACCGGGAGAACTGCACCTACAGCGTGGAAGGCGTGACCTGCAAAGTGCCCGAAGGCCACTACTTCGTGATGGGCGACAACCGCGACAACTCGCTGGACTCGCGCTACTGGGGTTTTGTGCCGGATGCGAACATCGTCGGCAAGGCCTTCTTTGTCTGGATGAATTTCGGCAACCTCAAGCGCATCGGTTCCTTCAACTGACCGCCTGCACCGGCGGGGG